>JBEGTF010000009.1:0-22848 GCA_041179545.1 Actinomycetota bacterium | reverse complement strand
CACTTCTTTAGTTCGGAAATTGTGCTTGGCTCTTTGCTTGCCGTTAGGGCTGATCTGACCAATTGACCTTTGGCCTTCTTGTTGAAGTGATTCAATTGCTCCCTCGTGCCATCGGCACGCTCGACAAACACAGTGACCGTATAAGAATCAAGATTTGCTGGCAGGGGCGCGAGTTCTGCGTATGCCTTAGATCTTAGGTCAATCACCGGACCGCTGGTTAGCCGGGCCCAGGCAAAGTTCAGGTGCGGTTCTGGCCAAACTCTCTTTAGGTTTATTCCGCAGATCAACTTTGATGGTGAGACCTTGTAATTAGGAATCAAGTCTGTGGCGGCAATTACCCCAAATAGCGCCGATTGAATCAGCACCATAGTTCTTGCTCTCGCCAGCTCGGTTTGGTTTAGAGAGTTATTTGCGGTGGCTGTTCCTTTGAGGCCTCTGCCGTGAATCGCAGAGTAAAGCGTGCCCGTGTAGCGATTGATTGCCTCCATGGTTGGCGCAATTCGAATGCCTTTATCGCCGGTGGCCTGAATGTAGGCGTCAAGAACTTTGTCTCTTGTTGGGTCTAGGCCACCAAAAGTCATGTGCGCTTGAGTGATTTTGATTGATCCCCCGCCTACGGCCTTGGTTTCTGAAGGTGGAATCAAAAAGAGCATAAAAAATAGCCTATTAGTTGCAGAGCAGATAAGTTTCTAGACTGGCTACATGGTGAAACTCACAAAAATTTATACCCGAACCGGCGACGAAGGCATGACTGGCCTAAGCGACTACACCCGCGTTCGTAAGACCGACCCGCGCATAGAGGCTTATGCCGATGTCGATGAGGCGAATTCAGCAATTGGTCTGGCCATGAGCTTGGCCAAGGGCGAGTTCACCGCCGAAACCATGGCACTGGTCACCCGGATTCAAAACGAACTTTTCGACCTTGGCGCCGACCTTGCGACTCCGTTGCACGAGTCTTATGAGTACGAACCAATTCGTGTTCCTGCCTATTGGATTGATGATCTTGAGCAAGCCATCGACACTTACAACGCCGAACTTCCAAAACTTGATTCATTCATTCTTCCTGGTGGAACAGCACTGGCTGCAGGATTGCACTTGGCCCGAACCGTCGTTCGTCGCGCTGAGCGCGCCACCTGGCACGCTATTGAAACTCATGGCGTTGAGCCTTCTAAGAAAGGCGCCGATGTAGGCGGTATCAACATTCTTGCGGCTAAGTACCTGAATCGCCTCAGTGATTTGTTGTTTGTATTGGCCAGGGTTGCCAATGGTGGTTCGGATGTGAAGTGGGAGCCTTCGGCTAAACGATAAAGAAAAACCCCGATCAACTGATCGGGGTTTTCTTGTAATTCTTTTTAGATAAGCGCTGCGTTTCGAGCAACAACTGCTACTACGTTGTTTTCGACCGACAGGAAGCCGTCTTCCGCGTTCGCCTTGATTACGTTTCCGTCTTCAAGGGTGATGCGAACTTCACCAGAGCTCAGAATTGCAAGCATCGGTTCGTGACCTGGTAGCAAACCAATTTCACCTTCGACGGTCTTTGCAACAACCATCTTGGCTTCACCAGTCCATACGGCCTGGTCAGCAGCTACTAGCTCAACGCGAAGGGTGGCCATTATTACTTACCTGATTCCTTCTGGATGCGGTCCCATTCCTTTAGAACATCATTGATGTCACCAAGGTTGAAGAACGCCTGCTCACCAACGTGGTCGAAGTCACCGCGAGCAATAGCCGCGAAGCCTTCGATGGTGTCCTTCAGAGGAACTGTTGAACCAGCAACACCGGTGAACTTGGTAGCCATGTAGGTGTTCTGTGAAAGGAAGCGCTGAATACGACGAGCGCGTGAAACGGTGATCTTGTCTTCTTCAGAAAGCTCCTCAACACCAAGAATCGCGATGATTTCCTGAAGTTCCTTGTTCTTCTGCAGAATGCGCTTCACTGTTGTTGCAGTCTCGTAGTGGTCCTTGCTGATGTAGCGAGGGTCCAAGATACGTGAAGTCGATGTCAGTGGGTCCACCGCAGGGTAAAGACCCTGAGAAGCAATGTCACGAGATAGCTCGGTGGTTGCATCCAAGTGAGCAAATGTGGTTGCCGGGGCTGGGTCGGTGTAGTCGTCCGCAGGTACGTAAATTGCCTGAAGCGAGGTAATCGAGTGACCACGGGTTGATGTGATGCGCTCCTGTAGCAGACCCATCTCATCGGCCAAGTTTGGCTGGTAACCCACAGCAGAAGGCATACGACCTAGAAGAGTCGAAACCTCAGAACCTGCCTGAGTAAAGCGGAAGATGTTGTCAATGAACAACAGCACGTCCTGTTTCTGAACATCGCGGAAGTACTCCGCCATGGTCAACGCTGAAAGAGCAACGCGAAGACGGGTGCCAGGTGGCTCATCCATCTGCCCGAAGACCAGAGCGGTCTTGTCGATAACGCCTGACTCGGTCATTTCGTCGATAAGGTCGTTACCTTCACGGGTACGCTCACCAACACCGGCGAACACAGACACACCATCGTGGTTTTCTGCCACACGGTAAATCATTTCCTGGATCAAAACGGTCTTACCAACACCGGCACCACCGAATAGACCAATCTTTCCACCCTGTACGTAAGGAGTAAGAAGGTCAATAACCTTGATACCTGTCTCGAACATGGTGGTCTTTGACTCAAGCTGGTCAAAGGCTGGTGGCTGGCGGTGGATTGACCAAGTTTCCTTGACTTCAATCTTTTCGCCTGGCTTGGCGTTTAGAACTTCACCAGTCACGTTGAATACGTGGCCCTTGGTGACGTCACCAACAGGTACTGAGATAGGAGCGCCTGTGTCAGCAACCTCTGCACCGCGAACCAAACCATCGGTTGGCTTCAATGCAATTGCGCGCACTAGGTCATCTCCGAGGTGCTGGGCAACCTCAAGAGTAAGAGTGGTCTTCTCGCCCGCTACATCAAGCTCAGTGGTTAGAGCGTTGTAGATAGCAGGGATGGCATCGTGCGGGAACTCGATGTCAACAACTGGACCAGTAACGCGTGCAATGCGTCCTACTCCAGCCTTGTTCTTGGTCTCGGCCATTTCTCTTTCTTTCTCTTAGTCCTCGTTGCCAGCGGTAGACAATGCGTCTGCACCACCAACAATTTCGGAAATCTGTTGCGTAATTTCTGACTGACGCGCTGCGTTTGACAGGCGTGTGTAGTTCTTGATCAACTTGTCGGCGTTGTCAGTAGCTGACTTCATGGCCTTTTGACGAGCCGCGTGCTCTGACGCTGCAGACTGCAGCATTGCGTTGTAGATACGGCTCTCGATGTAAACCGGAAGCAGTGCATCAAGCACCTTGTTCACATCAGGCTCGAATTCGTAAAGCGGGTAAACCTGAGACTCTGATGGTGCCTCGACGCCCTCTACGATTTCAAGTGGAAGTAGGCGAACCACTTCTGGAATCTGAGCAATCATCGAAATGAAGCGGTTTGATACCAGGTGAATCTCGTCAACGCCACCGTCTTTGTAATCGGTGTTGAAAGCAGCAACCACTGCATCAGCGATTTCCTTAGCGGTGCCGAACTGAGGAAGGTCAGTTCCACCAATCCAGCTCTGGGTAAATGCGCGACGACGGAAACCAAAGTAAGCCACAGCCTTGCGGCCAACTAGGTAGTAAACAACTTCCTTGCCCTGCTCCTTGAGAAGGTTGGTGAGTTGCTCTGCCTCTTTTAGAACGTTTGAAGAAAACGCACCTGCAAGACCGCGGTCAGAAGTGAAAATCACAACGGCTGCGCGATCAATGCGAGCTGGCTCGGTGGTGAGTGGGTGATCAACATTTGAGAATGTTGCAACCGCTGAAACCGCGCGAGTAACTGCACGCGAGTAAGGGGTTGATGCTGCTACACGCTGCTGAGCCTTGTTAATGCGCGAAGCGGAGATCAACTCCATGGCACGAGTAATCTTCTTGGTGGTCTGTGCAGACTTAATTTTCTGTCTGTAGACGCGAAGTTGCGCTCCCATGTTCTCTCCTCGCTCTCTATATCTCGGTGGTTGTCTTCGTAATAGAAAGAAGAATTACTTCTTCTTGCCCTTTACGATCTTTTCCTGGTTTACGTCTTCTTCTTCAAGCGCCTCAGAGGTGTTTGAAGCAAGTGGAGTTCCGCCCTTTGTTGCAAAGCTCTTCTTGAACTTGGCAACTTCCTTTTCGAGCTCAGCAGTGGTGTCTTTTTCAAGCTTGCTGGTCTCGCGAATGGTGGTCAGAATGCTGGTGTTGCGGCGTAGGTGCTCAAGCAGCTCAGACTCGAAACGTAGAACGTCTTCAACTGGAACTTCATCAAGCTTTCCGGTGGTACCAGCCCAGATAGAAACAGTCTGCTCTTCAACTGGGAATGGTGAGTACTGAGGCTGCTTTAGAAGCTCCATCAGACGAGCACCACGAGCAAGCTGCTGACGTGAAGCGGCATCAAGGTCAGACGCGAACATCGCGAAAGCTTCAAGTGCACGGTACTGAGCAAGCTCAAGCTTCAAGGTTCCTGAAACACCCTTGATGCTCTTGAGCTGAGCCGCACCACCAACACGTGAAACCGAGATACCCACGTCAATCGCAGGACGCTGGTTCGAGTTGAACAGGTCTGACTGCAAGAAGATCTGGCCATCGGTGATTGAAATCACGTTGGTTGGAATGTATGCAGAGACGTCGTTCGCCTTGGTCTCGATGATTGGAAGACCAGTCATCGAACCGCCGCCAAGTTCGTCGTTCAACTTTGCACAACGCTCTAGAAGGCGTGAGTGTAGGTAGAAGACGTCACCTGGGTAAGCCTCGCGGCCTGGTGGACGACGTAGAAGAAGTGATACCGCACGGTATGCCTCTGCCTGCTTTGAAAGGTCATCAAAAATGATTAGTACGTGCTTGCCGCCGTACATCCAGTGCTGACCAATTGCAGAACCGGTGTAAGGAGCTAGGTACTTGAAACCAGCTGGGTCAGATGCAGGTGAAGCCACGATGGTGGTGTACTCCATTGCGCCGGCCTCTTCAAGAGCACCCTTAACACCAGCAATAGTTGAACCCTTTTGGCCAATAGCAACGTAGATGCAACGAACTTGCTTGTTTACATCGCCTGAGTCCCAGTTAGCCTTCTGGTTGATGATGGTGTCGATCGCGATAGCGGTCTTACCAGTCTGACGGTCACCAATAATTAGCTGACGCTGACCACGACCAACTGGGATCATCGCGTCGATAGCCTTGATGCCAGTCTGCAGTGGCTCGTGCACAGACTTACGAGCCATAACACCAGGAGCCTGAAGCTCAAGTGCACGACGAGTCTCTGCCTTGATGTCACCCTGACCATCAATTGGGTTACCTAGTGGGTCAACAACGCGACCCAAGAATGCGTCACCAACAGGTACTGACAGAACTTCACCGGTGCGGTGAACTTCCATACCCTCAACGATGCCTTCGAAGTTACCGAGCACAACGGTACCGATCTCGCGCTCGTCGAGGTTCAAGGCTAGGCCTAGAGTGCCATCGGCGAACTTCAGTAGCTCGTTAGCCATCGCACTTGGTAGTCCTTCAACGTGAGCAATACCGTCACCGGCATCAATTACGTGGCCTACTTCTGAGCGAGAAGCCTTGGCTGGCTCGTAAGACTTAACGAAGTCCTTTAGAGCGTCGCGAATCTCGTTCGGGCTGATTTTCAGATCTGCCATCTCGTTCCTCTACTTCTGGGGCGAACCCCTGTTGGTCTCTCAGTCGGATTAGTGACTGAAGTTTTTGATCAGTTGGTTATGCCAACTGAAGTTTTGCGTCGGTTAGACGTGAAGCCAAGCTTCCGTCCAGAATCTCTCCAGCAACCTGAACTTTGATACCACCGAGGATTGCTGGATCAACCTCGACGTTTAACTTCAGGCTCTGTCCGTAAGACTTTGCCAAGACACTTTCTAGACGGTCCAGCTGAGCTGCGCTCATCGGTGCCGCCACTGTGACTGTTGCTACCAAGCGCTCTGCGTAAGCAGAAACCTGCTTGCCGAACTGCTCAAGAACTAGAGCAACGCGACGACGACGAGCACCGGTAACTGCACGACGAATAAGAACGTCAGCTTCATCGCTAACTTTGCCCTTGATCAAGGTGGCTACTAGAGCTAGCTGTGCGTCTTCAGAAGCAAGACGGTCGCCGAGCGCAAACTGTAGATCCTGGTCAGAATCAACAGCCTGCTGGAATGCGAATAGTTCGCTTTCTACATCGGCGATTTTCTTGTTGTTAGCAGCGATAGCGGCGACTGCGAATACAGCCAACTGCTCAAACGCACTAACAAGGTCTTGTCCGGTTGACCAGCGAAGTTCAACCAGAACAGTCGCGAACTCAAGTGCAGGGGCAGAAACGTTTTTGCCGAAAACGGCGTTCAACGCTCCTGATTTTGCCTTAGCCTCGGCGGAAGGGTCCGAGAGGATGCTGCGCAATTGAGATGAAGATGCTACGGCTGCGCCGATTGCAAAAATCTCTTCTGCGAACTTGAGGTCTGCTTTGGCTAGAAGCGGGGTTAGCGCTTTCTTAGCTGCTGTTAGCGACTGTCTGGTTGAGCTTGCCATTAGTTCTTTTTGCCTGACTTGTCAGATGACTCAAGGTCGGCCAGGAACTGGTCAACCACTGAGCTAGCGATCTTGTCGTTCTGCAGGCTCGCACCAACAACGCTCGATGCAAGATCGATGGCAAGTGTGCCAACTTCTGCGCGTAGCGAGATAAGTGCAGCCTGACGCTCGGCTTCAATCTGTGACTTGGCATTTGCGGTCAAACGCGCTGCCTCTGCCGCTGCCTGCTCCTTGAGTTCAGCCAGAATGACTGCACCCTCGGCGCGAGCTGCTTCACGAATTTCTGCCGCTTCGGCACGAGCAGCTGACTGCTCCGCCTCAATGTTTGCAGTCTTCGCTGCAGCCTCAGCCTGAGCTTTCTCTGCTGCCTCTAGGCGACCTTCGATCGCTTCGGTGCGCGCATCAAGAGTCTTCTTGAAGTTCGGTAGTACCTTGAACCAGAAAAAAGCAAGCAGGATAAAGAAAACAACCGAAGACCAAAGAATGTCGTAGCTAGCAGGCAAAAGTGGGTTTGGCGCTGCCTCACCCTCTGCTGCCGCAGCGAGAATTCTTGAAATCATGGCCTAAGTTCCTGACTGACTAAGCGAAGATGAATGGAGTTGCAAGACCGATAAGCGCTAGCGCTTCGGTGAATGCGATACCAAGCCACATTGTGACCTGTAGCTTTGCTGCTAGCTCTGGCTGGCGAGCGATTGATTCGATGGTCTTTGAAACAACAAGACCTACACCGATACCAGGGCCAACTGCTGCTAGACCGTAGCCAACAACTGCTAGGTTGCCGCTTAGTTCTGCGAATGTAGTTACGTCCACTTTGTATTTCCCTTCCGTGGTTTAGAACTGACGGTTGTCAGCTCTTAGTGCTCGTCTGATAGGGCCAACTGAATGTAGACCGTGGTCAGAAGAGTAAAAACGTATGCCTGTAGGAACGCCACCAAAATTTCAAAAAGGGTAAAGGCGAAACCAAAGACAAAAGTTCCTGCGCCGAAAAGCTTGAATGCGCCCTCGGTGTTGAACAGGAAGAACTGGGTTGCTGAGAAACACAGCACCAAAAGCAAGTGACCGGCGATCATGTTCATGGTCAAACGAAGAGCAAGTGTAACCGGACGAAGAATGAAAGTTGAGAGGAACTCGATCGGTGTTACCAAAACGTAGAAGGCTTTTGGCACACCTGCAGGGAAAAGAGCTGAAGTAAAGAAGTGTCCGCCGTGCTTCTTTACACCTGCGTAGATGAAGGTCACGTAAGCGGCTGCGGCCATAACGATTGGCAAACCAATTACAGAAGTACCTGCGATGTTGAAGCCAGGGATAATTCCCGTGATGTTCATACCCAGGGTGACAAAGAAAATTGTGGTCAGCAGCGGCAGGAATCGGTCGCCGTCTTTTTCACCAAGCTGATCGTGCGCAATGCTTTTACGCACAAAGTTCAATGAGATTTCACCCATCAACTGGAACTTGCCAGGGACGTGGTTTTGAGTCTTATTTGCCTGCTGGAACTTGCGAGTCCAAAGGGTAAAAAGAACGATAAGAAGTGTGAGCACGATTAGACGAATCAACATGATTCGGTTTAGCGCAAATGGGGTTCCCTCAAACGCAACGATTTCAGGATAAAACTCCATGATTGATGGAGCGTGAAATCCACTACCCGACTCTTCGGTGTTTGCTGCTACGAATAGCAAGCTCTGTGCGTAGTTGAACAGCGTGGACTCCTGTTTCGGGGCAAGACTGATGACAGCCTTGCGGCGATTTACAACGGGATAAGAACTTGGATTGTCTCAGTTCTTGCGACAATTCTAACAGGAAGTTTTAGTCGCCGATTACGGGAATGCGGGCCTTAAGGACCAATACTGAATCAACGGCAAGGGTTCCCAAAATGGCTGCCACGAGTGTGAAAAATAGCACCGGCCCGTTGATGAATGCGGCACCTTTTAGGGCAGCGATCACGAATGCAAAACCAACAATTTTGATTAGCCAGCCACCCAGGACCACTCCAAAAAAGCCGCCCAGTGGCAACTTTCCGCCGAGCCAAACGCTGGCCGCTGTAAGGGTAACGAAAACCAACGTGAGTGACGCTCCAATCAGGGCACTGGTTAGGCCGGCCGCTCCGGCGACCAAGAAACCTAGCAAACCACCGATTATGGCAATAGCACCGATTAGTGCTGAGCCAAGTCTTAGCACTCGGGAAAAGAGGGTGTTTGACGCTTTAGACATTTACAGAAACTCCTGAATTTGCGGACCTGCGGCGCTGGATTAGCGGCCAAAGGGTGAATACCAAGCAGCCGACTAGGCCAAAGACTGTGAAAACCAAGACAGCCCAGGCGGGCCAGAAGAAGTACAGCAGGCAACTGATCGAGATCAGGGCCGTCCAAACATAAAAGACCAGCACGGAACCAAGGTGGGTATGACCAAAATCTTGAAGGCGGTGGTGCAGGTGCTCTCGGTCGGCGGCAAAGGGTGACTTTCCAGCCCTGAGCCTTCGAACCACGGCCAAAGAGAAATCCAGGAGCGGCAAGATCAAAATCGCCAGAGGCAGAATGAGCGGAATGAAGGCGGGAACCAACTCCCCTCTACTTACCGTCTGTGGATCAATCTGACCGGTGACCGTCAACGCAGTTGTAGCCATAAGTAAACCCAGCAGCATCGCGCCCGAATCTCCCATGAAAATCTTGGCGCGGTGCCAGTTGTAAGGCAGGAACCCTAGGCACATGCCAATCACGATGGCAGAAATCAGGGAAGCCAGGTTGAAATAGTTGGTTGGCGAGGTCTGCTGAGCCAAAACGTAGCTGTAGGCAAAGAACACCGATGTACCGATAAACACCACTCCGGCGACCAGACCGTCAAGGCCATCAATGAAATTAACCGCGTTCATTACTAAAACAGCCAAGAACACTGTGGCTACAAATGAGATTCCAAAACTTCCTATGGTCACACCGGCGATTGGTAGCGAGACAATTTGCACGCCTTGCCAAGCCAAAATTCCTGCGACCACGAATTGGCCAGCTAGCTTCAGACTCCAATCCAAGTCGTAGAGGTCATCTAGAAACCCAATCAGCGTGATAAGGAAAGCAGCCGCAACGATAGCAATTATTTGCAACGGCTCGGCGTAAACGCTCTTGAACCACCCGATAAACCCGGCGCTTATTATCGTGATCAGGAATCCAGCGAACATTGCTATGCCACCGAGCCTTGGTGTTGGCTTCGTGTGCACATCGCGCGAGCGAATCTGCGGATAAATTTTGAATCGATGCGCTAACCGCAAAACAACAAAAGTTCCGAAGAAGGTCACGACTGCTGCAATCAGCATCATCAAAAGATAGGCGCGCACGTTATCGAGATTCTTCTAGAAGGTCACCGGCAATTGAGCGAATCTTGTCAGCGCTTAGAGCACCTCGTCGCACAATCTTGATTTTTCCGGTCGAGGTGATTTTGCCATCGGTGTCGTATGAATCAACGACATCGGTGAGGTCGATGATTGTTGATGCCTCGCCCTTTGGACTGTTACCGCCATCTAAATACACGGCCACGCTTTCACCTAGGTACTGCTCCGCCTGCTGGCAGGTTGTTGAAGCCGGCTGACCGGTTAGGTTTGCGCTCGAAACCGCGAGCGGTCCGGTCTCCTGCAGCAACGCCAAGGCAATTTTGTGATCTGGCATGCGTAGGGCAACTGTGCCTTTGGTTTCACCCAGGTCCCAGGTCAATGAGGATTGCGATTTCAGAATCATGGTCAAAGCACCCGGCCAAAAAGTTGCTGCCAAGCGGTTGGCAACATCTGGTACGTCCTCGGCCAGTGCCTGCATTGTTTGAACTGTGCCGATAAGTACCGGAGGAGGTGACTGTGGGCCGCGACCCTTGGCGGCAAGCAATGCCCGGACACCCTCGGCAGAGAATGCATCTGATGCGATTCCGTAAACAGTGTCAGTTGGAAACACAACTAACTCATTGCGGCCTAGAGAAACTTTTGCAAGCCGCATCCCGGTGAGTAAATCAGTATCAAGGGAACAATCGTAAATGCGATTCGGCATTTTGCTCCTCTCTACTGTTCCAATTACTTTATGGCGGTTACTGCTCTGTCACGACCGGTCAGGTCTTTATGGCTGCGAACCTGTCGCCATCCATCAGCCAATAGTAGTTGACTCACCTGAGTGGCTTGCGAGTCTGCGTGTTCAACCACCAGGCTGCCGCCCGCATGCAGCAAGCGTTTCGCAGTGGCCGACACCAAGTGCATCACCTGCATGCCGTCTTCCCCGCCGTAAAGGGCAAGCTCAGGATCGTGAAGTTTTACCTCGATATCTCGAGGCACGGCGGCGCTTGGGATATAAGGAGGATTAGAAGCCACCACCGATACCCGTCCGTCAAGCTCGACAAAGGCGTCTGCTAAATCCCCTTGAATCAGGGTCGTATTTGCGGATCCGTATTTCTCAAAGTTCTGACTGGTAAACGCCATTGCAGCGGATGATTTTTCTACGGCGTAAATTTTTGAATTGGTGACCTCGGTTGCCATTGCTAATGCAATTGCTCCGGAACCTGTTCCAAGATCTACGGCTAATGGCGTTTCGGCAGCGATTGATCTCAACGCATCGATTGCCAACTGGGCAACGAATTCGGTTTCTGGACGAGGAACGAACACACCTTTGCCGACAATCAGCTCAAGGTTTCTAAAGTATGCCCTGCCAGTGATGTGCTGCAGCGGTTCGCGACTTAGGCGACGCCCGTAAAGTTCAGTAAGTATTTCAGCGTTTGCATCGTCAATTTCTGCACCGCGAATCATTTCGCTCTGGATACCGCCGCGCGTTAGACCAATAACATGGCCAGCCAACAACTCGGCATCTACGATTGCAGAATCAATGCCCGCTTCTTCGAAGCGCTTTGCCGCATGCTCAACCAAATCGCGCAGCAACATAGAGTTATTTCTTTTCGTCGCCGAGTGCAGCTAAACGAGATTCTTCATCCATTTGAATCGCGGACTGAACCACCGGTTCAAGAGCGCCATCCATAACCGCGTCAAGGTTGTAGGCCTTGTACCCGGTGCGGTGATCGGCGATGCGATTCTCTGGGTAGTTGTAAGTTCGAATGCGCTCTGAACGGTCAACAGACTTAACCTGCGACTTACGAGCGGCAGATTGCTCAGCCTCGATGGCTTCCTGCTGGGCAGCAAGAATACGGGCACGCAATACGCGCATCGCGGCCTCACGGTTTTGCAACTGTGATTTTTCGTTCTGCATGGCAACCGTAATTCCGGTTGGCAAGTGAGTAATACGAACGGCAGAGTCTGTGGTGTTCACTGACTGACCACCAGGACCAGATGAACGGTAAACGTCAATGCGCAAATCGTTTTGACTAATCTCAACTTCTTCTGGCTCATCAACTTCAGGGAAAACAAGAACACCCGCTGCAGAGGTGTGGATGCGGCCCTGGGTTTCTGTCGCCGGAACACGCTGAACACGGTGCACTCCACCCTCGTACTTCAGATGTGCGTGCACGCCCTGAGCTGGGTCAGTGGAGTTTCCTTTGATCGCTAGCTGGATGTCTTTGATGCCACCAAGGTCTGATTCATTTTTGTCAAGAATCTCTGTCTTCCAACCTTTTGAGTTGGCGTACTGGATGTACATGCGAAGCAGGTCGGCTGCGAAAAGTGCAGACTCAGCTCCGCCTTCTCCAGCTTTGATTTCCATAATTACATCGCGACCGTCATCGGGGTCACGTGGAATCAACAAACGACGCAGCTTCTCTTGAGCAGCGGTTAGACGCTCCTCATTGAGAGTTGCTTCTTCGGCAAACATTTCATCTTCTTTCGCCAACTCTTTGGCAGCCTTGAGATCCTCGATTAACGCCAACACATTGTTGTACGCAGTGACGATTGCGCTCAGTTCCGCGTAACGGCGGTTGAGCTTCTTGGCTAGAGCTGGATTGCCGTGCAACGCTGGGTCAGACAGCTTGGTCTGAAGCTCAGTGTGCTCAGCTAAAAGAGGTTGTACCGAATCGAGCAATTAATTACTCCGAGTCAGAACCAGTTGGCACTGGCATTGACTTCTGAACCTGCATCAGGAACTCCACGTTAGAAGAGGTTTCCTTTAGTCGGCTAAGTACCAGCTCAAGTGCCTGCTGCTGCTCAAGACCTGCAAGAGCACGACGAAGCTTCCAAACAATCTTGGTTTCGTCTGGGCTCATCAACATTTCTTCGCGGCGAGTACCAGAAGCGTTCACGTCAACCGCAGGGAAGATGCGCTTGTCTGCAAGTGAGCGAGACAAACGAAGCTCCATGTTTCCAGTGCCCTTGAACTCTTCGAAGATAACTTCATCCATCTTTGAACCAGTCTCAACAAGAGCGGTAGCAAGAATAGTTAGTGATCCACCGTCTTCAATGTTTCGAGCGGCACCAAAGAAGCGCTTTGGTGGGTAAAGCGCTGACGAGTCAACACCACCAGAAAGAATTCGACCAGAAGCTGGTGCGCTCAAGTTGTAAGCGCGACCAAGACGAGTGATCGAGTCAAGCAGAACTACAACATCGTGACCAAGCTCAACCAAACGCTTTGCGCGCTCGATAGCCAATTCGGCAACGGTGGTGTGGTCTTCCGCAGGACGGTCAAAGGTTGAAGCAATAACTTCACCCTTCACGGTGCGCTGCATGTCTGTAACTTCTTCAGGACGCTCATCAACAAGCACAACCATTAGGTGAACCTCTGGGTTGTTGACTGCGATAGAGTTTGCGATTGCCTGAAGCACCAAAGTCTTACCGGCCTTTGGAGGGGAAACAATCAAACCACGCTGCCCCTTACCGATAGGTGAAACCAAATCGATGATTCGAGTGCTCAGCTTGTTTGGCTCAGTCTCTAGACGCAAACGTGTCTGTGGGTAAAGCGGGGTCAGCTTGCCGAACTCAACGCGAGTCGCAGCCTGCTCAACGGTAAGACCGTTGATCGACTCAATACGCACAATTGCGTTGAACTTTGAGCGGCCCTGGCCTTCACCTTCGCGAGGCTGGCGAATTGAACCAACAACAGCATCGCCCTTACGCAGGTTGTACTTCTTTACCTGACCAAGTGATACGTAAACATCGTTTGGACCAGGTAGGTAACCGCTGGTGCGAACGAATGCGTAGTTGTCGAGAACATCCAAGATTCCAGCTACTGGAACTAGTACGTCATCTGGAGAAATTTCTGGCTCAACCTCATCGTGCTGGCTGTTGCCACCGCGGCGGCCGCGGTTGTCGCGATCGCGGTAGCGGTCACGGTTACGATTGCGGTTGCGGTTGTTGCCACGACGCTCGTCGTTGAAGTCGCGCTCATTGCGTGAGTCATTGTCACGGGTTGAGTTGTCTCGGTTTGAGTTATCGCGACCTGAGTTTTCTTCGCCACCTTCACGTGGCTCGCGTCCTTCACCTGAATTGCGGTTACGGTTGCGGTTACGGTTACGGTTGTTGCCGCTTGAACGCTCGCTAGATTCACCTGAATCGTTTGAGCGAGACTCGCCAGCATCGGCTGACTTCTCAGCAACTACCTTTTCAGCCTTTGGCTCAGCCGCATCGGCCTTAACGGTCTTTGCGCGAGTGGCCTTTTTTGGAGCTTCGGTCTTCTCGGCTGAAGCTGATCCGTCTGCAACTACGCGACGAGACTTCTTTACCGGAGTGGTTTCCTGGATTTCATCCATGTTTATTGATTTCTCTTTCTTAGGAGATATTCGTGACTGTTTTATTTAGAGAGTCACTGCCTGCATGTTTTGAACATGCTGCTACCGCTTTAGATCTGCGGGATTTTCACCAATTATTGGTGCAAGGCAACTGTAGCACCTTTGAAGTCGACAGCCAAAAGCAGGGCCTGCCAGTCTGGGTAGTGCTTCGCGGCCAATTTTGCGGCTTCTAGGCGCTGAGCTGGGTCGCTTGCCAATACCAACACCGATGGGCCTGCCCCGGAAACCACGGCTGCATGGCCGTGTTCGCGCATGAGTTTGACGATTGCGTCGGTCTCTGGCATTGCCGCTGCGCGGTAATCCTGGTGGAGTCGATCTTCGGTCGCGGCCAGCAACAGCTCCGGGCTCTGGGTTAAAGCCGCGATTAGCAATGCCGAGCGTGACACGTTGAACACAGCGTCGTCGTGCGGCACTGATTCTGGCTGTAGCGAACGAGCGAGCGCGGTGGACATCTTGTGATTCGGCACCAACTCCAGCGGTGATACGCCGCGGTGCACGAAAAGCTTTTTGTGGTGCGGGCCTGACTCGTCTTCCCAGGCAATGGTGAGCCCACCGAAAAGTGCCGGGGCTACGTTGTCTGGATGACCTTCAAGTTCCGTAGCAATTGTTAGCAATTGCTGATCATTGATTTCGACAATTCCATCTAGCAAACCTTTGGCAGCAACTATTCCAGAAACAACAGCTGCTCCAGATGACCCCATGCCGCGTCCGTGGGGAATGATGTTGTGTGCTGTGAGTTTTAGGCCTGGAACTTTTTGACCAAACTTTTCAAAAGTGTATGCCAGGGACTTGACGACAAGATTTTTTTCATCGGTCGCTACCTCACCTGCACCCTCGCCGTGAACTTCAACGACAGTGCCGCTACCAGCAACGGCTTCAACTACAAGCTCGTCGTAATAAGAAAGTGCCATGCCAAGCGTGTCAAATCCAGGACCTAGGTTTGCCGATGTGGCCGGCACCTTGACCGTGACTTTTCTACCGATTAGCGATGTCATGTTTACTTCTTAGAAAGTCCTAGTTGTTCAGCAACAGCTTCGACGCGGTTTGCAACAGCCTGAGGCTTGATGCCCTTACCGCGTTCGTCTTTGAGGGCCCACATCGGGTCCTTCAAACCGTGACCGGTGACGGTAACAACGATGGTTGAACCTGCCGGCACTTCACCCTTCTTTGAGTGCTTGAAAAGACCCGCTGCACCAGTTGCAGAAGATGGCTCAACAAAAACGCCAACTTCGTTTGACAAGAATCGGTGCATCCACAAAATTTCTTTGTCTGACACATAACCGAACTGACCACTAGATGCTTCGCGAGCAGCCAAGGCAAGATCGTAAGAAGCTGGGTTTCCGATTCGAATTGCGGTTGCGATTGTGTCTGGCTTTTTCACCGGGTTACCAAAGCTAAACGGTGCTGAGCCCTCAGCCTGGAATCCCCACATCTTCGGCATTGACTTGATGCGCCCTGCCTGAACATCTTCTTGGTACCCCTTTGAGTATGCGGTGTAGTTACCCGCGTTACCCACTGGAAGCACGTGGAAGTCTGGTGCGAAACCAAGCGAATCAACGACCTCAAAGGCACCGGTCTTCTGACCTTCGATGCGGTCTGGGTTTACCGAGTTCACCAGGTGCACCGGATAGTTTTCGCTAAGCGCACGAGCTAGGTCAAGGCAGTCGTCAAAGTTACCCTTTACCTGCAAGATTTGTGATTTGTGCGCAACGGCTTGAGAGAGCTTTCCGAGCGAAATTTTGCCCTTTGGCACAAGAACAACAGATTGAATTCCAGCAGCTGCAGCGTAAGCAGCGGCCGATGCCGAAGTGTTTCCTGTTGAAGCAGCAATTACGGCCTGTGCGCCATGGCCGACAGCCTTTGACACTGCCATGGTCATACCGCGGTCTTTAAATGAACCGGTCGGGTTCATTCCCTCAACTTTAAGAAGCACGCGCTCTGCACCAACAAGTTTTGCTAGTGCCGGGGCTTCAACCAATGGTGTGCCACCCTCGCCCAGTGTGATAACTGGGTTGTCGCTAGAAATATCTAGACGATCGATGTATTCGCGAATGACTCCGCGCCACTGGTGTGCCATTAGATTCCTTCTACTCGGATTACTGAAGTAATTGATTCAACCGATTCGCTCGCGGCAAGTGCCTTAACAACTGCGCTGAGTTCTGCATCGGTGGCTGAATGGGTTCCTACCTCGAGGGTAGCGGTCTTGCTACGCTTACCGCCGTCTTGACGCACTGACTGCTCAACGGTTTCGATCGAAACATTGCCAGCAGAGAATGTATTGGCAATCTTGGCAAGAACTCCAGGCTGGTCTGTTACTTCCAAAGTGATCTGGTAGCGGGTGTGTACGCGATCAATTGGTAGCACTGGAAGATTCGCGTGTACTGAATCAGCAAGACCGGGCCCTCCGGCAACGTGACGCTTGGCAGCTGAAACGAGGTCGCCCAAAACAGCGGATGCAGTTTGTACTCCACCGGCTCCAGCACCGTAGAACATTAATTCCCCGGCGGCCTCGGCCTCGACGAACACAGCGTTGAACGCACCGCGGACAGCGCCAAGCGGGTGCTTGCGATCAATCAAAACTGGGTGAACGCGAACGGCAACTCCGGCCTCGCCGCCATTAGCCGGAATACGTTCGGCAATCGCCAAAATCTTAATTACATAACCGTCACGCTTTGCAGCTTCCATTTGCGCAGCGGTGATTTTTGTAATTCCCTCGCGGTAAACCTTTTCAAGGGGTACCTCAGTGTGAAAAGCAAGTGAGGCGAGAATGGCAGCTTTTTGCGCGGCATCGTAACCTTCAACGTCAAGGCTTGGATCGGCTTCAAGATAACCAAGAGCTGTAGCTTCTTCCATGGCGGCTTCAAGGCTTAGGCCTTCGGTATCCATGCGGTCAAGAATGTAGTTTGTTGAACCGTTTACGATTCCCATGATTCGGTTAACCTTGTCGCCGGCAAGAGACTCGCGAAGCGGACGAATGATAGGAATTGCTCCAGCAACTGCTGCCTCAAAGTAAAGCTGTGCTCCAACTTGCTCAGCTGCGTCAAATAATTCAGTTCCGTGAGTGGCCAGCAATGCCTTGTTGGCGGTAATCACATCTGAACCTGAATTCAACGCCTGCAAAATGTAAGTTCTAGCTGGCTCAATGCCACCCATGACTTCAATAACGATGTCGGCACTAACAATTACGTCTTCTGCTTGGGTGGTTAGCAACTGCTTCGGCACGCCAGCTTTGACGGCTTTATCAATGTCACGAACAACAACACCGATGAGCTCAAGCTCTGCACCGACACGTGCAGCTAGTTCAGCCTTATTCTCAATCAGAAGGCGCGCTACTTGAGATCCGACTGAGCCGGCGCCTAATAGGGCAACGCGTAGTGGGCGGTATTCCTGCACGATTAACTCTTCTCGTTCTGGGTTGATGCTTGATTCTTCAATTCCAAGTATTTTAAATCTCTTATAAAAAGGTCCGATTCGGTTTCTGCACGAATTATTAGACGTGCCTCACCACTTCGAACGGCAACCACGGCTGGCTTTGTAAGAAAGTTGTAGTTGTTGGACATTGAGTGGCAGTAGGCACCGGTTGTCGCAACAGCTAGCAGGTCATTCGGGTGTACATCGGCCGGCAGGTAATCGTTACGTACAACGATATCGCCACTTTCGCAGTGCTTACCAACAACGCGTGCTAAAGCCGGCTCGGCTTTGCTTGAGCGGGAAGCAAGCACGGTGTGATACTCCGCTTCATACAAAGCGGTGCGCAGGTTGTCGCTCATGCCGCCGTCGACGGAAACATACTTGCGAACAGCTGGTGTTGAGCCGTCAGTTACCTTGACATCTTTAATGGTGCCAACGTTGTAAAGAGTTATGCCCGCAGGACCCGCGATGTAGCGCCCAGGTTCAAATGCCAACTTAGGAACCGCAATTCCCAGCGCGGCACATTGCTCGGCAACAACCGCGGTGATTGCTTCAGCAAAGTAGCCGATAGTCGGCGCTTTGTCAGCAACTTTGTAATTCACACCAAAGCCACCGCCTAGGTTTAGCTCCGGAATCGCGCCACCCTTTAGGGAATCTGCGTGCAGAGCAATCAAACGCTTTGTTGATTCAACAAAGCCTTCTGCATTAAAAATCTGAGAACCAACATGCTGGTGAAAACCTAGGAACTCAAGGTGTGAGTGTGATCGAATTTTCTCAACCAGTGCAGGTGCATCGGCGATTGAAATTCCAAACTTCTGATCCTCGCGAGCGGTGGCCAAGAAGTCGTGTGTATTGGCGTGGACACCGGTATTGATGCGAAGGCGAACCGGCTGGACTTTGTCTTGAGCCCCTGCGGCAGATGCGATTCGTTCGATTTCGATTTCTGAATCAATCACAATTGCGCCAACGCCAGCGGTGACTGCGCGACCAATTTCGCGAAGCGACTTGTTGTTGCCGTGCAGCCCAATTCGAGATGCGTCGATTCCCCCGGCAAGCGCAGCGGCCAGTTCGCCGCCAGAGGCAACGTCAATGTTTAAACCAAGCTCGTCAATCCAGCCAACGATTTCTGTGCTTAGGAAAGCCTTGCTCGCGTAGTAAATCTTTGCCTGGGTGCCGATCTTTTTTGCGGCATCGGTGAGAGCAGTTTTTGTAGCGGTTGCACGGGCGCGGAAATCGTCTTCATCAATCACGTAAATCGGTGTGCCAAATTGGTTTGCGATGTCGGTAACCGCAACGCCGGCGACTTCTAGCTCACCGGTTGCGCGACGTTTTGCGTGACGAGGCCACACCGATTCGTCGATGGCGTTTACATCGGCTGGGTAATCTAGCCATTCAGGGGCAAGTGGATTAGACATCTTCTACATTCTCTCTGGTGCTGAAACACCAAGTAACTCAAGACCGTTGCGCAGCACTACCCCAGCGGCATCGTTCAACCACAGGCGGGTGCGGTGAACGCCCTCAACTGCTGCACCTGAAAGCGGTGTCACTCGGCAGGCGTCATACCAGCGGTGATAAGAACCGGCTACCTCTTCTATGTAACGGGCAACCCTGTGCGGTTCACGGAACTCGGCCGCCTGCGCAACCACGCGAGGAAGCTCGCTCAACTTGGCCAGCAGCTCTGATTCTGTGGCGTGAGAAAGCAATGAAGGATCGAACTCGGTTCGCTCCACACCAAGGCTGGCTGCATTTTTGGCAACCTGGGCGGTTCTTGCATGTGCGTATTGCACATAGAAAACCGGATTGTCATTGGTCTTCTTTTGTAATTGCTCGAGATCGATATCAAGCTGCGAATTGATTGATGAACGGGCCAGTGCATAGCGAGCCGCATCAACACCTACAACTTCAACAAGGTCTTCCATTGTGACCACGGTTCCCGCACGCTTCGACATGCGAACGGGCTCGCCGTCGCGCATTAGGTTGACCATTTGGCCAATCAAAATTTCAAGATTCAGGCCTGGCTCGTCGCCGAAGGCTGCACAGAGCGCCATCATTCGTGGCACATACCCGTGGTGATCCGCACCAAGCATGTAAATGCAACGATCAAAACCACGCTCGCGCTTGTCGAGGTAATAAGCCAAGTCGCCGGCGATGTATGCGGCTTCGCCATCACTTTTAATCACAACTCGATCGCGATCGTCGCCAAAGGTTGTTGAGCGCAACCAAATAGCACCGTCTTCTTCAAAGATGTGGCCAAGCTCTCGCAAACGTGTGATTGCTTTTTGCACGGCTCCTGATTCGTAGAGCGAGTTCTCGTGGAAGTAAACATCAAAGTCCACACCAAAATCGTGCAACGATTCGCGAATCTCACCAAACATTAAATCCACACCAGCGGCGCGGAATGCTTCTTGGGCTTCAGCCTCAGGTAACGACAGGATGTCGTTCGCGGTTTCAGCAAGCACACGATCTGCAATTTCTTGAATGTAGGCACCGCCATAGCCGTCTTCCGGCGCCGCTTCCCCGCGAGCTCTAGCTAGCAAGGAACGAGCAAAGCGGTCAATCTGTGCACCGTGATCGTTGAAGTAGTACTCGCGGGTGACCTCTGCGCCCTGCGCTTGGAAGACGCGGGCAAGCGAATCGCCAACGGCGGCCCATCGGGTTCCACCCATGTGAATCGGACCGGTTGGGTTTGCCGAAACAAATTCAAGATTTAGTTTGACGCCAGCTAGATCTTTTCCGCGACCATAAGTTTCAGCAGCCTCAACGATTGCCTTGGCAAGTTCGCCCGCAGCCGCAGCACTCAGCGTGATGTTGATAAACCCAGGACCGGCAATATCAACTTTCTCGACTCCCTCTGCCGAGTTCAAATCGGTTGCAAGGAGTTCTGCGAACGCGCGAGGGTTCTGACCAAATTTTGATGACAACTGCATCGCAACGTTTGTTGCCCAATCACCGTGTTCACGGTTTTTTGGACGCTCAATAACTACCTCAGTTGGCAACTCGTCCGAGACATCCTTAAATGCCAAGCGACCATCGGCCACCAGGGCTGCGATGATGCGAACAATGGCCGCAGAAAGATCTGCTGGAGTCAAGGTTGGTCCTTATTGAAAAGGAGGCCCGATAGGCCTCCGTTGGTCAAGATTTACCTCTAATCATACGAGATAGCGGTTATCTAGGCTCTGGGGACTAGTCCCCTCAAGGGATCGGCGGTTACCGGAATTGGGTCCGATAGTTCACCCACGAATTCTCCATCAACGTTGTTGAGGAAGGCAATCAGGTTCCAGCCTCCATTGGTGTCTTGAACAAGTCGAGATGCGTATAAAGAGGTATCAGGAAACAGCTGAGCCCGGTTGAAATCAACATCACTCAAATCGGCGGCAACGGGCATACTATAAATCCCGCCGACCTCCCCCGCGGATTTCCTTTCAGCTGAAAGCCATTGGGCTGCACAGCAGAACAAAATAATTGGGACTCCGTCGACAATCTCGAATTGGAATACTTCCGTTTCTCCGAAACCTTGACCAGGAGCTCCGAGGGGTTCGCCAACGGTCCACGACTCCAAATCCTTAGATTTCGCGATTCCCATCACACCTTGTTCAAGAGGAGTTTTTGCCCAAGCCGCGCCAGCGGTGACCAGCATGGTCCAATCATCTTCGCCCGGCAACCTAAATACCCACGGATCCCGGAAAGGCTCGTTGTCGAAACCGCCGGCCAAAGTTTTGTACCACCTTGAATCGGCAGCAACCAAAGGAATATTTGGCGCTTTTGTCCAAGTAAGCAGGTCATCGGATTTGGCAGCACACACGGTCTGGCGCTCACCCGCATCTTCGCGACTGGTTCCGGTGTAGAACATCCACCAGACTCCGTCTTCATTCCTGACTACAGATCCGGTCCAGGTGGTCCAACTATCTGCTGCAGGAGACTCCGATGGGGTAATCGCGTCAGCCACGACCGTCCAATTAGATAAGTCTTCTGATATCGCGTGACCAACGGTCACGTTTCGATGTCTGCGATTTGGATCACCCAGTGCGCGAGAGGCTTGCAAATAGAAAGCGTGATGTTTTTCGCCATCAAAGGCAAACCATGAATCCCAAACCCATTGGCCTGGCAATTTCAACGCCACAACTGACTCCCCGCACTCGCTTACTGCGCCTAGCCTAAGCCAGTCACGCTGTTAGTCTTAACTCAGCCCTTTGCCCCTATAGCTCAGGGGATAGAGCACCGCTCTCCGGAGGCGGGTGCGCAGGTTCGATTCCTGCTAGGGGCGCGCAGATTTGGAAAAACGGAAAACAGGAGAACATGTTCGGACTTGATTGGCTAGAACCAGAGACACTTATCTCCTCTTTTGGCATCTACGCGCTGATTGGCGTTTGTGCCATTGTTTTTATCGAGACCGGACTCTTGATTGGTTTTTTCTTGCCTGGCGATTCACTGCTATTTGTGACCGGCCTAATGATTTCTACCGGAGCAGTTGTCATTCCGTTTGGCGACCAGACCTACCCGGTGCCTATCTGGCTTGGCTGCGCGGCAATCTCGATTTCGGCTTGGCTTGGCGATCAAACCGGTTACTGGATTGGACGAAAGACTGGTCCGGCTATTTTCAACAAAACCGATTCAAAGTTTTTCAGCCAGAAGAACGTCTCGGCAACCAACTCGTTCTTTGAACGCTACGGCGCCAAAGCAATTATCTTGGCTCACTTTGTTCCTGTGATGCGGACCTTTGTGCCTGTTGCCGCCGGCATTGGACAAATGAACTATCGCCGTTTTTTGTCTTCTTGGCTACTACCTGGGCAAAATCCCGTTTGTAGCGGAACACGTTGAGTACTTCACCATCGGGTTTGTGATACTTTCAACAATTCCGATTGTGATGGAAGTTGTGAAGACTCGTCGCGAACACAAAGCTGAAGCGATTATTCGCTAAAGAGTTAAAATCTGGTTCAGGTAGCTTGCAAGCTGGGACAGAGCCAACGATCTGTGACTCAGCGCATTCTTAACTTCTGGATCTAACTCCGCAGCGGTGATTTCAAATCCCTCGGGAATAAAAACCGGGTCATAACCAAATCCGTTTGCGCCTTGCTCTTGCCTGGCTACGCGACCAGGCCAAATGCCTGTAAATGAAACCTCGCCATCTGCTGTGACCATAGCGATGGTGCAAACAAATGAAGCTGCGCGATCTTCGTCGCGAACATCTTCAAGTTGAGAGAGCAGC
>JBEGTF010000008.1:0-23318 GCA_041179545.1 Actinomycetota bacterium | reverse complement strand
GTCGTCACCGATTCCGCTGGCATCGAGCAACTTGGACACCTGGAGATTCCAGTGCTCAAGTTGGAAAACCCGCGAGCACACCTCGGAGAATTAGCAGCATTCGTCTACGGCAACGTTGCCGGTAACATGCCAAAGCTCTTTGCCACAACCGGCACCAATGGCAAGACATCCACCAGCTACCTACTTGAAGGAATTCTTCGCCAGCTTGGTCAAGTTACGGGTCTAACCTCAACTGCGGAAAGACACATAGCTGGCGAGGTCATCGTAAGTCGATTGACCACACCGGAGTCGCCAGAGATGCAAGCTCTTATTGCACGAATGCGCGAAAAAGGGGTGACATCAGTCGCAATCGAAGTTTCAGCGCAGGCACTGAGTCAACTTCGCGTTGATGGCCTCTACTTTGATGTGGTTGGCTTTACAAATTTGAGTCACGATCACCTGGATGACTACAAAGACATGCAGGAATATTTGGAAGCTAAGTTGCCACTCTTCACTAAAAAGCGCGCTCAGCGCGGGGTTGTCTGCCTAGACACCAAGTACGGAAGAGATTTTGTAAGGCAAAGCGAGATTCCAGTAGTCACAATTACCAGTGAACTTGGGGTTAGTGCTGATTGGCATGTTGCAGTCACCGCCGAAACACCTAAGTACACGTCTTTCGTGCTAGCTGGTCCAGATGGAGTGAATATTCGCTCAAAGGTTTCACTGCTGGGCGCACACATGGCTGCCAACGCTGGCCTAGCAATAGTGATGCTGATTGAAGCAGGTTTCAAAGCTGAGGACATTGCCAAGGCAATTGAAAACGGTATCGAAGCGTATCTTCCTGGTAGAACCGAACGCGTCACTGGGGAGTCTGGACCAGATGTGTATGTTGATTTTGGTCACAGTCCTGATGCGTTTCTAAACACGCTAGCTGCGGTTAGAAAAGTTACCGATGGAAAACTCTTTATGGTTTTTGGTGCCGATGGCGATCGAGATGCGAGTAAACGCCCAGCCATGGCCCAAGTTGCCGCCGAGGGTTGCGATGTCCTGGTAATTACCGATCATCACCCGCGCTTTGAAGACCCAGCATCAATTAGAAAAACTCTTGTGGATTGTGCTAGAGCAGCCAAACCAAACTTAGAAATCTACGAGATTTCTCCGCCGGAGGCTGCAATTCGCAAAGCCGTTTCGATGGCAAAACCTGGAGATGCAATTCTGTGGGCAGGTCCAGGTCACCAGGATTACCGAGACATAAGGGGAGTGCGCACTCCATATTCTGCGCGACATGAAGCTAGGCAAGCGCTCAAAGAAAATGGTTGGTCATGATTGCACTAACTGTTGAGCAAATTGCTTTGGCGGTATCAGGTCAGGTAACCGGGAGTGCATCAGTAATGGTTACTGGCTCCGTTGAAACAGATTCCAGGTTGGTGCAGCACGGATCCTTATTTGTTGCTAAGCCGGGTGAAGAAACTGACGGACATCTTTTTGTCATAAAGGCGCAGGAGTCAGGTGCGGTTGCGGCAATCGTAGAAAAGCTTGTTACCGGAGTGACGATTCCACAAATATTGGTGGCCGACTCTGTTGTGGCACTTGGACATTTAGCAAAGTATGTCTTAGAGCAGGTTCGCCTACACACCGATATTCAAGTGATTGGAATAACTGGTTCCAACGGTAAAACCACGACTAAGAACATGCTTCGTGAGGTGCTGTCGAAATTTGGCTCAACGGTTGCGCCAAACGAATCATTCAATAATGAAGTCGGCGCCCCATATTCAATTCTTCAAATAACCAAAGAAACCAAATTTCTAGTTGTGGAAATGGGTGCAGGTGGAGAAGGAAGCATCGATTATCTGGCCCAAATTGCAAAACCTAATATCGGTGTTGTTTTAAAAGTTGGCTTGGCGCATGTTGGTGAATTTGGCGGAATTGAAACAACAGCCAAGATAAAAAGCGAGCTAGTAAAGGCGCTTGCTGATGATGCAATCGCAGTGCTCAATTCTGACGATGGATATGTTGCCGATATGGCAGCGCTGACCAATGCAAAGAAGGTCTGGTTCGGAACTTCAGGCGATGCGGGCTATCAAGCCACGGATCAAAAACTTTCAATTGATGGAACCGAATTTAATTTGCATTGGCCAGACGAATCTGTGAGCCATGTAAAGTTGCAGATTTTAGGCGAGCATCATGTTATGAACGCTTTGGCAGCTTTGACCGTGAGTGATTTGTTAGGCCTCGATAGGGATGTCTCGATAGCAGCAATTGAAGCAATGCCACTAGCCGAACGCTGGAGGATGCAACTACTTAACCGGGCTGATGGGGTGACGATCATCAACGATGCCTACAACGCAAGCCCGGACTCCACAAAAGCGGCACTGCAAACATTGGCTCAGTTAGGCCGAAATGGTCGAAGGACTATAGCCATTCTTGGCGAGATGGCAGAGCTGGGTTCGGCATCCAGGGAACAACACGACGCCATTGGTCGAATTGTTGTGCGTTTGGACATCAATGAACTAGTGGTGGTGGGTCAAGCCGCAAAACTAATTCACATGGGTGCTGAACAAGAAGGATCTTGGGGCGGGGAATCAAAATTCTTCGAGTCAATTGACGAGGCTTTGGCCTATGTTCGTGGAATGCTTATGGCTGGCGATTTGGTTCTGGTCAAGTCCTCGAAATCAGCCAATCTCAGACACCTGGGGGACAATTTGATGGAGGTTAGTTCGTGAGAGCTATTTTGCTTGCCGGCGGAATCTCGATGGCATTCACTCTTTTGGTGACCCCTGGTTTTATTTGGTTGTTTAGACGACTTCGATGGGGACAGTTCATCCGTGAAGATGGCCCCAAGGCGCACCACACTAAACACGGCACGCCAACTATGGGCGGCGTTGTGATCATCGTTGCTGCGGTCTTGGGTTACTTTGTGGGAAAACTTGCCAATTTTGAAACGCCAACTGTTTCAGCCCTATTGGTGCTATTGATGCTTGTGGGACTTGGCCTCGTTGGTTTTATCGATGACTTCATCAAGACTCACAAGCAGAGAAGCCTTGGACTCACCGGCTGGGCAAAAATCGCACTTCAGGGAGTCGTAGCAACCGTATTTGCTATCTTGGCGCTTCAGTTTCCAAACGAATCAAACCTGACGCCGGCGTCTACTCAGATTTCTCTTGTCAGGGATACGGGAATTGACTTGATGATGTTCGGTACGGCAATCGGTGTAGTTCTATTCATAATTTGGATTTACATCTTGGTTGCCAGCGCATCAAATGGTGTGAACATCGCAGATGGACTTGACGGCTTGGCGACCGGTTCGAGCATCATGGCAATCGGCGCCTACACAATCATTGGCTTCTGGCAGTTCAACCAGGCTTGCGGAACCGTTATTGAAAACGTAACGAGTTGCTACAACGTGCGTGATCCGCTTGATCTGGCCGTTGTTTCAGCTGCCATAGTCGGGGCTCTCATCGGATTCCTTTGGTGGAATACTTCACCCGCTCAAATCTTTATGGGAGACACCGGGTCTCTAGGTCTCGGCGGCGCTCTAGCTGCACTTGCGATTTTGTCGCGAACTGAAGTGCTACTAATTCTGATTGGTGGAATTTTTGTAATCGTCACCGGTTCAGTGGTTATTCAGCGGGTTTTCTTCAAATTAACAAAGTGGAAGACAGGAACTGGAAAGCGCGTGTTCTTAATGTCGCCTTTGCATCACCACTTTGAACTCAAGGGCTGGGCGCAGGTAACAGTTGTAGTGCGTTTCTGGATTATTGCTGGCCTCTCAACTGTGAGCGGTATCGGCCTCTTTTACATCGAGTGGATTTACGGCTAAATCAAGATGAAAGATTTAGAACACCTTCACAGTTGGCACGCAAACTGGCGTGATCTTCGTGTTGTGGTTCTAGGGCTAGGCGTGACCGGCTTTTCAGTGGCGGACACTCTTGCTGAGCTCGGCTGCAAAGTCCTGGTTGTCGCAGAAAAAGCAGACTCTGAATTAGTGGACATCTTGGATGTGATTGGTGTCGAACACCTAACCGGTGAAATCGCTCAGGGGTTACCTAAGAGAGTTCAAGAATTTAATCCTGAACTTGTGGTTACTTCACCCGGTGTCAGACCTGAACATGAATTGTTGGCTTGGGCCGTAGCTATAAATGTTCCAGTGTGGGTTGACATTGAACTTGCCTGGCGCTTACGCGACAAAACTTCCAAAATCGCCGAGTGGCTGGCGGTAACGGGTACCAATGGTAAAACCACTACCGTTCAAATGGTCGAGGCCATGATCTCAAGGGGTGGTTTTCGAGTTGCTTCATGCGGAAATATTGGAACTCCAATTCTCGATGCAATCCGTGACCCCGAGGGTTTTGACGCTCTGGTCGTTGAGCTATCAAGTTTTCAATTGCACTACGTGAAACACATTGAACCGTTTTCAAGCGCAGTTCTAAATTTGGCTGATGATCACCTCGACTGGCACGGAAGCTTCCAAGCCTATTCCGACACCAAGGCCAAAATCTATGAGAACACCAAGGTCGCCTGCGTTTACAACATCAATGACTTAGCCACAGAGAAAATGGTTGAAAACGCCGAGGTATTTGAGGGTGCCAGAGCAATAGGTTTCACCACAGGTTTACCAGGGCGCTCACAGGTGGGCTTCGTTGAAGATCTTCTCTGTGATCGAGCATTTCTTGACGACCGCGCAAACAGCGCCCTTGAAGTTGCAACACTCGAGGATTTATCAAGCATCGGCGTGCTAACGCCACACCTCATGGCGAACGCTGCAGCTGCCACGGCTCTTGCTCGCTCTTTTGGAATTGAACCTTCGGATATTAGGCAGGCACTGATTGATTTTCGTCTCGATGCACATCGCATGGAGCTCGTGGCCGAGCACAACGAAATTCGTTGGATAGATGATTCAAAAGCTACAAATCCGCATGCTGCCGCGGCATCCCTAAATTCATTCGAGAAAATTGTTTGGATAGTTGGGGGATTGCTAAAGGGTGTTGATCTGTCGGACCTGATTGTGAAATACGCCTCACGCATTTCTACCGCAATCGTTATTGGTAAAGATAGGCAATCCGTTCTAGAAGCACTGGCTAGGAACGCGCCTCAAGTTGTGGTTGTTGAGATAGCTGACTCAGATTCGGTTATGCACGAAGCCGTGAAGGTTGCGTCTTTGAAAGCGGTTCCGGGGGATGTCGTTTTGTTGGCACCAGCGGCTGCATCGATGGACCAGTTCAAAGATTACGCAGATCGCGGTAACCAATTTGCCGACCAGGTTAAAATTCAATTGGAGCAAATCTAATGTCTCGGCTATCCCCGGCAGAACGGGCAAGACAGGCGCAGATGTCGGCAACCACAGGTAAGCGCACTAGTCCGGTCGCTAAAAAGACTAAGACTTCGGTTCGTTCAAACCAGAGAATTCAAAAACCAAAAATAAGTGCTCAGGCACTTTCTTCACAGGGCGCGCAACAGTTTCAGGTTTGGTTTGATCGAATTTTCCGCGCCCAATCAGTTGAGTTTTATCGCTTATTAGGAGTCACCCTTTTCTTGGTTGCCTTCGGCGTGATTATGGTACTTTCCGCATCGTCAATTGATTCTCTGGTTGCAAACAGTAACTCGCTTTGGGTGTTCTTCAAGCAATTTGGTTTCGCAATCTTGGGCTTGCTCTCGCTTTCCATTGTGTCTTTGATGTCGGTGCAGTCAATCAAATCCAAAGCAAAAGGATTCTTTGTCGTTGCTATGGTGCTGCAATTGGCCGTGTTTTTCATTGGAAAAGACATCAATGGAAACCGAAACTGGATTGATGTATTTGGTCTTTTCTCGCTTCAACCATCTGAGTTTCTAAAAATCGCGGTAATTCTCCACGTAGCTGCGTATCTAGCGAAGCAACAGAACTATTTCGACGAAGCTCGAATTTGGTGGCAAGCTGTGGCGATGATCGGCTTAGCAATGGTGCTAGTGATGATTGGTCGTGACCTTGGAACCGTAATCATCATGTTGATAGCTTTCCTGGGCATGCTTGCGCTTGCGGGAATGCCAACTCTGATTTTGCGAAATGTGAGCCTTATTCTTTTGGCTTTGATTCCAATGGCACTCATGGGAAGCGCCTCTCGCATGGGACGCATCACGGCTTGGCTCAATCCAAACGCGCCCGACCCACTTGACTATAACTGGCAGGCAGAGCACGGCATGTGGGCAATCGCGGCCGGAAGAATTTTTGGTGCCGGGCTTGGTGAATCTAAAATGAAGTGGAGTTGGATTCCAGAAGTCGAGAACGACTTTATCTTTGCCGTCATAGCCGAGGAACTGGGGCTAATTGGGGCAGTAGTAGTGATTGCGCTCTTTGTCGTACTAGCCTTCTCACTTCTTCGCATCATGCAACGCACCAAAGATTTCTTCAGTCGCATCGTGGTTGTTTCCGTAATGCTCTGGCTAGTTTTCCAGGCCCTGGTAAACATCGCGGTGGTGTTGCGCTTGCTCCCCGTACTAGGTGTACCTCTGCCATTGATTTCTGCGGGTGGTTCCTCACTGATTTCTGCCTTGACGGCTATCGGTGTCGTTCTTGCTATTGAAAGGGAGAACCATGCCAAGGGCGGCGTAGTTCGCTCGACTTCCAGGAACGCCTCGGTTAGACAAGTTTCCGTTAGACAGGCTTCTGCTAGGTCCGCTTCTGCAAGACAGGGCACTCGTCGATGACTAATTTTTTGTTAGCCGGTGGTGGAACAGCCGGGCACGTTAATCCTTTACTTGCTCTGGCTGATGCAATTCGCGTCGATTCACCGGAGCACAAGGTTTTTGCTCTTGGCACAGTCGAGGGTCTTGAGCAACAGTTGATTCCCGCGAGAGGCTATGAACTGCTAACAGTCGCTCGGTTGCCGTTTCCTAGAAAACTGAATAATTACGCTCTTCGTTTTCCCGCCGCTTTTTCTCGAGCTATTGCTGACTGCGTAAGAATTTTGCAAACTAAAAATATCGATGTAGTGGTTGGCTTCGGTGGTTACGCGAGCGCTCCTGCTTACCTGGCGGCGAAGAAACTGGGAATCCCGATTGTTGTCCATGAGGCCAACGCGCTTCCTGGTTGGGCAAATAAACTCGGCAGTAAATATGCGGCTGCCACCGGTG
This sequence comes from Actinomycetota bacterium, assembly GCA_041179545.1. Lineage (GTDB taxonomy): Bacteria > Actinomycetota > Actinomycetes > Actinomycetales > Microbacteriaceae > Rhodoluna. The sequence goes on along the minus strand of JBEGTF010000008.1, from coordinate 16,232 downwards.
TTGCTTTCAAAGGCACGCCACTCAAACAGGCAAAATTTGTTGGCATGCCACTTCGCAAAGAAATTGAATCCCTCGTGGGCAATGCGGACAAAAGTTCTGCGCGCAAGTATTTTGATCTTGATCCGAACACCATAACTCTGTTAGTAACCGGCGGTTCTCTCGGTGCACGAAAAATTAACCAAACTATCGAGGATTCTCGCAAGTTACTAAGTGCCGCGGGCATTCAGGTACTGCACATAGTTGGTGGAAAATCAGAATTTGATGAAATTTCGGAAACCGATTACAAGCGAATTAAATACTGCGATCGCATGGACTTGGCCATTGCCGCCAGCAACTTTGCGGTTGCCCGCGCCGGAGCATCCACAGTTTCTGAATTTGCCGCTGTTGGCTTGCCAGCACTCTATGTGCCTTACCCAATTGGAAACGGCGAGCAGAAACTAAACGTCAAAGATTTGGTGGCTGCTGGCGGCGGCGAGCTAGTGCTTGACCAAGATTTCACTCCAGAGTTCGTGGCAGAGAAATTGGTGCCCCTGATTTCAAACACCAAGGTTCTTGAAAAAATGAGTTCCGCGGCAAAAGAAAACGGAATATCAGATGGCACGGCTCGCTTATTGCAGCTGGTGCAGGGTGTGTTGTAAGTAAGCCCGAATGGCCACTCAGCCTAGTCTTCTAGGTGAATGTTAGGAAAGTAATGATCAAGCCAGATTTCAATCAGCCGGTGCCAAGCGACCTTGGCAAAGTCCACTTCATTGGTATCGGTGGTTCAGGAATGAGCGGAATCGCCAGAATTTTACTTGGCATGGGGCATCAGGTAACTGGCAGTGATCTTCGAGACACCGATAACGTAGCCGCGCTTCGTCAACTCGGTGCCAAAATTTTTATCGGGCATGACGAATCGCACCTTGGCCAGCCAGACACAGTTGTTGTGACTTCCGCGCTTTGGCCAACTAATCCCGAGTATCTCCTTGCCAAAAAAATGGGAATTCCCGTGATTCACCGCTCCCAAGCTCTGGCGTATCTGACTTCTAAGCGCGAGGTTATCGCCGTTGCTGGTGCTCACGGAAAAACAACTAGCACCGGCATGATCATTACGGGGCTTTTGGAGTTAGGTGAAGATCCAAGCTTCGTGAATGGTGGCGTCATCGCATCGTTGAATGCATCATCTGCAAGTGGCAGCGGTGATTTGTTCGTCATCGAGGCAGACGAATCCGATGGTTCGTTTTTGCACTACGACACTGCGATTGCCTTGATTACAAATGTTGACGCCGATCATCTTGACCACTACGGAACCGAAGAGGCTTTTGAAGCAGAGTTTGCCCGATTTGCCCAGGGAGCCAAGCAGTTCATCGCAATCAGCTCAGATGACCCGGGCGCTGTCCGGGTTACAAGATTGATCAAAGATCACAGGGTGATCCGTTTTGGTCAAGCTGATGACGCTGATGTCCGTCTGCACAATGTAGATGCCAGTGGAGCCAGGGTTTCGTTTGACTTGATATTCGAAGGACAGACTTTCTCGGCGACTCTCAATGTTCCAGGGGAGCACAATGCTATAAATGCCGCCGGGGCGTTTGCAGTCTTGGTTGGACTAGGTTTTGACCCCTCGAAAGCTCTTGCTGCAATCGCAACGTTCGGTGGCACCCAGCGTCGCTTTGAACTCCACGGAAGCAGAAGAGGGGTAGCTGTTTATGATGACTTTGCTCACCACCCAACTGAAGTGGCAGCTGCAATAAAGGCCGCTCGCGCCGTTGTCGGTGACGGAAAAATCATCACCGTTTTTCAGCCACATCTCTATAGTCGCACTCGCTTGATGGCTACGGAATTTGCAGAAGCTCTTTCAGCATCTGACGAGGTAGTGGTCCTTGATATCTATGCCGCTCGTGAAGACCCTGAGCCAGGAGTTACTGGGGCATTAGTTTCAGATGCTTTCAAGAATCAGGCGCAAGTTCATTACGTTCCAGACTGGGACGACGTCCCCGCGGTGAGCGCAAAACTAGCCACCGATGGAGACTTCATCATGACTATGGGTTGCGGAGATATTTATCGCATGGTTCCTGAAATTCTTGAGGCGCTTGAGCATTAATTGAAACGTCCGCAATCTAAACCAGTAGCTCGGAATAGCTCCGGCTTGCCGAGCGCGCCAATTGCCAAAAATCAAGCCGCCAAGCCAAAGTCAAAGGTTGGCACAAAACCCGCACCCAAGGCTGCACTCAAGCGCGAGAGCAAACGACTTCTAAACATCAGAAAATCAGAGAAACGCAGAGGGCTGTTTTCGCGAGTTTCGCCTGAAGTAAAACGATTTACGGCTGCCTCGCGCAAAAGAAGAGTGGTGCTAGCAATATCGGCTGCATCAATCGGTTCGCTTTTGCTTCTTGTGCTGGCAACTATCTTCACTCCGCTGCTTGCTGTAGAAAAGATTGAAGTCGGTGGTATAAATCGCTTGAAAGAAAAATCTATTGTCAATGCGCTGACCAGCCAACTGGGCAAGCCGCTGCCGACGGTAAGTGCCACCGATGTCGCAACTTCGCTGAAAGCTTTTCCTCTGATTGAAAGTTTTTCAATCATCAGCCTTCCGCCTCACACATTGAAGATTCAGATTGCTGAACGGCAGCCCATCGGTGTAATCACGGTTAGTGGCACAAGCTATCTCTACGATCCAGCTGGCGTACGCATTGGAATTGCAAACGGTTCTGAAAAACTGCCCACCATTCAAATCACCGGCGAGCCAGAGAAATCAACTCAATTCAAGGCCGCGATTGAAGTCCTGATGGCTTTGCCGGCAGATCTTCTTTCCAGGGTTGCCGAGATAAACGCAAAATCAAAAGATGATGTGACTCTTCGTTTGCGTGGTTACTCAGGCCAAAAAATAATTTGGGGTGATGGCTCTGACTCAGTACTTAAATCTCGAGTACTTGATGCGCTGATTGCCAACCAAAAGAAAACAGACACAGTGACATTTGATGTCTCGAGTCCAAACGCACCGGTAGTGCGTTACGGGAATTTTTAGACACACCTCTCAACTTCCAATCAACAAAGGTCGTAACGGCTTATTTTTTTCGCGCACGGTAATAAAAAGGGCTAACTATAAGCCTCATGCTGAGGTTTAACCTTTGGCATCGTGTCAAAGCTGCGAGAGCAGCAGAAGTGAATGCGGAGGAATAGCGTGGGTCTGAATCAGAACTACCTAGCGGTTATCAAAGTTGTTGGCGTTGGCGGCGGCGGTGTGAATGCGCTTAACCGCATGATCGATGCAGGCCTTCGCGGCGTTGAATTCGTTGCCATCAACACCGATGCCCAGGCTCTTCTAATGAGCGAAGCTCACGTAAAACTTGACATAGGTAGAGACCTAACTCGCGGGCTAGGTGCTGGCGCTGACCCTGAAATCGGTCGCCGTGCAGCTGAAGACCACTCTGATGAGATTGAAGCGGCTTTGCGCGGCGCTGACATGATTTTTGTTACTGCTGGTGAGGGTGGCGGTACTGGTACCGGTGCAGCTCCCGTTGTGGCTCGAATTGCCAAGCAGCTTGAAGCGCTGACCGTTGGTGTGGTGACCCGTCCATTCGGATTTGAAGGTAAGCGTCGTGCTCAGCAAGCTGAAGCGGGTATCGAAGTGCTTCGCGGTGAAGTAGACACATTGATTGTTGTGCCAAACCAACGTCTACTGGAATTGGTAAATAAGTCAGTTTCCGTTGTGGAAGCATTTGCCACAGCAGACGATGTTCTTCGTGCCGGTGTCCAAGGCATCACCGACCTAATCACAACCCCAGGTTTGATCAACCTTGACTTTGCTGATGTGAAGTCAGTAATGAAGGGTGCAGGCTCGGCACTTATGGGAATTGGTACCGCCAAGGGTGAAGACCGTGCTGTTCGCGCAGCTGAGCTTGCAGTATCGAGCCCACTGCTTGAAGCAAGCATCGATGGCGCTCACGGTGTACTTCTTTTGGTTCAGGGTGCATCTGACTTGGGCCTACACGAAATTGATGAAGCTGCACGCCTCGTCCAAGAGGCGGTTAGCCCAGAGGCAAACATCATCTACGGAACCACGATCGACGACACATTGGGTGATGAAGTGCGCATTACTGTGATTGCGGCAGGTTTTGATGGAGGCCTTCCTAAAATTCGCAAAGTTGAGCGCAAGCCTTTTGCTGAACCTGCCGTGGTAGCTCCTGCCGCCGCAGCGACTACCAGTTCTTCATGGTTTGGTGACGCTGCTGTTCCGGCAACCGAGTCGATTGATGTTTCAGCTGTGAACTCTTACTACGCAGATTCTGTCGATGAGCAAGTGCCAGCCGCTTTCCGCGACAATAATTTTGACGCCGCAAATGATGCTGAGGATGAAACCGATAACTTCAAAAGCAACGAGCAATCAAAATCCCAATCTGCCGACGGCACAAAGTTTCAGTCTGCCGACGGCACTAAGTTTCAGTCTGCCGACGGCACCTGGGGCGACGACCTCGACATCCCAGACTTTCTTCGCTAAGTTTCTAGTCGCTATCCGTGAGTTCATTAGGGCAACGTTTAGCCGAAATTGAATCTCGTATTCTGTCTGCCGCCGCAAGCGCTGGCAGGAATCGCGATGACATTGAACTAATTGTCGTATCTAAAAATCATCCTGCACAGATGGTTCTAGATTTGCTTAAGCTGGGCGTGCGAGATTTTGGTGAAAATCGCGATCAAGAAGCCAAGCCAAAGGCCGAGGAAGTAGCAGCGCTTACCGCCGAACAGTCTTTTGACTACAAATGGCACTTCATTGGCCAATTGCAAAGCAACAAGGTGCGTTCAGCACTTAGTTATGCCGACGTCGTTCACTCAGTTGACCGCCAATCCTTGCTCGATGCACTCATCAAGGCCACCGTCGAACGCACGTCACCTTTGGATATCTTCATTCAACTGAACCTGACTGATGATCCTGGACGTGGAGGCATTGAGCCCAAAGATCTTGATTCTTTTGCCAGTCAGGTATTGGCCGCACCAAATCTCAATCTTTTGGGCGTCATGGGTGTCGCTTCGCTTGACCGGGCGCCAGAGGCAGACTTTGAGACCATCCAAAGAGCGAGCGAGAGTCTCATCGGGATCGCTCCCGGGGCTAGGTTTATCTCGGCGGGAATGTCAGAAGACTTCGAAGCCGCCATTTCCTTTGGCGCGACACACTTGCGCGTAGGCAGCGCAATTACGGGAAAACGTCAGTATTAGCCATATTCTGGAGTAGTACGAGTCCTCAGGAGGATACAAAATGGCAGGTCTAATTTCACAGGTTTCAGGTTGGCTGGGACTAGCTGACGAAGGTGAAGCTCTTCCGCCGCGTCCGGTTGCCGCCAGCGCTGGCGAGCCACGTCCGGTTGCCCGAGTGGCGACTATGCGTCCACGTCGAGGTGTGTCAGAAGTCAACGAGATTTACACAATTGAGCCTCGTTCGTACTCTGAGGCCCCTGAGGTTGCTGCCAACTACCGTCTTGGTATTCCAGTAATCGTCAACATGGGTGAAATGTCTGAATTGGATTCACGTCGCATGTTGGATTTCATGCTTGGCCTTAAGGAAGGTCTCGAGGGTCACCTAAAGCGTGTGACCCCTAAAGTTTTCTTGCTTTCGCCAAGTCACGTTGCGGTCAACAACGAAGATGACGAAACTGAGCCAACAGACGACCTAATCGTTCGTCCGTAATTTCGGCAAACAAAACTTCGATAAATGGGCCTGGTAGCTGTCGCACTGTGGTGGGCGCTCCAGGTCTATTTCTTTGCTCTGGTAGCCCGACTGTTCATTGATCTGGCTCTTTCGGTCAATCGCTCATGGCGACCATCTGGATTACTACTGCCGTTGGTCGAGATAGTTATGACCATTACTGACCCAGCACTCAAGGTAATCAGAAGGGTAATCCCACCAATCCGACTTGGGGCAATTCAATTGGATTTGGGCTGGACGGCTCTCGTTTTTGCGATATTTTTCCTTCAGCGGCTGGTGCTTTCTATAGCGTAATCGTGGGTTTAGCAACATATTTGGCGGCAACGCCAAACTAATCTTTGGTAAAAGAGGTAACCTTTCCTCTGTAGCCGAATCCCCACCGGCCAAAGACATAAAAGAGGTAAGAATATGCCATTGACTCCAGAAGACGTGGTCAATAAGAGATTCCAGCCAACCAAGTTTCGTGAAGGCTACGATCAAGATGAAGTCGATGACTTTCTCGATGAAATCGTTGTAGAACTTCGCCGTCTAACTCAAGAGAACGAAGACCTTCGTCAGCGCTTGCTGGCATCAGAGTCTCGAATTGCCGAACTGCAACGCAGTGGAGCCGGTTTAGTTGCAGAAATCAACAGTCCAACAGCAGAGAGTGCGCTTGCGCCTAGCATCGCGCCTTCAGCAGTTAGCGCATTCCCTGAGGCAACCCAGGACCCTTCAACTTTGGACACCAGCAACACAAATAACTTGCTGCAGCTCGCTAGAAAACTTCACGAGGAACATGTTCGTGAAGGTTTAGCTAAGCGCGATGCACTGATTGCTGAAGGTCACGCAACGGCTGCACGCGTTGTGCGCGAAGCAGAGGCCCAGCAACGTGCCGACATGAGCCGCCTAGAGCAAGAGAAGGCGCTTATTGAACACCGCATTCAGGAGCTTCGTAGCTTTGAGCGCGAATACCGTTTGAAGTTGAAGGCTTACATTGAGAACCAGCTTGCTGATCTCGAAGAATCAACAGCCGCACCTACGGAGCGTCCAAGCGCAGCCATCGAAGGTGGTCTCAACTTTGGTGGACAAACTTTTGGCAACCAAAACCCTGGCAATCAGGGCTATGACCCAAACGGTTTCATTTCAAACAACTAAGTAATTGAATTTTCGTAAGTCACAAATTTCACGGCTGGTCTGGCTCTTTGCCTGCGCGTGGGCCGTCATTGGGCTAGATCAATACTTAAAAAACTTCTTAATTGAAAATCTGAAACCGGGCCAGCCAATCGATTTTCTTGGCAGCCTGGTGAAGCTGAACCTGGTGTTCAATGATTCGGCTGCATTTTCCATTGGGTTTGGGGCAACATGGATTTTCACCATTATTTCGTCAAGTGCCGTTCTTTTCTTAATTTGGTTCAGTTTCAAAATTGAAACCACTGGATGGGCGATAATGGCTGGAGTGCTACTCGGTGGCGTCACTGGAAATTTGATAGACAGATTAATTCGCGAACCAGGTTTCGCCATCGGTCACGTTGTTGATTACATTCAAATTCCATTTAACTTTCCAATTTTTAACCTCGCCGACATCGCAATTTTCATTATTTGCTCGCTGTCCGTAGTTCGAGTGATGCGCGGTGACCAAATCGGTCGCAAAAGAGTTAGCGAATGAGTGAGCATAAACTCTTGCCGGTACCAGACGGCCTCGCAGGGGAACGAGCAGACGCAGGTTTAGCAAGACTCATGGGTCTTTCCAGGTCGGCTGCAGCAGACCTGTTGACAGAAGGCAACGTTTTGCAGAATGGTAAAGCGATCACCAAATCCGATCGTCTAGTTTCTGGCTCAGTTCTTGAAGTCACTTTTCCAGAAGTTGTAAATAATCTAGAAATCGTTGCCTCAATTGTTGATGGCTTCAAAATTGTTTATCAAGATGATGACATCATCGTGGTGGATAAGCCTGCCGGGGTCGCAGCGCATCCCTCAGTTGGTTGGGACGGCCCCACAGTTCCGGGCTGCCTATTGGCACTTGGTGTGCAGATTGCCACAAGCGGTGCCCAGGAGAGACAAGGAATTGTGCAGCGTCTTGATGTCGGAACCAGCGGCCTGATGACTCTCGCAAAATCCGAAATCGCCTATTCAAGACTGAAGCAAGCATTTAGGGATCGAACCGTGCACAAGGTTTATCACGCTGTTATCCAGGGTCTCGCTGATCCGCTCGCTGGAACCTTTGACGCTCCCATCGGGCGCCACCCTAAAGCAGAATTCAAATTTGCGGTTATGAACGATGGCAAGCACTCGGTTACTCACTACGAGACAATCGAGGCCATGAAAGCGGCATCTTTGGTTGAAATCGTCCTCGAGACCGGTCGAACCCACCAAATCCGTGTTCATTTTTCTGCATTCAGGCACCCACTGGTGGGTGACACGATGTACGGAGCGGACCCAACGCTGGCCGCAAAAGTCGGTCTTGATCGTCAGTGGCTGCATGCAACGCGTCTAAGTTTTGAGCATCCAACCACGGGCAACCAGGTTGAGTTCACCAGCGAATACCCATTTGAGTTGGTGCGCGCTCTTGGAGTGTTGCGAGGGTAGTCTGGTCTTCCGCCCAATCTGTTTTTTAGGTTCGGTCCCACAGCAACAGGAAGGTCGTCGCAATGAGCGATGTCGCATCAAAGTCCGACTCATTTGTCCATCTTCATGTTCACACCGAGTATTCAATGCTCGACGGTGCCGCCCGCGTTAAGCCGCTCATAGAGGCGGCTGTAGAACAGGGGATGCCTGCGATCGGAATTAGCGATCATGGCAATAATTTCGGAGCATTCGACTTTTATAAATCCGCCAAGGCTGCGGGAATCAAACCCATCATCGGTATCGAAGCCTACCTGTCACCTGGAACACCACGACAGGATAGAAGCCGAGTCCGCTGGGGTAATGGCGGAGAAGATGACATCTCAGGTGGTGGCGCTTTCACGCACATGACGATGTTTGCTGAAAACACCGATGGAATGTACAACCTCTTTCGAATGTCTTCTAAAGCTTGGCTCGACGGTTTCTACTTCAAGCCCCGCATGGATCGCGAGTTGCTACAGACCTACGGCAAAGGCGTTATAGCAACAACCGGTTGCGCATCAGGCGAAATTCAAACTCGCCTTCGTCTTGGCCAATATGAAGAAGCCAAAAAAGCTGCCGGAGAGTTCCAAGAGATTTTTGGTAAAGAGAATTTCTTTGCAGAAATAATGGATCACGGTTTGGACATCGAACGACGCGCGATGTCAGACCTTTTGAAATTGGCCAAAGAGCTAAAAATGCCACTACTGGCTACAAATGATTTGCACTACACGCACGCCGGCGATGCAGCGGCTCACGAGGCTTTGCTTTGCGTTCAATCGGGCTCTACCTTGGTTGATCCAACTCGATTCAAATTTGATTCCCAGGAGTTTTACCTAAAGACTCCCGCGCAGATGCGTGCCTTGTTTCCAGACAATCCCGAAGCATGTGACAACACGCTTCTGATTGCCGAGCGTTGCGATGTTGAGTTCAAAGAACGTGAATTGATGCCACGTTTTCCTGTGCCAGAAGGCCACACTGAAGCGTCTTGGCTCAAGCAAGAAGTTGCCGCAGGTATGGAGCGCAGATACAAAGGGCAAATTCCTGAAGCTCAAGCAAAGCAGGTCTCTTACGAAGTAGAAGTGATCGAGCAGATGGGTTTCCCTGGCTACTTCCTAGTGGTTGCCGATTTCATTGCTTGGGCGAGGGCCCAGGGGATTCGCGTTGGTCCAGGCCGTGGTTCTGCGGCAGGTTCGATTGTTGCCTACGCTCTTGGGATCACGGAGTTGGACCCGATTAAGCACGGGCTTATTTTTGAGCGTTTCCTGAATCCGGAACGTATTTCGATGCCAGATATCGATGTGGACTTCGATGACCGTAGGCGTGGCGAAGTAATTCGCTACGTATCTGAAAAGTACGGTGATGACCGAGTGGCGCAGATTGTTACTTTTGGAACTATCAAGGCTAAGCAGGCATTGAAAGATGCCGGCCGCGTGCTGGCAATGCCGTACTCGGTTGGCGAAAAGCTAACCAAAGCCATGCCACCCATGGTCTTGGGTCGTGACATTGCTCTGAATGATTTAATTGATAAAAAATCAGAAAGGTACAAAGAGGCTGCCGATTTTCGAGACTTGATCGAAAATGATGATGACTCTGCGAAGGTATTCGAATTAGCCCAAGGTCTTGAGTCTCTCAAGCGCCAGTGGGGCGTGCACGCCGCCGGTGTGATTATGTCTGCGGAGCCTCTTATTGATGTAATTCCAATTATGAAGCGCGATGACGATGGCGCAATCATTACCCAGTTTGATCAGCCACCCTGCGAAAAACTTGGCCTTCTTAAGATGGATTTTCTTGGTCTACGAAACCTAACCGTTCTTGACGACACCCTTGCAAACATCAAATCAAATCGTGGTGAAACAGTTGTCTTAGAAGATCTGGACCTTGACTCCGATAAAGCAACCTTCGAACTTCTTTCCAGAGGAGACACACTCGGTGTTTTCCAGTTGGATGGAAATGCAATGCGCTCTTTGCTTCGCTTGTTGAAGCCAACACTGTTCGAACACATCTCTGCGGTCATCGCTTTGTATCGCCCTGGACCTATGGGCATGAACTCACACACAAACTACGCGCTCAGAAAAAATGGACAGCAAGAAGTTGATTCTGTTCACCCAGAACTTTCACAGTCATTGTCAGAGGTTCTAGACCCCACCTACGGGCTCATTGTTTATCAGGAGCAAGTAATGGCGGCCGCACAAAAGGCAGCCGGCTTCACGCTAGGAAAAGCTGATCTGTTGCGTCGTGCCATGGGCAAGAAAGACAAAGACGAGCTGGATCGTCAATATCAGGATTTCTCTGATGGCATGAAGGCTAACGGTTATTCCGATGCGGCAGTAAAGGCTCTTTGGGACACCTTGCTACCTTTTGCTGACTACGCGTTTAACCGAGCGCACAGCGCGGCTTACGGGGTACTTTCGTACTGGACCGCCTACCTAAAGGCAAATTACCCTGCCGAGTACATGGCTGCACTTCTTACCTCTGTTGGAGATTCCAAAGATAAGTTGGGAATTTACCTCAGCGAATGCCGTCGTATGGGTATACAGGTACTGGCTCCAGATGTGAATCAATCAATCGCAGAGTTCAGTGCGGTTGGCAAAGACATCAGATTTGGTCTTGGCGCGGTCAGAAACGTTGGCTTGAACGTTGTTGATGGCATCAAGAGAACTCGCGAAGAAAAAGGTCAGTTCACTTCGTTCCACGATTTCCTAAGGAAAGTTCCAGGCATAGTTTGTTCGAAGCGCGTTGTTGAATCGCTGATCAAGGCCGGAGCTTTTGACTCGCTGGGTCACACCCGTAGGTCGCTTGCTGAAATCTCGGAAGAGGCAGTTGAATCTCAAGCATCGCTTAAGAAGAACGAAGCCGTTGGTCAGGTTGATCTCTTTGGCTCACTTTTTGATGACGCACTGGCAGACAGCTCATTCGCTGGATCGGTCCCTGATCGTCCTGAGTGGGGCAAGAAAGAAAAATTGGCTTACGAACGAGACATGCTTGGGCTTTACGTGAGTGATCACCCACTCGCCGGACGTGAAGAACAATTGGCTCGATACGCCCAAATAAGCATTGGTGAGATTGCTTCAAGCGAATCGCTGCAAGATGGTGAAACCGTGATCATCGCAGGTTTGGTAACTCAAGTTCTGCACAAGGTAGCAAGGCAATCCGGAAACCCTTATGCGGCCGTGACGGTTGAAGATTTCGAGGGTGAAATACAGGTTATGTTGATGGGTAAGACCTATCAGGAATTTGCAAAGAATCTCGAAGCTGACCAGGTTGTGATGATTCGAGGAAGCATTTCTCAACGTGATGACGGCAACAGCTTGCGTGCCTATTCAATCGAAACTATTGAGGGTGGTGCCGATTTCATCAAGGGTCCGGTTGTAGTAAGAATTCCTGAAGCAGAAGCAACTCGAGAAATTCTTGAGGAGCTGGATCGAATATTGCGCTTTCATGCGGGGACCGAAGAGGTCCAGGTCAAATTAGTTGGGGAATCAGGAGAGAGGCTTTTCAAGCTTCAACCGAAAGTCAAAATCACCTCGGATTTTTATGGGGAACTCAAGGTTCTTCTTGGTGCAAAGTGCTTGAGCTGAACTGGCAAATATATTAATTGAGGGATTTTCCTGGTGCCATGTAGTGGCGCTGGTAGTAAAGCAAGGCTGGTGCCTCTTCACCAAGCAAGCCTTCAATCACGTCAACAATCACAACCGCGTTATTTTCAATCGCGTGGATATCGCGAATCTTGCATATCAGGACTGAGGTCGCATCGGTGAAGACTGGCAAGCCGAATGGGCCAATCAGCCAGTCGTCCTTGGCAAATCTGAGTGTGTGATCAGCAGCCATTCTTTGAGCAAGTTCAAGATTCCGCTCGCCGAGCGTATGGATGGCTACGTATTTTTCGGCCTGCAAGCTAGGCCAAGTGCTTGACCCTCGGGCGACATTGAATGAAGCAAGCGGTGGATTGGCGCCAAGCGATGTCATGGATGTCGCCGTGAAACCAGCAGGCTTACCTTCACCATCCAGAAGGGTTATTACTGAGACGCCAGATGCGTGCAATCTGAATGTCGCCCTAAGTGCTTCGGTCGGTTCTTTTTCTACTGCAAAATTTTCCATGACTCTTTTTCTTCAATTGAACTGATGTCTAGGCTACCGGTAAGAAGACCCGGCTCTAGAATTGGTACATAAATCTAGTTGGAGGCCATGCTATGTCGATCGCAGTAAATTTGCGCGTTGTAGACCTTCGAACAAAAGATTTTGACTCCAGATCTGCCAACCTTGCCGTGCCTCGTGCTGCACTTGATATAACCAAGGCTGTCGATCAAATCATTCCCCTGCTCGAGGATATTCGCCTCAACGGCGAGGATGCCCTGGTAAAGGTGACCCAGGAGCTTGATGGCGTTGATCCGCGCCCGATTAAGGTTTCAGCCGAGGAACTTTCAGCCGCATTGGCAAACTTGGACGCTAATTTGCGCAAAGCCATTGAAGAGTCCATTGAACGAGTATTCAAAGTTTCGCAAGTCAATATGCCTAGCGAATCTTCCGTCAAGTTGGCAGATGGTGCATTGGTTCACCAGCGTTGGCAGCCGGTAGATTCTGTCGGTCTATACGTGCCCGGCGGTAAAGCCGTCTACCCATCGAGCGTAATTATGAATGTAGTTCCCGCACAGGTTGCCGGCGTCAAGCGCCTGGCTCTTGCATCACCGGCGCAAAAGTCCTTCAACGGACGCCCACACCCAACAGTTTTGGCAACTGCTGCACTGTTAGGTGTTGAAGATGTTTATTGCATGGGCGGCCCTGCAGCAATCGCAGCATTCGCATACGGCCTGCCACAAATTGGATTTGAGCCCGTGAACTTAGTGACCGGACCAGGCAACATTTTCGTGGCCGCAGCCAAGCGCGCTCTTCGAGGCACCATCGGTATCGATTCTGAAGCAGGTACAACAGAAATTTTGGTGCTGGCTGATGCCTCGGCAAATGCCCGATTTATAGCTTTTGACTTAGTTAGTCAGGCAGAGCACGATGAAGCCGCCGCGGCGGTGTTGGTTACTGACTCTATTGAGTTGGCGCACGCTGTCATCAATGAGCTGAGTGATCTGGTTTCGGCCACGGCTAGTTCAGACCGTGTTCGCGCGGCTCTCGAAGGTCAACAGTCGGCCGTGGTACTTGTCGATAATCTCGACGCCGGAATTAAGTTCACAAACTTTTACGCAACTGAGCACCTTGAATTGCACACCGATGACAACCAGGCCGTTTTGCGAAAAATCACCAATGCTGGCGCGATTTTTGTCGGTGAATATTCTCCAGTCAGCCTCGGGGACTACCTGGCTGGATCGTCACACGTTTTACCGACTGGACAGCAATCAAAGTTTGGCTCTGGATTGGGAGTGCACAGTTTCCTCAGGCCACAGCAAATCATTGAATACGACAAACAAGGCTTAGAAGCGGTCGCTCAATTGGTGGCAGATTTTTCCCAAGCAGAAGGGCTGCCGGCACACGGTGAGGCTGTCACTGCGCGATTTAGTGATCGCTAGTAAGAAACCACTTTGGCGGCCAAAGTCCCAAGGCTGACTAGGGGTAGGGCTTAGACTTAGATAACAATCAACATCTAGGAGTGAATCCAAAGTGTTCTGTCCGTTTTGTCGGTACCCAGATTCTCGAGTAACTGATTCGCGCACGTCAGACGATGGCGCGTCAATTCGCCGCCGCCGTCAATGTCCAGAATGCAACATGCGTTTCAGCACGACGGAAACCGCCAGCCTCACAGTTGTGAAGCGAAGCGGAGTGACCCAACCCTTTAGCCGCGATCGAATCGTTGCTGGTGTGCGCAAGGCTTGTCAGGGGCGTCCGGTTTCCGAAGCGGATCTAGCTCTTCTAGCGCAAACAGTTGAAGAAGCTGTTCGAGCAACCGGCGCAGCTCAGATAGAGTCAAATGACATTGGCTTGGCCATACTGGAACCGCTTAGAAAACTTGATGAGGTAGCTTTTATGCGTTTCGCCAGCGTCTACCAGGGTTGGGAAACTCTAGAAGACTTCGAGGCAGCCATTAATGTTCTACGCGTTGGACGCGATGAACTAGAAAATAGTGAAGTTCAAACCAATCGAGACTCAAGCAACTAATTTTCAAAACCAACAACAATCTGAAAAGGTATCAATTCGTTGCTGTATCGCTTAATCTTCAAGCTTGTCTTCGCAAACATGGACGCGGAAAAGGCTCACCATTTGGTGATGTTTGCGATTCGCTTCGCCGGGGCGATAGGTATTACTCGGCTTGCAAAATTGAAATCCAAAGGGCAGGCATCAGTGCAAGCTTTTGGCTTACATTTTGATGCTCCATTTGGTTTAGCAGCAGGTTTTGATAAAAATGCCATTGCTGTAAGGGCTCTGGGGGAGTTGGGTTTTTCACACGTAGAAATTGGAACAGTTACAGCGATTGCTCAACCAGGCAATGAGAAGCCTCGTTTGTTCCGACTGATTCCTGATCGGGCGCTAATTAACCGAATGGGTTTCAACAATCAGGGAGCACAAGTAGTTGCCGATCGCTTGGAGCTTCTTCGAGCAAAGCACGGCACAAACCTTCCGGTTATTGGCGTAAATATCGGCAAGTCAAAAGTTGTGGATGTTGAAAAAGCTTCTGATGACTATCGCCAGAGCGCAAGATTGCTCGCCCCGCACGCGGATTACCTAGCGGTAAATGTTTCTTCGCCTAACACACCTGGCCTTCGCTCGCTTCAATCAGTCGAGGCCTTAGAACCCATACTGTCTGCGGTTCTTGAAGAAGCAAAGGGAACACCTGTGCTGGTAAAAATTGCTCCGGACCTGGCCAATGAAGACATCGCTGCCGTTGCCGACCTAGCGATGGATTTGGGCTTAGCGGGGGTTATCGCAACCAACACCACAATTGGTCGCGAAAATTTAAAAACCGACGCAAGTAAAATTTCTGCAGCTGGCGCCGGCGGTCTTTCTGGTGCACCGTTGAAAGAACGTTCACTCGAAGTGCTTCGACTGCTAAACGCACGCATGAATGGCAGGGCCGCGATCATTTCTGTTGGCGGCATCGAAACAGCTGCAGAAGCAGCTGAGCGAATTGCAAATGGCGCCACCCTGGTTCAGGGGTACACCGGGTGGATTTACCAGGGCCCACTATGGGCGCGAAAAATAAATCGCTCATTTGCCAAATAACTCCGAGTAATGCAAACGCCCTCTGAATCTTCAGAGGGCGTTTTTGATTTAGTGGTTTTGAAAATTAGGGAGTAACTTTTGTTCCGCGCTTCACCTGTGGCTTTGGCAAACGCATCGCTCGCATCTGAATTGAACGCATAGCCGCGTACCACTTGAGGCCTGATTCAACCTTGCTGGCACCGTACTTCTCCTCGAGAGCCTTGACCGCACCGCGGCCAAGGATCCAACCGTTCACACCAACCCCAATAAACAGGGTCCACATGGTTAGCAAGGTTGCCAACTGCACGACATACGAATCAATTGCAGAAATCAAGATAACTACGAGCAACATCGGCATCACTAATTCACCCAGTGAGAATCTGGAGTCCACGTAATTGCGAACGAACTTTCGCTGTGTTCCGCGGTCACGCGCGCCTAGGTACTTTTCATCGCCAGCGGCCATCCCGTTTCGTGCCTTCAGGCGCTCTTCGCGAATGCGAGCCCTATCGGCTTTCTTAGTCAGGGGATTTGTTTCCAACCAGCGGTCGAACGTTTGCCGCTTCCTGCTGCTTGCGAGAAGGTGTAGCGCGACCTTTACCAGTTGATTTTGATTCTTGTTCAGTCATGAAGATTCCTCTGAGGTTTGGCTTAGACCTATAGATTACTGGTATGACCTATCAAAATTCTGCGCAGCAGCAGCTAGAAAGCGCCAAACAGACATTGGACGCTAGCTTTGAAGGCTACAAAAATAAACTCATCGAGCTGGCAAAAATCCCAGGTATAGCTTGGGAAGCATTTGATGCCGCCGATTTGGAGCGCAGCGCAAACG
>JBEGTF010000007.1:0-41134 GCA_041179545.1 Actinomycetota bacterium | reverse complement strand
AGAATAAAGAATGAGGATTGAATCCATTGGACCGGTGAATCATCGGCGGCCAAGTCGCTGATGGTTTTGCGAATTGGATCGTAGCCAGGCCAAAGGGCACCTGAGATAACCCAGCCAAGAACGGATTGGATTGGGCCAAGCGTTGCGGCAAACAAGGCCGGCTTTCCAATTGTTTTCATGTCATAAGGTTAGACCAAGGAAAGGAGCGCAAACATGGTCACACTTGCCGGTTCAACGGTTCTTGTAGTTGGAGCAAACGGAGCTTTTGGGGCGGAGTTCTGCAATCAACTTATGTCCGCAGGAGCACATGTGGTTGGCACCGCACGAAGTACAGACTCATCAATTAGATTGCGCGCCGACCTGCAACAGC
This sequence comes from Actinomycetota bacterium, assembly GCA_041179545.1. GTDB lineage: Bacteria > Actinomycetota > Actinomycetes > Actinomycetales > Microbacteriaceae > Rhodoluna. The sequence goes on along the minus strand of JBEGTF010000007.1, from coordinate 40,764 downwards.
GACTTTTGTTGGATCTTGAAAATCAAGAATCAATCAACACCCTTGCCACTTACCTAACCTCTCTTCCACAACAACTCGATGGAATCATCTTGGCTTCAGGTCTAGTAGCTTTTGGGCAAATAGCTGAAACACCTCAGGCGATTCAACGCAAACTATTTGAAGTCAACGCGCTTGGACAAATTAACTTGGTGAGCCAACTAATTCCAAAACTGAAATCCTCAGTGGATTCTGGCGGGGCCCCGTTTGTGGTTTCGATTAGCGGAGTAATAGCCGAAAACCCGATGGCCGGTCTTGCCACCTATTCAGCCAGCAAAACCGCGTTACTTGGCTATGCAAACGCCGCCGGCAAAGAATTGAAGAAGTTTGGCATTAGATGGCTGGACGCTCGCCCGGGCCACACAGAATCCGGTTTGGCAACTCGAGCGGTTTTTGGCCAGGCTCCAAATTTTGGCACCGGGTTTGAGGTATCGCACGTGGTTTCTCGAATTATCAGAGGCATCACAGAGGATGAAAAGGATTTGCCAAGCTCTTCGTTCTAGCCACTGGATGCGATATTGTTGGTTGAATGACACAGCGCACACGCCCATGGGGTTATCAGGATCCGTTTAACGGCAAAGAGCCTAACTGGCAACTACACCCTGACACCTTGGCGGTCCGCGCAGGACTTTCTAGAAGCGGTTTCGGTGAAACCGGTGAAGCGCTTTACCTAAACAGCGGCTTTACCTACGACTCTGCCGAACAAGCTGAATCAGCATTCAAGGAAGAAACCCAACACCACCTTTACAGCCGCTTTTCTAACCCAACCGTTGCAATGTTCGAACAGCGTCTTGCCGCGCTCGAGGGTGCCGAGGCTTGCTTCGCTACCGCAACTGGGATGTCCGCAATGTTTTCATCGGTTGCCTGTCTGGTAAAAGCCGGGGACCGAATCGTGGCATCCATGTCGATGTTTTCTTCTTGCTACGTTGTGCTGAATGAAATTCTTCCTTCATGGGGAGTTGAGATTGAACTCGTTGATGGAAACGACAAGAAGACCTGGGCAGCAGCCCTCGCAAAGCCAACCAAGGTTGTCTTCATTGAATCCCCTAGTAACCCCATGATGGAAATTGTTGACATTCGCATGGTCAGTGACCTAGCTCACAAGGCGGGTGCAACAGTGATTGTTGACAACGTGATGGGCAGTCCAGTTTTGCAGAAGCCGCTTGAACTTGGCGCCGATGTGGTTATGTACTCAGCAACAAAACACATCGATGGCCAGGGCCGTGTACTTGGCGGTGCCATTCTTGGCACTCGCGATTACATCAAGAACTCTGTAATTCCATTTACTCGTCACACCGGACAAAGCATGAGCCCTTTCAACGCCTGGGTAATGCTGAAGTCACTTGAAACTCTAACCATGCGCGTAGAACGTATGGCTGCTAATGCGCTAAAGGTTGCAGAGTTCCTAGCCGCCAATTCAAAAATCGAATCAGTTTCGTATCCGTTTCTAAAGAGCGATAAGAATTACAAACTGGCTAAGAAACAAATGCGCGGTGGTGGAACCACCATTGGGTTCAAGATAAAGGGTGACAAATCCAAAACCTTTAAATTTATGAACTTGCTACGCGTGATTGATATTTCAAACAACCTTGGCGACAGCAAATCACTAATTACTCACCCAGCTTCAACAACTCACCGCCGCTTAGGCAGCGATGTGCAGTTGCAGATGGGAATCACCCCTAACCTGGTCAGGCTATCGGTTGGTTTAGAAAACGTAGATGATCTGATTGCCGACTTGAAGCAGGCGCTCAAGTAACTTCTAGAGCGCGTAAGAAGCTAGTGCCTTGACGGCTCGCTCCAGCGATTCCGGGTGACAGGCAAAGTTGATTCGCACGAAGTTTACGTAATCGCTTCCGTGATCGGTTCCTGGTACAAAAGCCACTCGCTGTTCACTAAGCAGTTTGGCCGCGGGATTATCGCCTAGACCAAGCACCGAAACATCGAGCCAAGCGAGGTAACCCGCCTCTGGAACCCAGGTTTTCACCTTCGGCAAGTGCTCTGCCAGTAAGCGAAGAAGTAGAGTGCGAGACTCCAAATTCGCAGCGATTGCAGAATCAAGCCAAGCTTGCCCGTTGCTAAATGCCTCACCCATGGCGAACGCGCCCAGCAATCCTGAGCGCCAGTGCAGAGCCGCTGGCAATTTTGAGAGTTTCTCATTCATATTCGCAGAGTTGCTCACGATCACAGATGCCTTGAGGCCGGCGAGATTAAACGACTTGCTCGCAGCCGTGATGCAAACGCCGGTTTCCCGAGCAGCATCGGAAGCTCGCAGGTATGGAACAAATTTCTCGGACTCGAATGTGAGAGGAGCATGGATTTCATCGCTAATCACAGTGACCTGATACTTCTTGGCCAAGTCTGCAATTGCAGTGAGCTCGGCTTGCGTGAAAATCTTGCCTAATGGGTTGTGCGGGTTACAGATCAGGTAAAATTTCGCACCGGTTTTGAAAGCTGCTTCAAGACCAGCCAGGTCAAGTTTCCAAGTGCTATCCGCAGGTAAAAGCGGAACGTCATGAATAACCATCTCAACTTCGGCGACCCAGTCGTAAAACGAGTGGTAAACGGGTGAATTGATAACAACCGTGTCACCCTTTGTGCCCAGCGCTCGGAAAATCTCAACGGCTGAAACTCCAACATCCGTCGAAAGACGAACCTGCTTGGCATCAACCTGCCAACCCCAAAGGCGATCAGCAAACTTAACAAAACCCTCGGTAACTTCTGGCATCGGACCCGTGTAACCCAGATCAGAATTCGCAACCTTTTCAATCAGCAGCTGCTTGATGTTTTCTGCAATGTCGTAATCCATTTCGGCTACGTGCATAGGCAAAACATCCGGAGCGAAGCGGCGCCACTTAGAACTAGAGCGCTTCTTGAGTTCGACCAGTGGGGTAACTATCTGAGGGGTCATGAAAAAACCAGAACTTACTTTTTCTTGGACTTCTTCTTCAGCACCAAAGCCTGAGCCACGATCGGGTGACCCTTGAACACATTGAAAGTAATTGAAGGCGAGCCGTAAAGTTCGTAGCCTTCGTCCATTCGGTCAGAAACTCGTTGACAGAAGGCTGCGTCATCGCGACCGGTGAGTAGCACGTAGTTCTTTTGCTTAGCCTTTGGCTTTTCTGTTGTCATGGTTATAGTCTGCCACTCGGAAAGGGCGCCAGCCAATCAGGGTTGCCCGAGTCCAAACTTGTGCCGGCCTGTAGATCAAACGCCAAAGCCCGCCGTGAATGGCACTGTCTGAATGCAAGGAGGTTGAGCCACGCTGAGGCATAGGACCGTGTAAGTCACGAATCAAAAGGGCCGTTGTGGCCAGGGTTGCCTCCGATACTTCGAACGGCTGCAAGCCAAATTTAGGGCCACCCCGATACACGGCCTGCAGCGCCTTAAAACTGAGCACCGATCGCGTTCTAGCTGGCGGGGCTACGACGTAGGAAACTTTGACCCCCTGGCTGTTCGCAAGGTAGGCCCGCCAGCGCTGACTGCGTTTAGCTAACGCATAGCTAGAGCCCTGAACGCCGGATGTTGGATCTATCAAGGCGAGCTTCTCGCCGAAGCGACTTTCAAAGAATTCTCCAGAATTGCGACGCATGCCAAGAATGAAATCTCGGAGCCTAACTGCTGGGCCGCGAGCGGCGTATCGATCCAGAGAATCTTGCAAGACATCGGCCGGTACCGCGGTTGAATCGGTTGGAGTGGCAAGCCAGGCCAGGGCTACACGATTTGCCGGCAGACGTTTGCAAATAGCATCCGCTAGCGCGTCTTGTACCGCTTGAACAATAATATGTTTTGAGCCAGGGGCGTACGAGTACTGCCCAAGCACAATTCGCTCTTTACGAGTCGTCGCAAGAGCCGCGATCCAACCGGCCAAAGCTTTTGCATCATCGCAAATATCTAGACCGGCATTTTGCGCGATTACTTGATCAGATAGAGGAATCGAACCATCAGGAACTCGACTCTTCAGAATTGGAATCAATAAAGTTCCGCCGCTTGATCTGGCGTGTGCAATCAAGTCAAGCCAGCGCTCTTTACCTGGTCTTGCTACAACCGCCACGGTGCCGCCCACATCCAACCAGTGTTTGGTGGGTGCATATTCGGCTGCACCGGCAAGAGCGATTAACAAATCCATTTGGATTGGCAGTTTTTTATGAGCATCTAAAAACTTGAATGAATTAATCAGACCAGGTTCAGCAATTTTCTCGTGAGACCAAATCTGAGCAGCATCCGTCAAGGTGGTGATTCCCGGAATGCTGATTGATTTGATATCACCCGTGCCACTAACAATAAAAGTCTCTACCTGGGCATCGCCCAACCAGCCGGCCTCAACAATTTGTTGTAGATCTAGCCCGGATTCATCGGTGATGGATCTTGAAAGCATCTCCAAACCGGTGTTGGCAATTTCCAAGCAGTTACGCTCTTGATAAAACTCGAGCTTGGTTAGCTCGCGGAAAATTGACTGGTAGCCCTTGCGCCAATTCTTGAGTGCGTCAACGCTATTTGCCAAGTCTGGCGCAATATCTCTAGTTGCCGCTGACAGAATTCGCCTAGCAAGCAGGGTTGAACCAATCTGCTCCCCCGTGCTGGAATTAATAAAATTCAGCGGCATACGCCAAGCCTAGCTTTTTAGGTTTAAGCAAATGGGTCTGGAATGAAGGCGTATTTGACCTCAAGGTACTCGTCAATGCCCTCAAGACCACCCTCGCGACCCATTCCAGACGCCTTGGTACCGCCGAACGGTGCCGCAGCATTTGAAACAAGACCCGAGTTGATTCCAGTCATACCGGTGTCCAGAGTTTCGATTAGGCGCAATTGACGCTTGGCATCATTTGTGAACGCATATGAGACCAATCCATATTCGGTGTCATTAGCAAGTCGAACTGCCTCTTCCTCGCTCTTGAAACGAGTAATTGGAGCAATAGGGCCGAAGATCTCTTCTTTCCAAATGGTTGAGTCTGCAGTGACGTTATCGAGAACGGTTGGCTTAAAGAAGTAACCATCGCTATCTAGAGACTCTCCACCAACGAGGACGTCGCCGCCCTCGCTCAAAGTGGTCTTTACTAGACGCTCCATGTTTTCTTGCGCAACGCCATTAATCACAGGACCGCAAGTAGTCCCGTCAGCAACTCCGCGACCAAGGTTTAGCTCGCCCATCTTTGCAGCGAACTTTCTTCGAAGACTAGGAATGGAGCGTTACCGCCAAGCTCCATGGATGTGCGAAGCACTCGCTCTGATGCCTGCTGAATTAGCTTGCGGCCAACAAACGTTGAACCGGTAAAAGTAATCTTGCGCAAACGGTGATCAGCAATAAGCGGACCAGAAGTTGCCGATGAAGTTGAAGTTGTAATCACGTTGATTACGCCGGCAGGAACTCCAGCTTCCTCAAAAGTTTTCACCAGCATCAGTGTGGTCAGCGGAGTCAACTCCGCCGGCTTCACCACGATGGTGCAACCAGCAGCTAGAGCCGGGCCAATTTTTCGAGTGGCCATGGCCAACGGGAAGTTCCACGGGGTGATTGCAAAAGCTGGACCAACCGGGCGCTTGGCGATCAAAATCTTGCCGGTGCCTTCTGGGTTTGAGTTATAACGGCCGGTCACGCGCACCGCTTCTTCGCTAAACCAGCGCAGGAATTCATTTCCGTAAGTAACCTCACCGCGGGCCTCCGCCAGTGGCTTACCCATTTCAAGTGAAATTAACATTGCGAACTCTTCGGCACGTTCGCGAACCAAATCAAAAGTGCGGCGCAGGATTTCCGCGCGCTCACGAGGTGGGGTTCTACCCCACTTCTCCTGAGCTTCATCGGCAGCAGTCAACGCAGCAAGTGCATCTTCGGCGGTGGCGTTGGCAATCTCAAGAAGTGACTTACCAGTGGCAGGGTCTTCTACTGTGATTTGCTTATCGCCGTGCCCGGCTACCCACTTGCCATTGATGTAAAGGCCGGTTGGAACCTTAGCTAGAAGGTCTTTTTCAGTCAGCGCCATTGCTTATCCTCTGTTAGTTGCCGTTTTTGCTACTGGTTTGAAAGCTGGTCACCGCAACGGTAGAAACCGGTGACCAAATTATCGATTGCTTCTTTAGCGTCAGCCTTAACTTCGCCAAGTGCGTAGACGGCGAATGTCAAAGTAGTTGAGTCCTTAGCGCTGATGATTCCGGCCAAGGTGTAGCCCTTCTTGATCCAACCAGTCTTAGCGAATACGTGACCTGCTGCATCAATGTTATCCCCCTTGAAACGCTCAGCGAGGCTGCCCGATTCTGCTGCCACAGGTAGCCCTTGACGAATCAATTCAATCCCCGAGCCAGGCTTATTTACCAACTGCATCAGTTTTGCAAAAACAGTTGGTGACACCGCGTTGTAATCGCTTAGTCCAGAGCCATCGCGAATCGACATTCCTGAGAGGTTCAAGCCAAGTGGCGCGATTGCCTTTTTGATTGCGGAATCGACGGAAGCGAATGAGCCACTTAGTCCCTGGTCTAGAGCAACCAGTCGAGCAAGAGCCTCGGCTTGAGTATTATCTGAAACCTGAAGCATGTGGGTGATCCACTTGCTGATTGGTTGGCTTGAAACACTGGCGATCTGAGTTGCATCGGTTGGCATTTGTGCCGCAACAACTGTGGCACCCGAAGCACTAGCGCCAAGCGCTTTCTTGAAAGCGTTTCCGGCATTCATGACCGATGAATTCGAGCGGCGAGATGTTTCTGCCGCCGGGTTTGCGCGGTCACCATCAACCTGAAGGGCAGTCACCTCGGACATATAACCCTCGGTCATTTCAGACTTTTCCCAAGATGGCTCCCAGGTTGGGCCAGTAAACAAAGTTGCATCAACGATGATCTTGGTGATTGGAGTTGCCGCCAACTTTTTGTTCACATTTAGAGCAAGGGTCGAAAGCTTTGGTGCGTCCGCGTATACAGACTGCTTACCAGCCACAGTTTTCGAGAGAGTTGGATCGCCGCCACCAACCAGGATGATGGTTCCCGGGTCTGTGGCATCTTGGTAAACGCGAGTTTCAACTCGGTAGTTTGGCCCAAGAGTAAGAATTGCAGCGGCTGCCGTTAGGGTCTTCATCACCGATGCGGTAGCTGCCGGCACATTTGCATTGCGATCGAACAACACTTCATCGGTTGCTGCATTGATTACAACGCCAGAGAACTTAGCCAGTCTTGGGTCAGCTGCCAGTTCGGCAACTGAACAGGTGCGGCTGCTGGATGCACTTGGACTAGGTGAAGCCGAGGCGGCAGCCGAAGAAGAAGATTGTGGCGCCTGGGCTGAATTGGTAGACCCAAATCCACCAACGCTGAAGCCACCGATAATCAGGGCCAAAATACCCAAACCGATTAGTGCTCCCTTGCCAACCTCTTTAAAGTACGTAAAACCTTGGTTCACCGGGGACACACGCTTTCCATTTCGAGTTCAAACTAGACTGCACTGCATGAAGCGAATTCTCAGCTCCTTAGCAACCTTAAGCCTATCTCTCGCAGCCATCATCGGTGTCTCAAGCCCGGCCTTGGCTCACAGCGATGAACTAAAGACCAGCCCGGAACAGGGCTCCACCGTGGAGGCGGGGCGAATTCCAATTACCCTGACCTTTGGCGAAGAGCTGCTTACCGGCGATGAGTCGATCAGTCACGAAGTTGTAGTGGCAAACGAAGCCGGCGAGTTGATTCCGGCTCTTTGCGCGAGTGCCGAAGGTTTTGACCTGAGCACCGCTGCGGCAATCGACCAGCCTGGAAAATACACCGTCACCTGGCGAACCGTATCTGCCGATGGCCACCCTGTAGATGGAACCTTTGATTTCAATGTCGTGAACAACACCGATTACGACGCAGCTACCGATGCCGTTGATGCATGCGTGTATGCCATGGCAACCTCTGGCGAAACACCAATGTTAATTTCGGAGAACGAAGGATCATCTGATTCGCTTCCCGGGGCACTATTTATAGGCGCGGCGTTTGTTGTTGTCTTGATTGTGATTTGGATTGCGACCCGTCGAACACTCAAGGCACGTGCATCAGCTAAAGGTAAAGACCCGCTCCGCAAGAATAAAAACGAGTAGCAACCGTATCTAGAGCGCCGCGAGTTGCCCAACCAACTTTTTTGCCGCCGAAACTTCTGGCAAAGATTGAGTAAGCCAAGCGCGATCCATCTTTCGCGTTGATTATTCCGGCCAAGCTGTAGAGACCTGGAATGAAACCGGTTTTACCCTTTACAAAACCTTTTGCCACTGCATTTGCTCCGGTAAAGCGGCCACCCATTGAACCTGGGCCTCTGCCTGCAACTGGAAGATAACTCTCCAATGGGGTTAGCGCTGTGGTTCCCTCGGCCACCTTTTGCATGAGTGCCGTGATCATCTTTGGTGTCACCCGATTTGCCTGAGCTAAACCGGAGGCGTCTTTCATAACCAATTGGGTTGAATCAATACCCAGTTCAGCCAACATGCTCTTGACCATTGGCTCAACGGAAGTGAATGATGCCGGCAAACCAAAAGCCTTGGCTGCGTGGCGGGCTATAAACTCGGTCTCGGTGTTGTCAGAAATTCCGGTGGCGTGTGCCAGCCAGGTTGTGATTGGTTGACTGGTCACCGAGGTTAGCTCAACGGCGTCTTTAGGAGTCGCACCCTTTACCAACTTTGCAGCTGGCGCTAACCCCTTGAGAGCAGACTTGAAAAGAGTGCCAGTCTTGAGCACCGGGTCTGTGCTGCGATAACCGCTGTACGCGTAACTTGTTTGGTCACCGTTGGCGCGGTCACTGTCTACCTGAAGCGCGGTAATGTGCGAGATGTATCCGTTGGTTCTGTCGCTAGCTAACCAGTAAGGACTGTAGCTTTCGCCGCTGAAAAAACTGCTGTCAAGAATGATTTTGGTGATTGGTTTGTCGCTGGTCCAGTTAGTTAGCACTTTATTGGCCAAGGTTTCGAGCCTGGCTGCTTTTGCGTAAGTTGTGTAACTTGCCTTGGTCATCTGCGAAAGCGTGTGGTCACCGCCACCCTTTAAAACAATCGTGCCCGGCTGCGATGGAACGGTTAGGACTCGCGTAGTTGCCGTGTAGGTCGCCGGCAAATTCTTGAGTGCCGCTGCAACGCTCAAAACCTTCAACACCGATGCCGATGGCGTGGCCTCGTTTCCGCGCATATCCAAAAGCACCCGCCCGGTGTTGACATCAACCACGTACGCATAAAACTGACCGAGTGCACTCTGCGAAACTGCGGATGCTGCACTGCATGAATTTGGAGCGTTTGGAATAAGTACCGGAGTTGAAAACGAAGGACTTGGAGATGGGCTCGTCGATGGCGTCGCCGAAGTTGACGGGCTATCGGTTGGACTAGGTGACGGTGTCGCATCTACCGCAATTGCGGGTGCAGCCAACGCCAGTATCAGGGCCGAAGAAACGGTTGCCACGGTTAGCGATCGCATAAAGACAGACATCCTTATAAAAATAGACCGGCTTTGGGCGATAACCGGCTTGCCTCGCCGCTCTACATTGGTGGCAGACTGGCAATGTGACTAAAAACCTGAGGAACGACTATCTCTTGCTTTTAGCGACCTTGCTTGGGCTTGGCATCGGCCTATTCCAAGAGCAAGGAAGCGTAGGGTCCACTCTTGCCTTTGCAGCGGGTGCGGCCATCGGTTTTGGTCTCTCACTCTTGCTGCTCATTCGCGCAATTCGTCATGGCGAATTTGGCAGTGATGCCCTAGCCCTAATTGCTATTACCGCCACCGCAATCACCGGAGAGTGGATTGCCGCGAGTGTGATTTCGGTCATGCTTGCCACAGGTCGCGCGCTTGAGCGCTGGGCCGAGGGTCGTGCACGAAATCAATTGGAATCGCTGCTTAAGCGAGCACCAAACCAGGCCCACGTTATTCAAGCGGATGGCAGCATCATTGACACTCCACTTTTAAGAGTGATTCTTGAGTCAAGAATTATGGTTCGATCTGGAGAAGTTGTGCCGCTCGACGGGTTAGTTGTCGGCGAGGGAACCTTTGACGAATCGGCCCTGACCGGTGAACCACTGCCAAGGTTTAGGGCAAACGGCGAAGAAGTTGCCTCGGGCGTTTTGAATGCGGGTGCCACAGTTGAATTGACCACAACAAAGACGATTGAGAATTCTACCTATTCAGCTCTGGTGAGGCTTGTCGAACAAGCGCAGGCTTCTAGCGCGAACGGTGTGCGTGTGGCAAATAAATGGGCCGTCAGGTTCGTTCCATTTGCCTTGCTGCTTGCTGCCGCAAGTTGGCTGATCACCGGTGACTATGCAAATGCCGTTGCTGTGATTGTTGCTGCTACTCCCTGCCCACTGATCCTTGCGGTACCGGTCGCCATTATTTCTGGAATGTCTAAGGCTGCTTCCAAAGGAGCGATCATCAAAGGCGGTGCGGCTCTCGAGCAACTTGCCCGCACTAAGACAGTGTTACTAGATAAAACTGGAACACTTACTCACGGCGGTCCAGAGGTTTCTGATGTTGCCTTCGCTCCGGGCGCAAACCAATCTGAAGTCCTGATGCTGGCCGCCTCGTTGGAACAATCCAGCCCACACGTGGTCGCGAAATCAATCGTCTTAGAAGCCACCCGCCGAAAACTTTCTTTGCAACTTCCATCACAAGTCTCTGAGAATCACGGCGTTGGACTTGAAGGAATGGTCGCGAATAAATCTGTGCGGGTTGGCCAACTAGGCGAAGCGCTTCCAGCTTGGGCACCGCTTGAGAATGCGCTGATTATCGGTGTTGAAATAGACGGTGAGCTGCAAGCGGTAATGGGGCTCGATGACCCGCTGCGCAACGAAGCAAAAGGCACCTTGATTGCACTAAGAAAACTTGGTGTTGAAAGAATTTTGATGGTTTCGGGTGATCGCAAAATCACCGCTGACCTAGTTGGCGCCGAGGTTGGCGTAGACGAAGTGTTTGCCGATTGCACCCCCGAACGCAAACTTGAAATAGTTCATGCTGAGATGCTGGCAACCAAAGGTTCTGTAGTTGCAGTTGGCGATGGAATTAATGATGCTCCAGCGTTGGCTGCTGCAACCGTTGGAGTTGCCATGGGTGCGCGAGGGGCAACCGCTGCAAGTGAGGCTGCAGATGTCGTAATCATCGAAGATTCAATTAAGCACTTGGCTACCGCGGTTTTGATTTCCCAAGGCGCACGTATTCGCGCACTTCAAGCGGCGGGCATTGGCATGAGCTTGGCTATTGTTGCAATGGTTGCCGCGGCCACCGGATTGATTAACGCAACAACTGCTGCGATTAGTCAAGAATTTATCGACATGGCTGCAATACTTTGGGCACTGGTACCAGTTGCTAGCAGCCTGAAAAAATAAGCGCGATTAATCTAACTGACAGAATTCGTCGAGCGGCTTCTTACGACCTGCAACCACCAGGTGGTCTCCGGCGTGAAGCACGGTCTCTGGAAATGCCGGTGTGTAGTTTGAATCACCGTGACTAAACGCAACCACGGTCACACCGTAGGTACTTCTAATCTTTAGATCTGCTAGGTCGCGGCCATCGAATGATGGTGGGCATTCAACCTTGACCATCACGAAGTCTTCATCGATGTGGACGTAGTCAAGCGATTCACCAGACACCTGGTGAGCTACGCGGCAATCTTTCCATGCGCGGTTGAGTTGGCCTTAGCCCAAACCTGCTTGATGCCCAACTGCAGTAGCAGCGAAGCGGTAAGAATGCTTGATTCCAAATCAGCACCGATGGCAACCACGGCACTATCCATGTCGGCAAGACCAAGTTCCTTGAGAGTCTCTTCGTCTGTGGTGTCGGCTGAAACTACGTGTGTCAAGTCTCCTGACAAGGTCTGTACAACCTTTTCATCAGAGTCAATGCCGAGCACCTGGTGCCCGCTGTTCACTAGTTCAAGCGCGAGTGCTGAACCAAACCGGCCCAGGCCAATTACGGCAACGTTTGCTGCGTGGAACCCGCGCTTGCGAGTTGGTTTATTCGTCAAGGTTTTCACCCTTTCCTAGCTACAAGTAAACAGTAGCCCGATTAGCCGATTAGTGGACGTTCCTTTGGGTACTCAAAGTGCCTGCGGGTTCTTCGCATCGCCAAAGACGTTGCCACCACGATTGGGCCCAAGCGGCCAAAAAGCATAAGTAGTGACATCAAGAACTTTGCATGATCGGGCAGATCTGCGGTGATGCCGGTAGACAGGCCTACCGTACCCGTGGCCGAAACAACTTCGAAGAGAATCTGGTCTAGATCAAAATTCGTAGTTAGGCGCATCAGCATCACAGAACCGATTATGACGAAAGTTGTGAGGGATACAATCGTAAGCGCTTGACGCTGCATAGATCGCGGCAATCGACGGTTGCCAATATTGACGGCCGCTTCGCCGCGAATTTCCGTAAAAATTACATAGAACAGCACTACAGCGGTGCCAAGTTTGATTCCTCCAGCTGTGGATGCGCTTGCGCCGCCGATGAACATTAAAATTTCGGTTCCAAGCCAGCTACTTGGATGCATACTCCCGATATCCATGGCATTAAAGCCGGCTGTTCGCGGCATTACCGAAGCAAAAATCGAATCTAAAACTTTACTAATTGGATCTAGGGGCCCAAGGGTTCTTGGGTTGTCCCACTCCAAGATTCCAATTCCGAGTGCGCCAGCTACTAGAAGTACAAAGCTTGACCAAAGAATTATTCGTGAATTTAGTGACCATTGTGGTTTCATCCAGTAAGTCGGTTGCTTGCCAAATATTTTGAAAAGTTTTAGCTTTAGTCGATCTCGAATTTCAACTAGCACTGGAAATCCTAAACTCGCCAAAAATACAGTGACAAAGACTGGAATAATAATCCAGCCATCTCTGGCAAAACCAATGAGACTATCGCTGTACAGAGCAAAACCTGCATTATTGAATGATGCGATTGCATGGAAGATGCCGTGCCCTAATGCATCTTCCCAGTCGTACTTGTAGTGGAACAAAAATCGGAAAAACAAAAAAAGAAATAAAAGCAATTGAAAACCAAGCATCAACTTGGCGATGTTCTTCAGCAGAGTTTTTACGTCTGGTGCCACCGCAATTGAAGCTTCTGACGTTGTAGTCATTTTGTTTTTCAGCGATATTCGACCCTCGAGCAAATATCCGACCAGACTCGCGAATCCCACGATTCCGAATCCTCCTACTTGTATCAGCAAAGCAAGGATCCAATGTCCAAAAATAGACCAATGGGTTTCTGTGTCTAGCACTCCTAAGCCAGTTACTGTAACAGCCGAAGTTGAGGTAAACAATGCATCGATAAAGCTAGTAGCTGTTCCGTCTTTGGTTGCTATCGGGAGGCTGAGTAGGATGGTACCCAACAGAATGATTGCGGTAAATGCACCTGCAACGATCTGAGTCGGATGTAAGCCCTTGCGGCTAGACATTGTTAACCCCTTCCAGAGCCATCCAACAGCCTACTCCTCACCATCCAAGGCGCAAGTACCCCTACTTATAGCGAGGCAATGCCCCGATGCGGCGGAGGCGAGCAATGGCGCCGTCTTCAATTGGGCTTTCCGGGCCAATCGCGGTTCGCATGAACCTGAGAATTCCTCGGGTCAGCGGACGAATCAGCCATCGGGGTAGAACCGCTGCCTCGAACAGCAAACCGTAAATTGGTTTAGCCAAATTAGGAAGCGGCGGGTTCTTAATGAATTCGACAACCCGAAGAGTGTCCTCTGTGGTGATCAACAGCCCAGCAGCGTAAATTTCGGCGACGGTGCTATCAAGATCAGCTCGGGTCATTGGAACTTTATTCAGCCCCAGAGGCGAAACCGAAACGCTCCATTGGGCAACGTAATTGTCCGCACCATTTGCAGCGTTCCCACGTGGTATTTCACGCCAGGCAAATTCTTCGTGGGCTACAAGGAATGATTCCATGAACGCAATGTGAACCCAGAGTAATAAATCCTGATCAGCAGCTTTGTAGGCAATACGCTCACCCGCACCTGTGGTGTATTCGCCTGTCACTCTAGTGTGCAGGCGATTCACCCGGGAGGCTTCGTTGAGCACCGCGGTTTTTGAACCAAAGGTGGTCACGGTTAGCCAGCGAATTGTTCCGGCTAATCGGCCAAGTGGGTCGCTCTCGTAGCGCGAGTGATTCTTCACTCCGGTTAATGACCCTGGGTGAAGCGCTTGCATTAGCAGGGCACGAATTCCACCGACTAGCGTGCCAAAATCTGCGTGCACTACCCAGGGTGCGTCGGTGGGCAAAAAGAAACCGGCATCATCGCCGGCAGCAATGACATCAAGCCACGGCGGAACGCCATCGGGGTCGCCAGATAGTAGGCGGCGAAAGCGTTTTGAAAGCGATTCTTGCAGGGCATTATTCTTCAATGCCTTAGTGCCCATGAAAACTCGCCTAACCTTTGAAGTAGAAATGAAACTCACCGAACAAGAGGAGTCAACCATGAATGAAGCGGAACTAATCCGACTTTGGCAAAAATATCGTCAGCAAATCATCATCGCTCAACTGGCACCGACTTTCCTGTTGATCACTACCGCTGGTTTGGTCGAGCAGGTTCGAGCAGCCGGGCAGATGACAGTCTGGGCCGTTCTAGGGATTTTGCTTGCTTCTGGAATTCTTGGTGCGCTGGCTGAATACACCGCAGCTCACGAAGCTCAGGCTGTGGCAAAAGATATCGCCACACTGAAGGCCAAGTCATCCCTAAGCGATGCGATTGTGAAGACAGCACCTTGGATGCACGTGGTCAAGTATTTGACCCCAGCAATTTTTGTAGGAATCTTCGTGGCGTTGTTTGTTGCTCTGACCCAATAATTTGCTTTTTGTTAAACGAAAACCCCCGACCAGAGAAGTGGCCGGGGGTTTTCTAATTTGAGACGAATTAGTGCTGAACTGCCTTACCGATAGCTGCACCAGTCATTGAACGTACTTCTAGCTCTGCGTACTTAGCTAGGTTGCGCTCGCTTGAGGTGATTGTTCCAAGCCATCCGAATAGGAATCCGAGTGGAATCGAAACGATACCTGGGTTAGCCAGTGGGAAGAAGTCGAAGCGAACTCCGCCTTCCACGAACGGGATAAGGCTGGTAGCTGCACCTGAAACGTTTGGCGAGAACACCAAAAGAATCACAGCAGAGAACAAACCACCGTAGATTGACCAAACGGCACCACGGGTGTTGAAGTTCTTCCAGAACAGAGAGTAGAGAACAGCTGGCAGGTTGCCCGATGCGGCAATAGCAAAGGCAATTGCAACAAGGAACGCCACGTTCAGACCCTGTGCACCAATCGCAAGCACGATTGAGATGCCACCGATAACCACAGCAGAGATCTTTGCAACTCGAACTTCTTCAGCTGGAGATGCGGTTCCCTTCTTGATTACGTTTGCATACAAGTCATGTGCGAATGATGAAGAGCTAGCCAAGGTTAGACCAGCAACCACAGCAAGGATGGTTGCGAAAGCAATCGCACCAATAACTGCAAGCATGATTGCACCACCGGTTGTGCCCTCGCCGCCACCTAGGAACTGTGCAAGCTGAGGAGCCGCAACGTTACCTGATGGGTCAACAGGAACCAACAAAGCCTTTGCCTCTGGAGTAAGTGTTGATAGGCCGTCAAGTGGAGTACAAGCTACGTCACCGCTAGCAATTGCATTTCCCTTGGCGTCCATCAAACATCCATTTGCGTCCACCTTGAAACCACGGAACAAGGTTGCACGGCTAACCAACGCAGCTGCACCAAATCCAAGTGCAATTGTCATTAGGTAGAAAGCACCGATGTTTCCGATTGCCCAGTTCACAGACTTACGAGCAGCCTTTGAAGTTGGAACGGTGTAGAAACGAATCAAGATGTGAGGAAGACCTGCGGTACCAAGTACTAGAGCCATACCAAGTGAGATCAGGTCAAGCTTGCTGATCAGAGTCTTCACTGGGTCAATTGCCATAGTCACTGGGTCAATGATGTCCTTACCGAACTTCAAACCAGGCTGTAGGAACGCTTCCCCCTTGCCAGATGCATCGCGTGCCGCACCTAGTAGGTCTGAAATGTTGAAGCCGAACTGCCAAAGCACCATTACGGTTAGCAAGATCGCACCGGTCATTAGCAAGAATGCCTTCACGATCTGAACGTAGGTTGTTCCCTTCATTCCACCAACGGTTACGTAAACAATCATCAAAATACCAACGCCACCGATGATCCAGTTTTTTGCACTTGGGTCATTGATGCCTAGCAATAGTGAAACCAGCGCACCGGCTCCCACCATTTGAGCCATTAGGTAGAAGATTGAAACTACGAGTGTTGATGTTGCAGCTGCACCACGAACCGGACGCTGTCTCATTCGGAATGCAAGAACGTCACCCATGGTGAAACGACCTGAATTACGAAGTGGCTCAGCAACTAGCAAAAGTGCTACAAGCCATGCAACCAAGAAACCGATTGAGTATAGGAAGCCGTCGTAACCGAACAGCGCGATGGTTCCAGCGATACCCAAGAACGATGCTGCCGACATGTAGTCACCGGCAATAGCTAGACCGTTCTGGAAGCCAGAGAAACCTCCACCACCGTCGTAAAAGTCAGAAGACTGCTTGTTCGAGCGACCCGCGCGGAACACCAAGACAAGAGTGAATATTACGAATGCAACGAAAAGAATTGCGCTAAGTGTTGTTGAACTCATTACTTGCTCAACTCCTTGTCTACCTTGTCACGCAACGCGTCAGATGGACCGTCAAGTGAGTGTGAAGAGTGACGCTCGTAGAGCCACATGATTAGGAAGGTTGTTGCGAATTGAAGCAAACCAAGAATGAAAGCAATGTTTATGTTGCCAACCACCGGGGTGCTGATCCATTCACGCGCAAATGCCGTGAGGATTACATAGAGGAAATACCAAACCAGGAAAGCCACGGTTAGGGGGAATGCAAAACCCCTAAATTTTCGCTTCAGATCCTGGAATTCAGGGCTGGCCTGCATGTCAGACCAAACCTTTTCGTTCTGCGAACTCATCGAACTCCAATGTTCAAAAAGAGAACCTGGCACCTTTGCCAGGTTCAGGGTGTTTTACCACTCTGTTCCTGAGCCTAGCGATGGAACTTTCTTCTAATTCCGAAAATTCCCGATGTAACCATTTTGTTATCGAGAGTTTTTCAAGAGCAGTCCGGGTCTTCGGTTGGCACCACATTTTTGATGAAATAGTCATCAACCGCTTTGTTAACACATGAACTTTCCAAACCGTAGGCTGTGTGGCCTTCGCCATTAAACGTGATGAGTTCAGCATTTCCTAAAACATCTTTTGCAAGAGACACCGCTTGCCAGTAAGGCGTGGCCGGATCGCCGGTGGTTCCAATCACCAGAATTTTTTCAGCACCGATGGACTTGAACGTCTCAGGTTTTTTTGCAACTGGGTAGGGCCACTGCTCGCAGGACAGCGCACCAAATTGCCAATATCTGCCGAGCATCGAACTAGTTGCTAGCAACTTTTTATTGGCTGCAACAATCGAAGCTGCGTCACTTGGCGCCCTGGAATCTAGACATGCGATTGCGATGTTTGATTCGATTATGTTTGTGGCGTAAGTGCCATCCTCGTTGCGATCGTTGTAGATATCAGCCAGTGACAATAATGTGGTGCCATCACCCTTCAAGGCTTCGGCAAATCCTTCGGCAAGCGACGGCCACCAGTCCTGGCTATAAAGCGGCATGATGATTCCGGTAAGTGCTCCCCAAATCGTGAGCTGGCGATCGGTATCGGTGTTCAAAGGTTTCCGCTCAATTGAAAGAAGCAATTTTTCAACTTTTTTCTCTGCCCCAGACAAGCTACCGGTGAAAGGGCAATCTTGATTATCTAGGCAGTCGGAAAGAAAATCTCTTAACGCTTGGTCGAAACCTTTCAGTTGATAAAGGTTCTGAGTCTCTTCATCAACGGTTGGATCCACTGCACCATCAAGCACCATGCGACCCACACGCTTCGGAAACAATTGCGCATATGCGGTGCCCAGGTACGTTCCATAGCTGTAGCCAAGATAATTTATTTTGCTTTCACCAAAAACTGCCCTGATTATGTCCATGTCTTTTGCAGCCGAAATGGTGTCGATGTACTGCAAACCAGGGCCGGTGTTCTTTACGCAGGCGGCAACAAACTTTTTCATTTTGGCGCGGGTCTCGGCAACTTCTTGAACTGAGCCAACCGGTGCCGCAGAGGCGCCATAAAACATTTCATCTTTTTCTTTATTGCTAAGGCAATTTACTTTTGGCTCGCTCTCGCCAACGCCTCTAGGGTCAAACCCTACGATGTTGTAATTGCTGCGCAAGGTGCTGGTACCAATTTGTTCGCCCGAGTCCCGCACCCATGAGACGCCAGATGTTCCGGGGCCTCCCGGGTTGAAAAGCAATGAACCTAGTGGCTTGCCACCATCGGCCTTGCGGTAAACAATCGAGAGTTTGAATCGTTCACCCTGCGGGTTGTTCCAATCGGCAGGCACCTCAAGAGTTGAGCAATAGATCTTGCTGCTAGCACAGGTAGCCCACGAAAGTTTTTGTTCGTAGTAGGGCAACAACTCCAAAGCGACAGCAGAATCAGGGCTTGGCTGTGGACCGTCAGCTGGTTGAGTTTCGGCGGGAGCGGTACAACCGGCCAGCAGAAGTAATGCGCTTAGAGCTGCCGTGGCGCTAATGACCGAAAACTTTAATTTGCCGCCAAACAATTAATTTGTCTTTCGGCGCAATTGGACGGCAAGCGATTCAAGCACCATCAAGTGACGCACATTTGAATCAATTCGGAGTCTTGCTTCGGCTATTGCATCTAGCTTGTGAATGGTCTCTGCAGCCGTGCTTACACTGGCAACCTCTGTAATGCCGTTCCGTAAGTCTTCATTCACCAGCGCTACATTGGCTGAAATCTGCAGAGTTAGAACATCGCGATAAAGCGAAAGCAGATCAACCAAGATTCGGTCAAGGCCGTCGCGAACGCTTCTGGTGGCACGACGCTTCTGCCCCTCTTCTAGCGCGCGCAGGTCGGATTTCAAATTCGCAGGAATCGCGTCACCGGGTTGCAAACCAAGCGAGCGCATCATGGCAGCTTTTTCTTCTTCATCGCGCTCTGTGGTTAGGGCCTCTGCATCCTTCTTGGCAATATCCAACCAGCGCTCGGCGGTGTTCACAGCTGAGGTGACACCGCTGATGGCAAGTGCTGCCATCAGGGTTTCGCGACGACGGCTGCGAGCCTCAGAACTGGTTGCCAAGCGACGAGCCATGCCAATGTGGCTCTGCGCCTCGGCGGCAACCTGGTGCGCCAACTTTGAATCGATCCCGTCGCGCTCAATCAAAATTCTTGCAACCTCTTCAACGGCTGGAACTTTCAAACCGACTCTGCGAACACGCGAGCGAATGGTCGGCAACATGTCTGCTTCTGATGGAGCGCAGAGCAACCAAATTGTTCCGGCTGGTGGCTCTTCAAGTGCCTTTAGCAAAACGTTCGATGACCGCTCTTGCATGCGATCTGCATCCTCGATAATCATGATGCGGTACTTGCCCAGCGAACTTCCAAATTGTGAGCTGGCAACCAGTTCACGAACTTCATCGATTGCAATCTGTACGCGCTCTGTTGCCAGGGTTGAAATATCTGGGTGTGAACCCGCAGCGGCCATCAGGCAACTCTTGCATTCGCCACAGCCATTTTTTTCACATAGTAGGGCTGCTGCAAATGCGTGCGCCATGTTCGAACGGCCGGATCCCGGCGGACCAGTTATCAACCACGCGTGGTAAACACCATCAGCCTTTCCGCGAATGGCGATTTCTAATTCCGCAATTGCCTCAGGTTGCCCAAGCAACTCGGCCCATACCGGGGATGCAACTGCGTTTGTCATGGACTAATTCTTACTACTGAGCAATCAACGCATCAACGCGTGCACGAATCTTCGCAGCCATCTCGTCGACGCTCTCACTGGCATCAACAATGAAGAATCGGTTTGGCTCAGCGGTGGCCAATGCCAAGTAGCCCTGACGAACGGCTTCAAAGAACTCAGTCTTTTCACGCTCTAGTCGATCGGGTTCCTCGCCGGTCTTGCTTCTGCGGGCCAACGCGGCCGAGGCCTCGAGGTCCAAAAGAATTGTTAGGTCAGGCAGCAATCCTTGAACCGCAAACAACGACAAATTCCGAATCTCGGTTGAGTCAAGTTCGCGACCAGCCCCCTGATAGGCAACAGATGAATCGAGGTAGCGGTCGATGATCACGTCGGTTCCTGCTTGAAGTGCCGGGCGGACTTTCGTGGCTACGTGATGCGCTCGGTCGGCTGCGTAAAGAAGTGCTTCGGCTCGGGGTGCGACTTCTCCCTTGCGGTGCAACAACAAGTGACGAATCTCCACACCAAGGTCTGTGCCGCCAGGTTCAAGAGTGCGAATGTGAGCGCGGCCAAGTTCATCAAGGTGCTTGATCAGCAAATCAATCTGGGTTGACTTGCCAACCCCATCGATGCCTTCAAACGAGATGAACAAACCCGCCATTACTTTTTCTTTCTGGTTCCGGCTTTGACAACCTTGGTTGTGCTGGCAATCTTCTTCTTTGGCTTACCTGCCTTGGCCGGTGCCTCGCCCGGCTCAAGACCAAGCTTCTCGCGACGAATTGCCAAAAGTTCAAACGCGGTGTCGGGCGTCATTTCTTCCAGGTTTTCGTCTTTCGGAACCGTTGCATTCACAGCGCCGTCAGTTACGTAAAGTCCAAACTGACCAGACTTTGCCACAACTGCCAAGCCCGATGCAGGATCCTCACCAAACTCCTTAAGTGGAGTCGCCGCAGTACGACGACCGCCGTACTTAGGTTGAGCAAAAATCTCAAGCGCGCCAGCAAGATCAAGATCAAAAATCTGATCTTCGGTCTGTAGTGAACGAGATTCTTTACCCTTCAACATGTAAGGGCCAAACTTTCCGTTTTGCGCGGTGATGTCAATTCCAGATTCAGGATCCTGCCCGATGATGCGCGGCAACGAAAGTAACTTGATGGCCTCTTCAAGCGTGAAGGTCTCAGGACTCATGCTCTTGAATAGCGATGCAGTTTTTGGCTTCGCTGCGTGCTCGTCGTCCAACATCACGTAAGGCCCATAGCGTCCGTCCTTGAACAAAATGTCAAAGCCGGTAGCCGGGTCAACGCCCATCACGCGGTCGGTGATGATTGGCGCATCAATTAGTTCTTGAGCTTTGTCAGGAGTCAACTCATCAGGTGCAAGTCCCTCAGGAATGTTTACGATACGACGACCGTTTTCATCGTGACCCTCGGCAGTTGGATCGCCAAAGATTTCAATGTATGGGCCGTACTTACCAGTGCGAAGAGTCACCCCCTCTTTAATCTCAATTGAGTTGATCGCGCGTGGGTCGCTATCGCCTAGGTTTTCAACGGTTGATCTAAGACCGGCAACCTTGCCATCGTCACCAAAGTAGAAGTTCTTCAACCAGCTGCTGCGATCTAGCTCGCCGGCAGCAATCTTGTCGAGATCTTCTTCCATCTGTGCGGTGAACGCATAGTCAACTAGATCGCCAAAGTTCTCTTCAAGAAAGCGCGTGATGGTAAACGCAATCCAGGCTGGCACCAGCGCTTGGCCACGCTTGGTGACATAGCCCTTGTTGATAATGGTTGAAAGAATTGCGGCGTAAGTAGAGGGGCGGCCAATGCCGTCTTCTTCAAGAGCCTTTACCAGCGATGCCTCTGTGTAGCGTGGCGGCGGTGAGGTCTGGTGATCCTTGGCAACCACATCAATAGCCTTTAGCTTTTGCCCTACTGAAAGGTTTGGTAACTTCGACTCTTTTTCTTCCGCTTCTTCTTCGCGAGATTCATCGGTGCTTTCTTCATAAGCAGCCATGAAACCACGGAAGGTAACTACGGTTCCCGATGCGGTGAATTCAGCAATGGTTCCATCTGCGAGCGGGCTCACCTGAATTTTTGCGGTGGTGGTAGAAACTTTTGCGTCCATCATTTGCGATGCGACTGTGCGCTTCCAGATCAAATCGTAAAGATCGTATGCGCGTCCGCTTAGTACGCGAGACAACTCCGATGGGTGCACAAACTTTTCACCAGCCGGGCGAATAGCCTCGTGCGCTTCTTGGGCATTCTTTGACTTGCCCTGGTAAATGCGTGGAGAATCTGGAACCATTTCGGCGCCAAACATTTCTTTGGCTTGTTCACGCGCTGCGTTGATTGCCTGAGTCGAAAGAGTTGGTGAGTCGGTACGCATATAGGTGATGTGACCTTCTTGGTACAAACCCTGCGCGGTATCCATGGTCTGCTTTGCAGACATGCGTAGTTTGCGTGATGCTTCCTGCTGCAGTGTTGAAGTTGTAAACGGCGCAGCCGGGCGACGAGTGCTTGGCTTTGCTTCAACAGAAACAACTTCGATGTTTGCTTTGCCTGAACGAGTGGCTTCGGCGAGCGCGTCTGCTTGCTTCTGGTCTAGAAGAATTACATCTGCGGTTAATTTACCCTTGTCGTCAAAACTCTGACCGGTTGCAATTCGCTTTCCGGCCACGCTCTGCAACTTGGCAACGAACTGGGGTTCGCCGGCAACCTGTGAATCAAAGGTTGCTTCTACGTCGTGGTAGCTAGCGGACACAAATGCCATGCGTTCGCGTTCACGCTGAACCACTAAACGCATCGCCGGCGACTGCACGCGACCGGCACTTAGGCCGCGATTAATCTTGCGCCAAAGAATAGGTGAGATTTCGTAGCCGTAGAGACGGTCAACAACGCGACGGGTTTCCTGAGCCTGAACCAGGTTGTTGTCCACCTCGCGGGTGTGCTCAAGAGCGGCGGTAATCGCCTCTTTAGTGATTTCGTGGAAGACCATGCGCTTGACCGGAACCTTGGGCTTCAGAACCTGAAGCAGGTGCCAGGCAATTGCCTCACCCTCGCGGTCCTCATCCGTTGCTAGGAAAAGTTCATCGGCACCAGCAAGGGCCTTCTTAAGGTCTGTAACTGTCTTGTTCTTACCTGCCGAAATGGCGTAGTAAGGCTCGAAGTCGTTTTCGATGTCGATTGAGAACTTCTTGAGGGACCCAACCTTTTTCTCGGCCGGTAGGTTCTTTGGGTCAACGAGGTCACGGATGTGACCGATCGAGGCCAAGACCTCGTAGTCGTTGCCTAGGTACTTTGAGATCGTCTTAGCCTTTGCAGGCGACTCAACGATTACAAGCTTGTGGCTACCAGCCAATGGGGTACTCCTCTTTATAGGGACCCAATTAGGAACTTGGGCCCGCCAGCGCGCTAGCGCTTAGAACTATACCCACCCCCTTGGAGTGGGCCGAAATAAACACTTCGAATCCGACAATACGACACGTGTCAAGTTCCACCCCTTTAATTAGGCCAATTTGTCCCGCGGTTGGGCATGGATAGCCGGTATTTAGGCCTCGTAGCGCGTCTGTGGCGCCAATCGCCATTGCATCCACTGTGGCCTGCAATCGGCGTTGCGCAATCAAGTTGTAAGCCACCACCTGGCTGAGGCTAAACAGGCAAATTGCCAGTGCCACCGCCGAAAGCGCCAGCACGGTCCCAGACCCAGAATCGGATTTCCTCATAGCCCCATCTTTCTGGCGCACTGAATCTCGGAGATGTCAAAGAATTTTCCGCCCAGCCCAGGCAATTCGAACTGCCGCGACAAAATTACGCAGGTCACGCTCTCGCGAACCTCGGCGGTCATAGAGACTGACTCGATTTCAAGCGGAGCAATCAATTCGGCAACGGAAGCTCGAACACTTTCTTCGGGCTCTCCCCTAGCCACCGCACGAGCTGCAGTTGCAGCAACGTCAACTAATTTCATTCGCTCGATTTGTAAGGCAAAAGCCGAAAGCGTGATTGCGATGACCATCGAAACGGCCGGCAAAGCCATGGCAAGTTCAGCGGTCACCGAACCCTCTTCTTGCTGAAGCCTTGAATTT
Source organism: Actinomycetota bacterium (assembly GCA_041179545.1). GTDB lineage: Bacteria > Actinomycetota > Actinomycetes > Actinomycetales > Microbacteriaceae > Rhodoluna. The sequence continues at coordinate 16,894 of JBEGTF010000007.1, read as the reverse complement.
TGCGAAGATGACTTAGTTAACCGGCGCTTCATCACCATTTGGATTGGTGAAAGTTAGTGCGCTCCTCACCAGATCAAAAAGTATCGTGCGCACTTCATCTGAGCGCATGATCACCACGAGCAATCCGGCAAAACCCACAGCTGCCATGGTTGCAATTGCATACTCAGCGGTTGCCGCTCCGGTTTCATCCTGAATAACTTTCTTGAACAGCATTCTTTCCTTTCTAGAGCTGCCCTTTTGACAGCAAACTTATTGCGATGGGAACAATCGAAAGCAAAACGAATGCCGGTAATACGGCAACACCAAGTGGAATCATCAACTGAACACCAAGCCTTGAAATGCGTGTTGCAATTTCATGTCGCTGTTCATCTCGAAATGCATCGGCTGCTGCTGAGAGGATTTCAGTGAGTGCGGCACCGGTCGTTCGCGAAAGCTCAGCCGCTTTCTCGAGTTCAAGAAAGTTTTCATTCTGCGGGCTTGATGTAAAAACATTTTCAAATTCGCGCTGCGCTTCGATGCGAGCCTGACTAAGCGGCAAACCCGCCTGCAGGCCAATCACCACGCAGTCTAGGTAGGCTCCCCGATCGATAGCGCTTGGATCCTGGGGTGCAGGCAGGGCCTTAGCCAATAGGCGCCTAGTCCACTGGCGCCCAGCAAACATAAGGCCAAGACCCAAACTCACTGACAGTGCACCAAGCAAGGATCCAATGATGGCAGCCAGCGGATTCATGCCAACCAGTTGAGCCAGCACCAGCGCCAATACCGGCAACCACATGATCAACTTGGCGGTTGACTGCGGGCCGGCGAAGGCCAACTCCACTTCGTTCTGATTTCTTTGTTTTCTGTCGAATACATCGGTGATGCGATTCAATGCAAGAACTATTGGTCCGCCGAATTGCTGAGATAGTTTCCAGACAAGTTCGAATTGCGCGCCTTCCTGGGATGGCAATTTTGAAATCACATCCTCGCAAATTTCGCGTGCCTGCATTGCCGGTAATCCTGCGTTGACGAGAGCACTGATTTGCCGAATGGCTACCGCTGAATTATTTGATCTTTGCAATAGTCACCACCTTGCGCTGCTCGACATGAATAATCCAAGTGAATGCGGAACGCATTTGTTCGCTCATAGATTCAGCATCAAAACCGACTGCTCGGCCAATTGATTTGACTCTTGGCATCACATCGGCAAAAGAATTTGCGTGGATTGTTGCACCGGCACCTCGGTGCCCAGTATTGAGCGCCTGAAGCATGACAATCAATTCAGCACCGCGCACTTCGCCGATAACTAATCGGTCTGGTCGCATGCGTAGAGCTTCGCGAACTAATCGCTCTAGGGAAATTTCACCCTTGCCTTCAATATTTGACTGCCGCGTTTGCAAAGAAATGTAATTCGAACTTTGCAAACCCAATTCGGCAACATCTTCGAGCGCCAGAATTCTTTCACCAACGCATTCCGAAAGCATTGCCCTTAGCAGTGTTGTCTTACCGCTGCCGGTTGCACCAGAAATCAAAAAGTTTTCGCGCCTGGAAACCACCTGCCTAAGCTCATCCAGTTGCACCTGATCAAACATTCCAAAATCAGCTAATTGCTCGAGCCCAAAAAGCCGGTTTAAGTGCACCCGGATAGAAAGGTGCGTATTTGGATTACACCCCGATGCAAGTGCCGCGTGAACGCGAAGCCCGCCAACTGAGTCAGCCCCTATCGACACATCGGCAAAGGGGTTCGATTGATCAAGGTGCCTGCCACCCAGGGCGATGATCTGCTGAGCCAACTGCCCAAGCTCGGCCTCAGACTCGAACGGGCTGGCAACTTGCTCCAGCCCCGCCCCAGCCCGATCCACAAATGCCTGCCGATGCCCATTGATTAGTAGGTCCGTCACCCCTTGAATGGCCAGCAAGCCGCCAAGTTTGGGGCCGAGGGCAGTTATCGGGTTCATTTGGCTAGCAAAGCCCAACCGGCTAGGCAATTCAGGCCACCTGGCGAATCTGTGGATAAATCGCCACAAAGATTGCTCAAAACTGCCATTAAATTAGGGGGCCCCAGCCTCTTGGGGGAAGAGTCTGGGGCCAGGCGATATCAATTGGGGGAACTGATATCGCAAGTTAACGACAAGCGCTAACAGATAGATACTAAGCCCCAAAATCACGTTTTTATTCCAAAAATCGCCCTATTTGCTGACAAAAGGCTTAGAAAAGTTTTTTATGGCAGGATTACGTGAAGGTTACAAACCCTTATGGAGGACAACGATGTCTCAGGAAACACGCCACTTTGCGCCGTCTACCGACTTCGCAAAGAACGCGATAGCTCAACCGGAACTCTATGCAGAGGCCAAGGCAGACCGCCTCGGATTTTGGGCTAAACAAGCAAACCGCCTGCACTGGCACAAACCATTCACCCAGGTTCTCGACTGGAGCGAAGCACCATTCGCTCGTTGGTTCCACGATGGCGAACTGAACATCTCCTACAACTGCCTCGACCGACACGTAGCAGCAGGAAATGGCGATCGAGTTGCGATTCACTTCGAAGGTGAACCTGGCGACACTCGCACACTTACCTACGCACAGCTAACTCAAGAGGTTAAGCGTGCAGCAAACGTTCTCACCAATCTTGGAATCAAGGCCGGCGACCGCGTTGCAATTTACATGCCCATGATTCCTGAAGCGATTGTTGCAATGCAGGCAGTCGCGCGTATCGGTGCTGTGCACTCAGTTGTCTTTGGCGGTTTCTCTGCCGACTCACTAAGCACTCGAATCGAAGATGCCCAGGCCAAACTTGTTATCACCGCAGATGGTGGCTACCGCAAGGGCAAGGCTTCTGCTCTAAAGCCTGCTGTTGACCTAGCTCTTGATGGCGGCAAGTGTCCATCGGTGAAAAATGTTTTGGTCGTAAAGCGGACCAACCAGGAAGTCGACTGGAAGGAAGGCCGCGATCTTGATTGGGCCGAGCAGCTTGCCGCAGCAAGTGACGAGCACGAGGCAAAAGGCTTCAACGCAGAGCACCCGCTTTTCATTCTTTACACTTCTGGAACCACCGGAAAGCCAAAAGGAATTTTGCACTCAACCGGTGGCTACCTTACTCAGGCCGCTTACACGCACAAGAATGTTTTTGATCTTCACGAAAACACCGATGTGTACTGGTGCACCGCCGACATTGGTTGGATCACTGGTCACAGCTATGTTGCATATGGCCCACTAGCCAACGGTGCAACTCAGGTAATTTACGAAGGCACACCTGACGCTCCGGACTGGAGCCGCTGGTGGAAGATCGTTGAGAAGTACAAGGTTTCAATTCTTTACACCGCACCAACAGCTATCCGCAGCTTCATGAAGCTTGGTGAAGAGATGCCTAATGCCCACGACCTAACCAGCATTCGCGTGCTTGGTTCTGTTGGTGAGCCAATCAACCCAGAAGCATGGATGTGGTACCGCAACGTAATCGGTGGCGGCAAGGCCCCAATCGTTGATACCTGGTGGCAGACAGAGACCGGCGCAATCATGATTTCACCGCTTCCTGGTGTGACAACTTTGAAGCCTGGTTCTGCGCAGATTGCACTGCCAGGAATTGAAATCAAGATTCTTGATGACGAAGGTAAGGAACTTGGTCGCGAAGAGCCAGGCCTACTAACCATTACCGAACCTTGGCCATCAATGCTGCGCGGAATTTGGGGTGACCCTGACCGCTTCAAGGAAACTTACTGGTCAAAGTTTGACGGAATTTATTTCGCTGGCGATGGCGCAAAGTTTGATGAAGAAGGCGACCTATGGTTGCTTGGTCGCGTTGACGATGTGATGAACGTTTCGGGTCACCGACTATCAACCGCAGAAATTGAATCGGCTCTTGTTTCACACCCTTACGTTGCAGAAGCTGCAGTGGTTGGAGCGAAAGATGAGACCACCGGTCAAGCGGTTGTTGCATTCGTGATCTTGCGTCAAGACCAACTCAAGGCTGCAGGTTCAGATGCAGACGTGAGCAAGATTTTGCGCGATCACGTAACCAAAGAAATCGGACCGATTGCTCGACCTCGCACAATCATGGTGGTTGCAGAACTTCCAAAGACTCGTTCTGGAAAAATCATGCGACGACTTCTTCGCGATGTTGCGGAAGATCGTCCGGTTGGAGACGTGACAACGCTTGCTGATACTTCTGTGATGGATATTATTTCTGGGAAGATTGCGGGCGGCGCCAGCGATTAACTAGAGTTAAACCCGAAATGCCAGCACGCTCTCTCTGTGCTGGCATTTCGTATTTAAGCTTTTACCTACTGAAACTCAGCGATAATTTCTAACTCAACGGCAGAATCAAGCGGCAATGCGGGAACACCAACCGCGCTTCGCGCGTGTGAACCAACATCACCAAAAACTTCACCCAAGAATTCGCTGGCGCCGTTAATTACGCCAGGGATTGCGGTGAATTCTGGAACCACAGATACGAACCCAACAACCTTCACGATGCGGGTCACTCTGTCTAGATCACCAATGGCTAACTTCAATGCGGCGAGCGCATTTAGAGCACACAAACGAGCCAGATCTTTGGCATCTTCCGCGCTCACATCGCGGCCAACTTTGCCAACCTGAGGAAGTGCGCCATCCACAAAAGGAAGCTGCCCCGAGGTGAAGCACAAATTGCCGGTCACCACCGATGGCACGTACGCGGCCACGGGTTTTGCCACAGCTGGCAGCGGGAAGCCCATTTCGGCCAGTTTTTGCTCAATTTTGGACACTTTAGGCTTCCTTCACTGGGCGCTTGAAAAAGGCCACCATTCCGCCCTCAGGCCCGGCAACGATTTGAACCAATTCCCAGCCTTCTGAGCCCCAATTGTTCAAAATGGCGGTCTCGCGGTGCAATAGCAAGGGGGTGGTGATGTACTCCCACTTCAACATTTACAGATTCCTCTCAGAAGTTGTCAGGTAACCTAGAGTTTATGTCTGGTTCACAGCAGAAGCCCGAAAGTTTCGCAAAGGGCTTCTTTAAATTCACCGGTTTATCAGCCTTAGCGGGCCTTTTGGGCGTTGCCCTGTTGGCCCCTACCGCCCTGGTAAGCGGAATTGCTGCATCAGCCGGCATCACAATCTTCGAAAACTTACCTGACTACATCAAGCCGGTAAACGCCTCCCAGTCATCAACCCTTTATGCCACCAAAGATGGCCAGCCGGTTGAAGTGGCTCAGTTTTATCACGAAAACCGCATCTCAATTGATTACAACGAGATGTCTCCAAACATTCGAAACGCAGTAGTAGCCACCGAAGACCCACGCTTTTTTGAGCACGGCGGTGTGGACTGGCTTTCCCTTGTTCGTGCAACAGCCACCACAGCTGCAACTCTTGGAAACGGCCCGGGTGGTTCAACCATCACCATGCAGTATGTGAAGAACTCTCTGGTTGAGGCAGCCAACCTTGCTGGTGATGAAGAAGGCGTTGCCGCGGCAACCCAGGGCGGCTTTGCCGGTATCGACCGCAAGCTTCGCGAGATTCGTTTGGCGATTGCCCTAGAGGGTGTTGCTACCAAGCAAGAGATTCTTGCTGGATACCTGAACCTCTCTTTCTTCGGCAACCAGATCAACGGTATTGAGGCCGCCTCAAACTATTACTTTGGCAAGACCGCCAAAGACTTGAACATTCAGGAGTCGGCTCTGCTTGCCGGAATGTTGAAATCACCAAATGACTACAAGCCCGATGAAGCCGAGAATCTCAGCCGTGCAAAGAGTCGCCGTGACTACGTGATCAACAACATGGAGGCTGAAGGGTATATCACCGGCCAGCAGGCCAGCGAAGCTAAGAACTCTCCTATTGTCACCAAGCTCACCCACACTCCATCGGGGTGTGAAGGAACCGAGACCGCGGCGTTCTTCTGCGACTTCGTGGTTTGGACAATTCGTAACAACTCAGAGTTTGGGCCAACCCCAGAGGATCGCGAAAATCTTCTTCGCCGCGGTGGTCTGGAAATTTACAGCACCATGGATCTAGACATTCAGGCTGCGGCACACAAAGCCGAATTCACCTGGGCACCGCCAACTGATCCGTCTCAAATTGGTTCAGCGAGCACCTCTGTTGAAGTTGGCACCGGACGCATTTTGGCAATCGCCCAAAACCGCTACTACGACCAAACTCAAAGCACTGAGCCAGGCCGCACCTCCGTTAACTATTCAACGGACCGAGAGTATGGCGGTTCATCTGGTTTCCAGACCGGTTCCACCTACAAGGTCTTTACCTTGGCTCAGTGGTTGACCAACGGATTCCGTTTGGGTGATCACGTAGATGGCCGCGTAAAAGAATGGCAAGCCAGCGAATTTTCAGCCCGATGTGGTGGCATCGGTGGAACCTGGGCCCCCAAGAACATTGTCAAGGAACCAGAAGATCTGAACATCGTTCAGGCAACTGCCATGTCGGTAAACACCGCCTACGTGAACATGGCTTCACAACTTGACCTTTGCGATATCCGTGACACCGCGATGCGCTTTGGCGTGCACCGCGCCGACGGCACTGAGCTGCAGTACATTCCGGCATCGGTGTTGGGTGTAAACGAAATTGCACCATTGACCATGGCCGCCGCGATGGCTGGAATTGCAAACAAGGGTGTCTTTTGTTCACCGGTTGCGATTGACAAGGTAATCGTGCGAAACACCAAGGCCGAGCTTCGCGTGCCAACCACAAACTGCAACGTTGCCGTCTCACCTGAGGTGGCCGCAGGAATGACCTACGCAATGCAGCGAGTTATTTCTGGCGGTACCGGCGGGGCTTCATCAACCGGCGACAACACCCCACTTGCCGGTAAAACCGGAACCACCGACTCCGGTGTGCACACCTGGATGACCGGATTCTCAAGCAAGGTAGCCACCGCAACTTGGGTTGGCAACGTGGTTGGAACCAAGTCACTTGGAAGTTTGCGCCTCAACAACAAGGCAGCCAACACCGTTCGTCACGATATTTGGCGAACAATCATGCAGGCTGCCAACAAGAAATATCCTGGCGAGGCATTTGACGCACCACCGGCCGACATGATCGGTACAACAATGATTTCAATTCCTCTTGTTGCTGGTTCTGCGCCTGATGCAGCCGTTGAACTTATCAAGGCATCTGATCTAAACGCCAAGGTTGCCGTGAGCCCGGTTACCTCGTCGCTACCTAAGGGCAGCGTTGCTTACACAAAGCCCGGCGTTGGAACAGCGGTAGCACGCGGTTCACAGATCAAGGTATTCGTGAGTGCCGGTGGAGCAGAAACAGTTCCTAACGTGGCAGGCATGTCAGTGACCAATGCCAAGGCAACTTTGTTGGCCGCTGGTTTCTCTGCCGTGAGTGAGCCCCAGCCGTCACAGGCTCAGTTCTTTGTGAAGAGCCCAACCATTGCCGCAGGCAAAGTTGTTGGTACAGATCCGGCCGCTGGATCCCCTGCTGATAAAGCAGGCGCCATCTTGCTGATCATCAGCACCGGCCCGTAATTTCAAATCATCATGGAGTGGTTCTTCGCGCTAATCGCCATCGGTGTGGTTTGTGCAATTTGGGGCATTGGAATTGAGCGCTACCTTTTTGTAATTCGCCGCGAGAGCGTCAAGATTCTTCCGCCAAATTCAACACCGATAACCGTGTTGCACATCGGCGACATTCACCTAGCCCCTTGGCAAAAGCGCAAGGCAAAATTTGTGCATTCACTCGGAGCGCTGAAGCCGGATCTTGTAATTAATACTGGAGATAATCTTGGTCACGCAGATGCGATTGGTCCGGCGCTCTCCGCGTTGGCCCCGCTGATGGAACGCCCGGGAGTTTTCGTAAATGGCTCCAACGATTACTACGCGCCGGTACTTCGAAACCCGCTTGGATATTTGGCCAAGCCATCGGAGCGCAGCGAAGGACCGGTTTTGGATACCGCCCGATTGGTAGGTGGGTTCAGATCAGCCGGCTGGTTGAACCTAAATAACCGCGAGGGCCAGATAAAAGTCAACGGCTTGAAGCTTGGCTTTATGGGTGTGGATGATGCGCACGACGAGCTAGATAACCTAACGTCAATTCCTGCGCAGGCAAATGCTCTTGCCGATTGCGACTTGGTGATCGGTGTTTCGCATGCCCCGTACTTGCGTGTGCTTGAAGCAATGGGTTCGGCTGGGGCCTCAATAATTTTTGCCGGGCACACTCACGGCGGTCAGGTTTGCTTGCCGATTGTTGGTGCGCTAACTACCAACTGCGATTTGCCGGCCAAATACGCCAAGGGAATCAGCGCCTGGAGATTTGCCGGTCGCGATGTAATTTTGAATGTTGTTGCCGGGCTTGGTCACTCGATTTACGCGCCGGTTAGATTTTTCTGCCGCCCAGAAGTGCGCCTAGTCACACTCGAAGCCAAATAATTGGAGCGGCTTACCGTTTATTAGCTGTTAAGGCTCCACACCTTTGGGCCAAGAGCAATCCATTCGCCGGTTGTGTTTTCACAGCGAGCAGTCACATCTTCAACAAAGCAACTAATTGAACCCACGGTAATCCTGCTGCCGGCGCTAAGCACCTGAGCGGCACTCGGGTCTTGGAACTGGCCTGAAGCACAAGGGAAACTTACGATCTCACCGTTTTCAGGCTTGCTCGCGTAAAGCTCAACCTGGTAGCCGTAGCTTCCTTCACAACCTTCTGCAGAAGGAACCGGAAGGTACTGGGCTGCGGCTTCGTTTTGTTCGCAGAGTACGCGGTCTGACTCAGGGGTAATTGTGCACCAGGTTGGCCCATCGCCAGCCCTAAAGGTATACCAGTCAAAGCCATCGTTATAAAGTTCCGGATCAACCTCGGTTAGCGGCGCGGTTGGCGCCTTTGGAACCAGAGCCTGGTCCGGGGTTGGGGTTGGCTTAGAAGAGCTCGAGGGGCTGCCGCCATCAGCTGGAGTTGCACACGCCCCAAGTGTGAGAGCAAGACCCAAGCTCAATGAAACAGCAAGCAGTCTAGACATAAGTAAAGGTTATCTTGACGAAAGACGAAACCCACCAAGACTCGCATCGTGGTGGGTTACGTTTTTGTAAAAACTTTTGGTGTTTAGAACTCTTGCCGTTTAGAACTCCTTGGCAACCAACTCTGCAATTTCGTAAGTGTTCAACGCTGCACCCTTGCGCAGGTTGTCGCCAACTACGAATAGCTCGATAGAGTTTGGGAAGTCTAGTGACTGACGGATGCGGCCAACGAAAGTTGGGTCCTGACCAACAACCATCGCTGGGGTTGGGTAAAGGTTTTTTTCTGGCTCATCAACTACACGGATGGTTGGCTGCTTCGATAGAACCTCACGAACCTCATCCGGGGTAAGTGGGTTTGCAAACTTAGCGTGGACGGTCAGTGAGTGGGCAACCTGTACCGGAACTCGAACACAGCTTGCGGCAACCTTTAGGTCGCTAATGCCTAGAATTTTGCGAGATTCGTTGCGAACCTTCAGTTCCTCAGATGAGTGGCCACCGTCCTTCAGTGAACCTGCGAACGGAATCACGTTTAGAGCAATCGGGTGAGCCCAAGGAGAATTGCTCAGGTCGTTGCCTGCCGCAGCTAGTGCCTTGCGAACGTCATCGGTATTGGTACCCAGTGAGGCATCTTTACCAACAACGCCAAGCTCGGCAGCCAGCTCGTCAATGCCGACCGCTCCCGCACCTGAAACAGCCTGGTAGCTAGAAACTACAAGTTCTTCAAGCTTCCACTTGTCGTGTAGCACTCCCATCGCGGCCATCATGGTCAAGGTGGTGCAGTTAGGGTTCGAGATAATTCCGCGCGGGCGGTTTTTTGCCTGCTCTGGGTTTACCTCAGGAACAACTAGAGGTACATCTGCATCCATGCGGAATGCGCCAGAGTTATCAACCGCAACGGCTCCGCGCTCTGCAGCGATTGGTGCCCAAACTTCTGAGACTTCATCAGGCACATCAAACATTGCGATGTCAATGCCGTCGAAGGCCTCAGGAGAAAGCGCAACCACGGTCAACTCTTCACCGTGAACAGTGATCTTCTTACCAGCTGAACGAGGTGAGGCAATTAGGCGAATCTCTCCCCAAATGTTTGGACGGCTGTTGATGATGCCAATCATTACGGTACCTACGGCACCGGTTGCGCCTACTAGTGCGAGATTCGGTTTAGCCATTTTTATCGTCCTGTTCCTGCGTAAACAACTGCTTCAATATCTGAATCTAGCCCAAATGCGGTGTGCACAGCGCGAGCCGCGGCGTCTACCTGATCGTCGCTTGTGATAACCGAGATGCGAATTTCAGATGTTGAGATCATCTCAATGTTGATGCCAGCTTCTGCAAGGGCACGGAACATGGTTGCTGATACGCCAGAGTGGGTGCGCATTCCGGCACCAACTACTGAAAGCTTTCCAATTTCTTCGTCGATCTCCACGGTGCGGAAACCAAGTGAGCTCTTAGCAGCCTCAAGCGCGGCGGCGACCTTCTTGGTCTCTGACTTAGGGCAGGTGAAACCAATGTCGCTAACTGCATCAACTACGTCTGAACCGGTTGGCGTGTTCTGCACGATCATGTCGATGTTGGCACCGGCGTCGGCAACCAGCTGGAACAATTCAGCAGCCTTACCCGGAACGTCTGGAATACCGATAACCATAACTTTGGTCTGGCCCTTGTCGATTGCTACACCAGATACGACTGACTCTTCCATGCCTGCTCCTGCTTTTCCTGAATAAACGATGGTTCCTGGATCGGTGCTGAATGTTGAACGAACTCTGAGGTCTACATTGTGACGACGAGCAAATTCCACCGCGCGAATGTGCAAAATCTTTGCACCCGCTGCTGCCAACTCAAGCATTGATTCAACATCGATGCTCTCTAGCTTCTTGGCGCCCTTGATTACGCGGGGGTCTGAAGTGTAAACGCCATCTACGTCTGAGTAGATTTCGCAAAGGTCAGCCTTCAGACCCGCTGCAAGCGCAACCGCTGTGGTGTCTGAGCCGCCGCGACCTAGAGTCGTGATGTCTTTGGTCTCACGGTTGAAACCCTGGAAGCCAGCGACGATGGCAATATTGCCGGCGTCAACCGATTCGCGAATGCGCTCTGGAGTAACTTCTGCGATACGCGCGTTTCCGTGCACGCTGTCAGTTACGATTCCAGCCTGTGAACCTGTGAAAGATTGTGATTTAGCACCAAGCGCGTTGATTGCAATGGCGAGTAGCGACATTGAGATGCGCTCGCCTGAGGTGAGCAACATGTCTAGTTCGCGAGGTGACTTGTATGGGTCTTCGGCAACAGAATTTGCCAGATCAAGAAGTTCATCGGTGGTGTCGCCCATTGCAGAAACAACAACAACAACTTGGTTGCCGGCCTTCTGGGTCTCGATTACTCGCTTAGCTACGTGCTTGATTTTGTCGGCATCTCCTACGGATGAACCGCCAAACTTTTGCACAATCAGAGCCAAGACCGTATCTCCTTGAATTGAAGGGATTTACGGCCGAATGCCGCAAGAAGTCTCTAGTTTAGTTGACTGTTCGGCGTCCCTCAAATGCCCTGCCCAGGGTCACCTCATCGGCGTATTCAAGGTCTCCGCCAACCGGAAGACCAGAGGCTAGACGAGAGATCTTGATGCCCAGCGGGCTCAGCATGCGGGTTAGGTAGGTAGCGGTTGCTTCGCCTTCTAGGTTTGGGTCGGTGGCGATAATGACCTCTTGGATCTCTGTGTTGCCAAGGCGAGCCATAAGTTCCTTGATGCGCAGTTGGTCTGGGCCAATGCCCTCAATCGGGCTGATTGCTCCACCGAGCACGTGATACAAACCGCGGAACTCACGGGTGCGCTCAATGGCCTGAACATCTTTGGATTCTTCAACCACACAGATAGCTGTGCGATTGCGTCTGGCATCGCGGCAAATATTGCACTGGGTTTCTTCGGTCACGTTTCCGCAGACCTCGCAGAAGCGAACGCGCTCCTTTACCTCAAGCAGAACCTGGGCAAGCTTTTGCGCCTGGTCGTCATCGGTTTGCAGAAGGTAGAAGGCAATTCGCTGAGCAGACTTTGGACCCACACCAGGCAAGCGACCAAGTTCGTCGATCAGTTCTTGAACAACGCCCTCGTACATTACTTACCGTTCTTATCTTGCATCGGCTCGGCGCCAAGCATTTCGCGAAGCAGTGATTCACCGTAGCGAGCAGACTCATCGGCCATGCCGGAGTTGCGTGACTTAGTCTCTTCAACGGCAGCCTCGGCTGGCACCTCTGGCTCTGCTTCTGCAACAACAGCAATAGGAGTTGTTTCAACCTTTACCGGTGCAGGTGAACTAACTGGTGCAGCGGGCGCAGCTACAGGCGCATCTTCTGGCTTGGCATCAATTTGAGCTTTAAATTTAACCTGGACACCAAGGACATCCATGATGGCTCCGCGCAAAACTTCTGATGCGCCATTGGCATTCTTGAACGAATCAAGATCTTTTTGGCTCAAGAACTTTAAGGTCAAGACATCGCCGGTGAAATCAATCACGTTCAAAGCAAATGCCACCATCCAGGCTGCCTTTGACTTCTTATTGACGATGGTCAGGATGTTCGGCCAAGAATCTTTGAACTGGGTAAGTGTGACTCCCCCGATTCCAGCCGGTGTCGAAACCTCGGAAATCTTTTCAGACTTTGGTGCTGATTTTGGTGCTGCCGAAGCGGCAGGAGCTGCTGCACTTGGAGCAGTTGCCTGAACCGGCACAGCAACTGCTGCGGTGCCCTCAGCGCCACCAGCGCCACCAGCGCCACCAACGCCGATACGACGCTCGAGTCGTTCAATGCGGGCAAGCGAGCCAACCTCCGTCTGATCACTGGATGGCACAAGGACCTTGGCGCACATCAACTCAAGGTGCAGCTTTGGTGATGTTGCCCCCGACATTTCGGTTAGCGCGGTGTTCACGGTTTCTGCGGCGTGAGTCAACTCAGCTAAACCAAAACTAAGTGCCTGAGTCTTCATCTTTTCAAGTTCGTCGGTAGGAATTCCGCGAAGCACATTTTTTGCTTCTTCGCCAACAGAAAGAATCACGATCAAATCGCGCAGGTGCTCAAGCAAATCTTCAACAAAGCGGCGCGGATCTTGACCGGTTTGGATCACCTTGTCTACGCTGGCAAACACCGATGCCGAGTTCTTGGCTCCGAATGCATCAACAACTTCATCAAGTAATGCGGCGTGAGTGAAACCAAGAAGTGCAGCTGCTCGGTCGTACTCAACCTTGCCACCCTCGCTGCCGGCGATTAGTTGATCAAGAAGCGAAAGTGAATCACGAACAGAACCGCCACCAGAACGAACGACGAGCGAAAGTACACCTGGTGCAACATCAACATTTTCACTAACGCAAAGTTGCTCAAGGTATTCAAGCATTTGAGCTGGCGGCACTAAGCGGAATGGGTAGTGGTGTGTGCGCGAACGAATTGTGCCGATGACTTTATCGGGTTCTGTAGTTGCAAAAATAAACTTCACGTGGGCTGGTGGCTCTTCAACAATCTTTAGTAGAGCGTTGAAACCCTGAGGGGTAACCATGTGGGCCTCGTCGAGTATGAAAATCTTGTAGCGGTCGCGGGCCGGGGCAAAAATTGCACGTTCGCGAAGATCTCGCGCATCATCAACACCGTTGTGTGAGGCCGCGTCAATTTCTACGACGTCAAGTGAGCCGGAGCCATCGCGAGAAAGTTCCACGCAGCTTGGGCAAACGCCGCAAGGGGTATCGGTTGGTCCTTCTGCGCAGTTTAGGCAGCGAGCAAGAATGCGAGCCGAGGTAGTTTTTCCGCAACCGCGAGGACCAGAGAATAGGTAGGCGTGATTTACGCGATCGGTGCGAAGGGCGGTCATCAAAGGCGCGGTCACCTGAGACTGGCCAATCAATTCGGCGAAGGTTTCGGGGCGATAGCGACGATACAGAGCGGTAACCACGTCTAGAGCCTACCTTTCGCATCTGACCGTCAAGTTCAATAAAAGACTCCCCGCGCACCCGCCAGAGCCCAGTTACCCTTGCTATCTTTCGATCCTGGGGGAGTTAGCCGAGGTAGCGCCACGCGAGGAGCCAGTCCTAAGTTTAGTCGTTGGATCTTGGGCCGATTCTGCCTTGTTAGCCTTGTGGAATGACCTCGAAAGCACGCATAGGACTCTGGTTTGCCGGAGCGGCAACCATCTTTTTTACTCGCGCATTTCTTTACTCAACCTGGGTAAGCCGCGGACCTGAAGTCCAGGACGCTTTAGCAATCAACACCGCTCAAATGGGTTGGTTGGCCATGCTTTTCCCAGCCGGAGGATTAGCCGGAGTTATGTTTGCGGGTTCGCTGGTACACCGATACGGCACTCGCACAGTAAACACCGCGACATTTGCAGTTGCCGGTTCCGCCTTCGCAGTTTTAGGTTTTGCGGTTGACTCCGGAAACTTCCTTTTGAGTAGTGTCTGTCTATTCTTTATGGGTCTACCAATGGCACTAAGTGACTTCATCGGAAACTTAGAGGGTACCGCGGTGGATAAAGCTTCAAAGCGATCAATCTTTTCTGCGATTCACGGTTTGTTTGGAATCGGCATGCTGGTTGGGGCTGGCTTAGCTAGTTGGTTAATCAACAGCGGCGTATCGCTCTCGATTTCATTCTTGACGGTAGGCGTTTTTATTGGTGTGGTGTCAATCATTGGTGGCTATGGATTCCCGAAGCACAAGGAACCTGATGTCTCGGCGGCCAAGAAGGCCGAGAACCGAAAGGTTGCCAGAAAAATTTGGACTGAGAAGCGAAGCTTGCTTCTTGCGGTTGTTGGTTTCACATTCATCATGGCCGAGATGTCAGCGGGTATTTGGGTTCCGCTGGCTCTTACCCGCGTTGGTTACACCGGCGCCGAAGCCGCTGCAGCCTTTGGCGTTTTCTGGATTGTGATCACATTGGTTCGTCTCGTAGGCGGCTATGTTCTCGATCTGATTGGTCGCTATGCGCTGGTGTTGGCATCGATTATTTTCACTGCGGTTGGCATGGTGGTCTTTATGACCAGCGAGGCTACCCATCTTGAGTACCTTGGTTTGATTCTTTGGGGTCTTGGGGTTGCAGTTGGATTCCCAATGGTGATTGCGTCGATGAGCGATGATCAGTCCATGGCCGTTCCGCGCGTAAACATGATCATCACCGTGGTTTACATTTCGAGCATCACTGTTGGCCCAGCGCTTGGCGCCCTCGGTCAAGCTGCCGGAATCTATGTTGCTTTCAGCATTCCGCTAGCCCTGGTTGCTGTTTCACTGTTCCTGAGCAAATCCACCAAGCCCCTTAATAACGCTTGACGATAATAACGCATAGCGTTATTATTTAGGAATGATCCATTCTTTTGCGAACTCAGACACAGAAAGAGTTTGGCTCAGGGAGCGGGTCAAACGCTGGCCACTTGAAATCCAGAGAGTGGCTTATCGAAAATTATTGATTCTGGATGCAGCGGAATTTCTGCATGACCTAAGAATCCCGCCGGGCAATCGCCTCCAGGCTTTGTCTGGAAATAGAAAAGGTCAACACAGCGTCCGCATCAACGATCAATGGCGCATCTGTTTCAAGTGGACGAAATTAGGAGCAGAAAACGTTGAGATTGTGGACTACCACTAGATGGATATGGAGACGAAGATGAAAAAAGCACACCCACCCATTCATCCTGGCGAGATTTTACTTGAAGAATTTCTAAAGCCATTCGGCGTCTCACAGTATGAACTTGCCAAGGTAATTGGTGTTCCACCTCGCCGGATTAACGAGATTGTTCACGGCCTGAGATCCATAACGCCCGATACTGCCCTGCGCATGTCTAGAGCTTTTGAAATGAGCTGATGAACATCAGCCCATTACCTGCTGTCTTAGCAAACTAAAGCTGTCGACTAAACTCAAAGAGTTATTGCGGGCTTGGGCCTGCATTCCAGGAGAATTCGCCTAGTGGCCTATGGCGCCAGCTTGGAAAGTTGGTTGGGTGCAAGCCCTCATGGGTTCGAATCCCATATTCTCCGCGAGGCCCGACCGAGGCGGCAAGTTATGCCGACTCGGTGGCCGAAGCCCCGCTAGGTGAAGTGAAACCTGCGGGGCTTTTTCAATTTTCGCCGAGCTCTCCCTCACCAGAAACATCTTGACCAAGCATCGCTTTGAGTGCTTCGTCGAGGGTGGCAACAAGATGCTGAGTATTAGCGATAAGGTCTGCTGTGGAAAGCGACTGCAAAAGATCTAATTGATCCAGTGGGCCGACTGGCAGCACACCCGCAAGTTGCCAACAGGCCTGCATGGGGTCATCGCTGAATTCGATATCGGCACCATATTGCAAGTCTCCGAACTCGCTAGCGAACGCCAGCAGGTTCCTGACTTTGGTCTCAAGTTGTTCTTTGGCCAAACTCAGATTTTCGTCCCAAATCAAATCAGGTATGAAGTCGATGTCTGCCATGGGGTAAGGATCATCAGGCAACCAAGCGTTAACTCGAAAGCGCTGGGTTCCAATCGACTCAACACCGTAGAACTGATCAAGTGTTCCGATATCCTGCACCGATGCCAGGGTTCCAATTCCCAGTCGCTTTTCACCCCCGCCAACCTCAGGGCCACGTTCAATCAGCACAACTCCGAATTCCGGATTCTCTTGAAGAATCAGATCCCCAGTTAGCTTCAAATAGCGCTCTTCAAAAATCCTTAGCGATAAAGGCATGGCTGGCATCAGCACGCTACTTAGTGGAAACATTGGCATGGCATTTGCTCCAAGCCTAAACCGGCACATCTCAGGAATGAAAAGCCCGATAATCGCCTTGTAAGTAATAAGAACCAACCGTCATCGAAAAAGGACTTCTGTGAGCACAGCATCGAGCAATTTTGATCCACGTCAGGCTATCGAGGGCTTGTTCGGCTATGTCAAAGACATGGCTACGAATACCTTCAAGACTGGTTTGAAGGCCCAGCCCGATGAAGCCCGCGTGGACGCCGCTGTCCTAGCGGCTTTGGAATCTGGATCAAA
>JBEGTF010000006.1:0-26245 GCA_041179545.1 Actinomycetota bacterium | reverse complement strand
CCGCGCCACTGGCCAGGTCCCGGTGTTAGCGGGTGGCGAAGTTGGGCGGTGTTTCTTGACCAAGATGACTTGAGCGGGCGCTCGTATCCAGTGGTGTTAGCGGCCTCTTCGGCATGGGCTGCCTCAAGCACGGCGATAACCGTAGCTAGCTCCTCGGCGGTTGGTGTGCCAGAAACTACTTCGATTGCTTCGCTGAATTCAGTCATGATTGTCACCGATTTAAAGCGGAATGTTTCCGTGCTTCTTAGGAGGCAGGTTTGAACGCTTGGTGCGAAGAGCACGCATGGCCTTGATCACGGAAATTCGTGTTGCACTTGGTTCGATGATTCCATCAAGCTCACCTCGCTCGGCAGCTAGGAACGGTGAAGCCACGTTGTAGGTGTACTCGGCGGCAAGTTTTGAGCGTACCGCAGCTACATCCATGCCGGCTTCTTCGGCTTTCTTAATCTGGTCGCGGAACAAAATGTTAACCGCTCCCTGACCACCCATCACCGCGATCTCGGCGGTTGGCCAAGCAAGGTTGATGTCGGCACCAAGTTGCTTAGAGCCCATAACGATGTATGCGCCGCCGTATGCCTTGCGAGTGATAACGGTAACCAGTGGCACAGTTGCCTCGGCGTATGCGTAAAGCAATTTGGCTCCGCGGCGAATAACTCCGGCCCACTCCTGGTCCGTGCCAGGTAGGTATCCAGGAACGTCAACCAAGGTAAGAATCGGAATTGAGAATGCATCACAGAAGCGAACAAAACGTGCAGCTTTTTCACCGGCTTCAATGTTTAGCGTTCCGGCCATCTGTTGCGGTTGGTTGGCCACGATACCAACGCTGCGGCCATCAACGCGAGCAAAACCAATCAAGATGTTTGGCGCAAACAGTGGCTGCACTTCTAGGAATTCGCGACCATCAACAATTCCTTCGATCACGGTCTTCATGTCGTAGGGCTGGTTCGGTGAATCGGGAATGATTGTGTTCAGTTTTTCATCGGCGTCAGTGATTTCAAGCTCACCCTCCGGCGCGTACTGAACGGTTTCAGAAAGATTATTTTCTGGCAAGTAGCTAAGCAACGCACGAGCGTAGTCGATTGCGTCAGCTTCGTCGTCAGCTAGGTAGTGTGCAACACCCGAGCGTTCGTTGTGTGCACGAGCTCCACCAAGTTCTTCCATGCCAACGTCTTCGCCGGTCACGGTCTTGATTACATCTGGGCCAGTAACAAACATGTTTGAAGTTTTATCAACCATGATTACGAAGTCGGTAAGCGCAGGGGAGTAAACAGCACCACCGGCAGCAGGACCCATGATCAGAGAGATCTGAGGAATGACACCAGATGCCATTGTGTTGCGCTTGAAAATTTCTCCGTATTTGCCAAGAGCAATTACACCCTCTTGAATTCGAGCGCCACCTGAATCAAGAATTCCAATAATCGGAACACCGGTTGCGATAGCTAGGTCCATGACCTTAATGATTTTGTTTCCAGCTGCTTCACCAAGTGATCCACCAAAAATCGTGAAGTCCTGAGAAAACAGTGCAACCTGGCGACCGTGGATTGTGCCAACTCCGGTAACCACAGCGTCACCGTAGGGGCGGTTCTTATCCATTCCAAAGGCGGTTGAGCGGTGACGAACGTACTCGTCGATCTCGACGAACGAACCCGGATCAAGCAGCATCTCGATGCGCTCACGAGCGGTGTTCTTACCCTTGGCGTGCTGCTTTGCAATTGCGGTTTCCCCGGCTGCGGTCACGGCTTCGTGGTAGCGCTGGCGCAGGTCCTCAATTTTGCCCTTGGTGGTGGCAATGTCTGGATTCAAGCGAATTGCCTGGGTGAAAGTATCTTCAAAGGTCATGGACTTCACTTTACCCAGAGAAAAGGGCCATTCCTTTGGCAGTTTGCTACTGCGAATCGCAAAATCTGCTGTGTGAAACCTACAGACAGTACCCTTAGACCATGGATTTCCCGAAAAGTAGCCAAATTGCCGCCCATTTCGAGTTTGTGGCCGAGACTGGCTCCACCAATGCGGATTTAATCGCAAATTCCGCCAACACCGATGATTTCTCAGTGCTGGTGGCAGGTTTCCAATCAGCCGGCCGTGGCCGTGCTGGGCGCGACTGGGTAGCACCTGCAGGTAGCTCACTTTTTGTATCGGTGTTATTGAAGCCCGATGGAGTTGCCGCAACTAACTTCTCTTGGCTGCCGTTGCTTGCTGGTTTGGCGATGACCAAGACGGTAGCTGCGTTGATTCCCGAAGCAGCCGTGGGTCTCAAGTGGCCAAACGATGTTTTGGTGGGTGAAAAAAAGATTTCCGGTGTTCTCAGCGAGCTTGTTGGAGATCTCAGCGGTGTAGTAATAGGTGCAGGTCTGAACGTGCTTCAAAACAAGGCCGAGTTGCCTATCGAAAATGCCAGCTCGCTCCAGATTGAAGGAGCAAAAAATCTTGACCTCGATGAGGTGCTTGCTGTTTACCTAGAAAATTTGCGAGGCCTTTACCAAGCTTGGGTCGCTGCCGGGGGAAACGCCGTAGCAAGTGGTCTGCGAAATCAGGTAATTGAAGCTTGCGTGACTCTTGATCATGGCTGCAACAATCGTGTTCGTGCGATCTTGCCTGGTGACGTAGAAATTATCGGTGCCGCTGTTGGAATCGATGACACCGGAAGGTTGATCGTGCAACCAGATGGCGAGAAAGAAGTCGTCGCTGTCGCTGCCGGAGATATCGTTCACCTGCGCCACAATTAAGTAAATGAGTTTTCTAGCTGAGCAGCGCATTGCGCGGCTTCGACCACGCGGTTCGAAGTTGTTTTTGCCAAACCTGTTTTTGTTTGTTGCGTGTTTCGCGATGGCTTTTTTTGGTGGACGGCTAACCGAGCAATGGCAATACACCGTGCTGTGGATCGTTTCTGGTTCTCTTGTATTTTTCTTTTGGTTAATTCCGTTGCTCAGATTCATGAGCACGTTTTTAGAAGTCACAACCACTCGAGTGCTTTACCGCTCTGGGTTGATGGGGCAGAAGCGTCGCGAGGTTAGCCTTGCGCATATCAAAGACGTGCAGTTGACCAAGGGCCGCACTATCAGCATTGTGATCGATGGTCAGGAACCCCTTGTAATACCTGGTATCCCTAGGCACAAGACGGTAGCGGTTGAGATCGACCGCCTTGCGGCCGCAATATAGAGATACCGAAAGATAGGACCAGCATGACCAAGCACACTCCGCGCGTAGGCGTGATCGGTGGCGGCCAGCTGGCTCGAATGATGACACCACCGGCAATCAACTTGGGTCTTGAAATTAAGGTGCTGGCTGAGTCTGCGGGTTCATCGGCGCAACTAGCGACCACCATGGTCGGCGACTACAACAAACTTGAGGTGGTTCGAGAATTCGCTCGCGGAGTTGACGTCATAACTTTTGACCACGAGCACGTTCCGCTTTCAGTGCTTGAGGCACTTGAGGCAGATGGTGTGAATGTGCAGCCGCCGAGCAAAGCACTTGCTTTCGCTCAGAACAAGCTTCACATGCGTCAGAAACTCAGCGCGCTTGGATTACCAATGCCGGCCTGGGCTGAAATTCACGACGCAGCATCGCTAGATGATTTCATCGCAGCAAACGGTGGCGTCGCGATTCTTAAAACTCCAATCGGTGGCTACGACGGCAAGGGTGTGCGCGTGGTTAGGGCATCGGTTGATGCTAAAGACTGGCTAGAAAACCTTGAATCTTTTGGCGGCAGTTTGCTGGCTGAGGAAAAAGTTGATTTTGTGCGCGAACTTGCGCAGTTGAGCGCGCGTACTCCTGGTGGAGAGTTCAAGGCCTGGCCACTGGTTGAGACGATTCAGGAAAACGGAGTTTGCTCTGTGGTCTTGGCTCCGGCTCCAGACTCTAGTGCTGACACCTTGAAGGCAACCTCAGAAATTGCCAAGCAAGTGGCTGAGGCACTTGGCGTAACCGGAGTTTTGGCCGTTGAAATGTTTGAGGCGCGCGATGGCCGCATCGTGATCAATGAACTTGCCATGCGACCACACAACTCAGGACATTTCAGCATCGAAGGTTCGGTCACTTCACAGTTTGAGCAGCACATCCGTGCAGTTTTGAATCTGCCGCTTGGTTCAACTGAGCCGCGAGCAGCGCACGCCGTGATGGTGAATCTGCTTGGGGTTGCTGATGACAATGATTTTGTGCAGGCACTCGATAAAGCGCTGGTCGCCCACCCTGATGCAAAGGTTCACACCTATGGCAAGGGTGCGCGTGCTGGCCGCAAAATGGGGCACGTGACTGTGGTCGCTGACTCCGCGGAGCATGCATTGGCCGAGGCTAGAGGGGCTGCTGCCGTTTTGCTACGGGGATAAACAAAGCCCCTTGGGTAAAATTTGAGGGTTGCCGCATAAAAGGAGCCCCAAATGACAAGCACAAAGAAGCCAATTGTTGGTGTGGTCATGGGTTCAGACTCAGACTGGTCAGTCATGTCTGACGCCGCGCAGGCACTCAAAGATTTTGGAATTGAGTACGAAGTAGAGGTGCTCTCTGCCCACCGAACCCCAGAAAAGATGATCGAGTGGGGCAAGGCTGCGGCTGGCCGTGGCATCAAAGTGATTATCGCTGGCGCCGGTGGGGCAGCACACCTGCCAGGCATGTTGGCCTCGGTTACAACACTTCCGGTGGTTGGTGTTCCGGTTCCGCTTTCAAAACTCGATGGCATGGATTCGCTGCTTTCGATCGTGCAGATGCCGGCCGGAATTCCAGTAGCTACGGTTTCTATCGGAGGAGCTAAGAATGCCGGAATTTTGGCCGCGCGAATTCTTGGCGCGTTTGATGAAAATCTTTCGGCTGCGGTCGCTGCCTACAGTGAAGACCTAAAGCTTCAGGTCGCTGAGAAGAATGCGAAACTGAAATCACAAATCTAAACCCTAGATTGAGTCAGCGAACACCACAGCGAAATTCTCCTCGTGATCGTGCGACCGGCCCTTTTCGAAACACTGAACGCGCAACTCCGCAGCAGATGCATCGCCGCGCTTGGTGGTTGCTATTACTTACGCTTTTAGTCCCGGGCTCGGCTCAGCTGGTTGCCGGCAATCGCAGGCTTGCACGAATCGGCTTAACCGCAACGATTGGTTTCTGGATTTTCTTCTTGCTGCTATTGATCATTGGCCTAATCAACAAAGGTTGGGTTATTTGGTTGGTAACTTTGCCGGTGCTAATTTGGGTGCTTTCCGGAGCGCTAATTGCATATTCAATTCTTTTTGCCGTTCTAACTCTGGACACTCTTCGACTTATGCGTTTGGGTCGTTTATATAACCGGGAACGCTGGATTACTTTTGGCGCAGTTGTTCTCGCCGGTGTTCTTGGAACCTCTGCAATTTCTTACGCTGGAAACTTGGCCGGTGTGCAGGCAAACTTTATCGGCAGCATCTTTAATCAGGGCGGATTCACCTCGCCAGTCGATGGTCGCTACAACATCATGTTGCTGGGCGCAGATGCAGGTGCCGACCGATTTGGTATTCGACCAGATTCTATTTCTGTGATCAGCATCGACGCAGCAACCGGTCAAACCGTAAACATTGGTATTCCGCGCAACATGCAGCATGTGGGTTTTTCATCGGGGTCGCCTATGAACAAGATCTACCCAAACGGCTGGAACTGTGGGATCGATTGTTTGATCAACGCAATCTATAAAGATGTCGAAGACAACCACGCAGACGCCTATCCAGATGCTGAAAAGCACGGATCAACACCGGGCACCGAGGCAACTCGCGACGCGGTCGAGTTTGTAACCGGACTTGAGATTCAGTCTTACGTTTTGGTTGACATGGCTTCGTTTACCGAGTTGATAGATGCGCTTGGGGGCATCAACATCAATGTGAAAGAACGCTTGCCTATCGGTGGTCAACTTGACGACCTTTCAGATGTGAAGGGCTGGATTGAAGCCGGACAGCAGCACATGGATGGCTATACCGCGCTTTGGTACGCCCGTAGCCGTCACAGCACCAGCGACTACGATCGCATGCGTCGCCAGCACGAGGTGGAGCAGGCAGTGCTTAGCCAGATTGAACCGGGGAGCGTGCTAACTCGTTTCCAGGGCATTGCTTTGGCGGGGCAGAAGTTGGTTCGCACCGATATTCCGAGCGCAATGCTGTCTCAGTACGTTGAGCTCGCCGGCAAGGCAAGATCTCTCGGCATCAAGGAATTAAGTTTGGTGCCGCCGAATGTTGATGTGATTCACCCTAATTTCTCAGCAATCCATGAAATGGTAAAAAAGTCCTTCGTTATTGACGAAGTAAAGGAGTAATTATGAAGAAGACTCTGAAGGTCTCCATCGCAGCTCTGTCCATCGGTTCTTTGGCGTTAGTTTCGCTGACTGGCTGTGCACTTCTTTATCCAAACTGGGGCACCGACCAAAACCCTTCGACCTCACAATCTCCTTCGGCTTCTGAGGTTTCGCCAACCCCAACCGATTCGGCATCAGCATCTGCGGCGCCAACCGTAGGTATCGCAAAGTTCAACTTCATCGATCTAAGTGTGGATGGCAACACCGGATTTGTTTCAGCGGTGGTTGAAGTTACTAATGCAGCTGAAGATGGCGGAAAATGCACATTTGTTTTGAGTAGCGGTTCAGTCTCAAAAACTGTCGCTGTGAAAGCAGAGGCAAATGTTTCCACGACACAGTGCTACCCAGCAATGTTGCCAACCGCAGGCTTTCCAAAAGGTAAGGCAACAGTAACTGTGTCTTACGCTTCAGCAGCATACGAGGGAAGCACTAGTGCCGGAGTCACCATACCGTGATCGTTAACCAGTTCTCGAGACTGGTTGCGATAGTTGTTTCAGCACTCCTAGTCGCAACCGGGTTTATTGCCCTGTCGGCGGCTCCCAAGGCACAAGCCGCCGATGCGTCGAAATTTGACCCGGGTTTAATCATCAGCGACAGCGTGTTCTACGACTTTGGTGCCATGTCGGTTACGGAGATCCAAAGATTTCTGAATAGCCAGGTGCCGTCTTGTAATGATGCCGATGGTGGACCAAAGTGCCTAAAGGATTACACCGAGGACATCGTTGGTTCTGCCGCAATTGCAGACACTTTGCACTGGTGGGATGAAAACCCAAAAGTCTGCACCGATATACCTCCGGCTCAGAACCAAACTGCGGCGCAAATTATTTTTAAAGTTGCTCAGGCGTGTGGAGTGAATCCTCGAGTGATTTTGGTGACACTGCAAAAAGAGCAAGGCTTGGTTCAAGGCAGAAATCCAACCGAGTACATGTATAAAGCTGCGATGGGTTACGGCTGCCCTGATGCTCACCCAGAGATTTGTGGAAAAGACTCGCTTGTTTCGAGCCGTTTGTTTTGGCAGGTTTTGCGCGGTGTTTCACAGTTCAAGTGGTACGGGGATCCTCGCGGATCTTTCACCTACTTAGCGGTTGGTTCAACAAAACAGATTTCCTACCAAGCAAATAATCCCGGTTGTGGCAAAAAGAGCGTGACGATAAAGAGCCGTGCCACAGCTGCGCTTTACTACTACACGCCTTACACACCAAATGATGCGGCGCTTGCCAACCTCTATGGCACGGGAGACTCCTGCAGCGCCTACGGAAATCGCAATTTCTGGAGATTCTATTCAGACTGGTTTGGGGATCCAATCGGTGGTGGCTTTTTGCTGAAGAGCGCGCAGTCTGAAACATACCTAATCGTTGAAGGTAAAAAGTTCTTGATTGATGATGCCGATACGGTTGCTGCGTTGAAGCCACTTGGTCCGCTTGGCACGGTATCGCAGGCGTATCTGGATTCGTTCGTAGATACGGGCAAGGCAAGTCGCTTGGTTAAGTCACCGGCGCTTGGCAACTACTACTTCATCGACGGTGGACAGAAGTACAAGTTCACTAACTGCACCCAGGTGGCAGTGTTTGGGCTGGACTGTAACAACGCAATTACTTTGACTCAGAATCAAATGAACGCATTGCCATCCGCCCCAGGCATCACTGAGTACCTATCTGGAGAAGATGGTCAGACCTTCTTTATTCAGGACGGTGCCAAGCGACAAATTCTTGACGCTGACTCATTAGCCGATTCACGCATCGGTGTGCCAGCTCTTTCTGCCGTGAAGGTATCAGCTTTCAAGAACCTTCCTTGGGGTAAGCCAATCATCCGCAAGGGCGTTTCATTTACCAACTTGGCAACCGAAAAGCTTTCGCTATTTGACGGCACCTATTACTACGACATCGATAAAGCCACTGCGGCCGATATTGATTTCACCAAGTGGTTCCCTAAGTCAACCGGAAGCATGTTGGGCGAGGCAATTGCCTCGGTGGCCGCACCGGTCACGATTAAGAGCATCATGAATGATGCTGCCGGAAACCAGTACTTGATCACTAAGGACGGCAAACGAAAAGTTCTTGATACCAAAGTGATTTCAAAGAACGCTCCAGTTGTTTCTGATGAATTCCTTGCTCTAATTCCTGACGCGCCAACAACCGTGGATTCAACCTTGGTTGTAAAGACCGCGACAGCAAAAGCCGTTTACCTAATCGCTGATGGTGAAAAGCGTTTGGTCTTGAACTCTGCTGATGTTTCGAAGCTCGCTCCGGTCGTCAAGACCACCAAGGCTGAGACGTTGTCAAGTTCAGCGGTCGCGCAGATCCCAAGCGGTCACCCGGTCATTGCGCCCGGTGCCTACGTTAGATCAAGTGACTCAACAAAGACCTACATGATTGATGGTTTGAAGCGAGCACTGGTTGTTAATGACGCCAATCAGGCTGCCTTGCTTGGGCTCAAGACTTTGCGAACAATTCCTGCGGCGCAATTCAAGGGTTATGCCAAGACGAGCAAGATCACTGGAATGAAATTCGTTTGTGATGCCAGCTACTACATTGCAATTACCGGTGCTTTGTATCCCGTTTCAGAAATTGACGCCAGCCACTATCCGGGCCGTGGCATCACTTTGGATAAATCAACCTGTGCCGCGCTGACCAAATCAAGCATCACGCTCGGACGTTTTGTTAGAACCGTAGATAAGAACTACTTCCTTATTGAAGGTCAGACCAAGCGAGCAATCAAAAATGTTGCTGCGTACGAAAAGCTTCGTGGTAGTTCAGTCAAGTCAGTTTTGGTTGGGCCATACTTGCTGTCACAGATTCCAACCGGAAAAGCCGCCGGGGTAAGCGTGAGCGTTGAACGCTTCAACGTTGAACCACCGATTGTATTGCCAGAGCCAACCGCTGCTCCGTCACCATCAGCTAGTCCTAGCCCGAGTGCGAGTTCTAGCCCTTCTACTTCGGCCAGCCCAAAGCCAAGCGCATTACCAAAACCAACCGCAACGCCTAAACCAACCGCAACTGCAAAGCCAAAGACTTACAAGGTTGTAGCCGGCGACTTGCTCTCGAAGATCGCAACGAAGTTTGGTATTACAACCACAGCGTTGATGACTGCAAATAAAATCACTAACCCAAACCTCATCAAGGTGGGGCAGGTTCTAGTAATTCCTTAGGAATTTATTTTGCGTTTGCGAAAGCTCAACAATCGCACACGCTTTGGGGATCGGCCACGGGGCTCAAGCATCTCTTCAGGTTGGTTCACCTTTACGACAAACAGAGTCAATAGCACCCATCCAATTTCAATGAGAATTCTTGATTCTGTGAGGCTCCAAACCGCAAGTCCCATGAAAATCAAAATTGGCCAAAGATAGAGGGCCACCGTGTGGCGAACCGCCAAGCGCCAAAGTTTTATAAATGTGGTCAAAAACAAAATTGCAAATAGCGCTGCACCAACAAAACCAAGTTGCAGGGCGATGTCAAGATACGCATTGTGCGCTTGGTAATAAGGCACCTTGTTGATCACAACCAAGCCCTCGTAAGGTTTTACGCCGGGCATCCAGTGACTTGTCCAGCCCCAACCAAAAATCGGGCGCTGTTCAATAAGCCCAAGTACAAGCTTCCAGATGCCGCTTCGTCCGGTCATGTCAGGGCTTTTGCCAAAGAATTCGAAAACGGTGGCACGGAAGAAAAGAACTATCACACCGATGGTGCCAGCGAAGGCCCAGGCGATTCGGTAATACTTGTGGCGCACATCGCGCTCTTTTCCTTCGGCAGCAATCGAGACGATAGCCGCAATCAAGATAGCCGCCATGGCGAAACCAATACCCGCAGACTTGGCGAGCAACATGGTCACCACCGAGGCCAGAAGGCAAACAGCGCTGATCCAGCGCTTGGTGCCGATGATTGCGTATTCAACTGCGAAGGTCACAACGCCGAGCATGGCAACGAATGCTAGGAGATTGGAGTTCCCAACGATGCCTTGGATTCTCTCGCCATCAAAGAGGTGCCCCTGGGTCCAATAGAAAGCTGCGGCAGGTGGCTTTTCTCCTGAGTAGTTTTTGAAAAGCGGAGCAATCGGGCCCTGAACAATCACGGCGGCAATAAATTCGAAAACCAATGATGCGCCAAGAATAAACCTGATTACGTTTGCAAACATTCGAAGTAGGTGACGCCAACTAAACAAGGCAACCAGGAACAATGCAAAAGCGGTAGTCGCTATCTGTGAAAAAACCGCCAGGGCCGTTATCGTCGGATAGGCCGACCATATTGTGCTGAGCGCCATCCAAGCAAACACTGCCCACATCGGCCAGGGGATCTCGCGAATGGTGATTATCGGTTGGTTTCTAAAGAAAAGAATCATGGATGCGGCAAAAAGAATTACCAACACCGCCCCCCAGCCCCACCAGCCAACGCTGTATCGAACAGCGTCGCCAGCTAGCAGGGTAAAAATACCCGCCGAGGCTGTCCAGGTCTTTGAACGGTAGCCCTTTTCGCGCGTGTTAAAAACCACGCGAATTGGTCTAGTCAGTGCATTCATTGCAGCTTCCGGTCGGGGGTTATGCCAGTCTAATTCGCCCGCGAAGTCCGGTCGGCAAAGATAGGCTTGTCCAGCTGGATGAAAGGGGAGCGGTGTTAGTCAAGATTTCTAACCTGCCGCGTAATTACGGGTGGGGCTCACGCACTCTGATCACCGATTATTTTGGCCCAGAGTTGACTGCCTCTGCACCAGACCAACCTGCCGCTGAAATTTGGTTTGGAACTCACCCGATTTCGCCATCGGTTTTGGCTGATGAAAAATCCAAGACGCTGATAGATCAGCTGGGTGGACATCAACTTGCTTTCTTGATGAAAATCTTGGCCGCCGAACAGCCGCTTTCAATCCAGGCACATCCCACTAGGCAGCAAGCTCAAGAGGGTTTCGCCAGAGAAAATGCTCAGGGCATTGCGCTTACTGCCAGCAACAGAAACTATAAAGATGACCAGCACAAGCCCGAGGTTATCGTTGCGCTTTCTGATTTCGAGGCGCTCTGCGGTTTTAAACCCTTGCAGGAAATCGATCAGCTGCTCGGGGACATGGAAACGCACACCGGAGGTTCTGAAGGTTTCAGAACAATGTCGGCCAACTGGCGCAAACTGCTGCAAGAAACCGATGGACTGCGCAAAGTATTCACCGACATAATTCAGCGCCGAGGAAATCTTGATGGCTTCAATGCCGAGCTGACAGCGATGGCGGATTTTGAAGCTCGCTTTGCGTTGGCCGAGCGATTGAACCTTTTGTATCCAGGGGATCCCGGAGTAGTTCTAGCTCTTCTGATGAATCACGTTTTCTTGGAACCGGGACAGGCGCTCTTTTTGCCGGCCGGACATATTCACGCCTACCTAAGTGGTTTGGGCATTGAGGTTATGGCGGCTTCTGACAATGTTCTTCGCGGTGGTTTGACACCAAAGCACGTGGATGCAAACGAACTTGAGCGAGTGATTGATTTCACTTCAGGCCACGTGCCGGTGATTGAGCCGCGTGAAATTTCATCGGGGTTGGTTCAGTACCCGTGCAACACCGATGACTTCTTGCTCTACAAAATGGAACCGAGCGGGGAGCGCCTAATGGCCGACCTAAACCTCGCCGGGGAGGCTGTAATTCTTTGCACGGCTGGTGAAATTGCCCTGAGTAATAGCCTCGAAGAGCGGGTAGTTTTGCGTCGCGGAGAAGCTGCCTACATGTCGGCAGATGCGAAGTTTTTCAGCGTTTCAGGCAGTGGAACGGGCTTTTTGGCCACCTCAGGAACCTAAAACCGGGCCATGAAGCCTCAGTTAGCCCTTTAGGCTTGCAAATCTCGACTTGACACGGACCGAACTACAAGAGTGTAATTACAACCAAGGAATTATCCATAGAATTCCCTTGCACTGACGCATGGGATTTCGGAATAGGGAATGTAGTTATGGACAGTCGTAATCGTGTACCAGAAAACTGGTTTATCGATCCAATTCGACTTGGTGTCGCGGGGGCATACTCGGATTCTGAAAATGATCCTCTTTCTTGGCAGGCTGATGCACTTTGCTCACAGACAGACCCAGAAGCTTTCTTCCCTGAAAAGGGTGGATCAACTCGCGATGCAAAGCGCATTTGTTCAGGTTGCGAAGTGAAGGCTGAATGCCTTGAGTACGCACTGGAAAATGATGAACGCTTTGGTATCTGGGGTGGCTTGTCAGAGCGCGAGCGTCGCAAGCTTAAGAAGCGCGCTTAATCTCACGGCTTCAGGCCGTTGATCATGAAACCCTCAGTAGTAGCCGTCGTAATTTCTCACGACGAGCCAGATTATTTTGCAGCAACTCTTGATGCGCTAAAAAAACAAACGAGATCAGTCGATCAGATTCTTGTAGTTGATACTTCAACAAATTCAAATTGTGTTGAAGTGGCTCGTGCCGCAGGTGTTTCGCAAGTAGAGCAACTGCCATCTTCGACGACCTTGGCAAACTCAGTAGCGTTTGCCGTAAAAAATATTTCCTCAAATTTCTCAGAACAACCGGACTGGATCTGGCTGTTACACGATGACAGCGCCCCAGAACCGAGTTCTCTTCAAAATCTTTTGCAAGCGGTTGAGTTATCACCTTCTGTGGCATTGGCTGGACCAAAGCTGGTGGATTGGAATGATCCGCGCGTAGTTAATCAATTGGGCCTCACCCTCACCCCGCTTGGTGATTTGTTTTCAATCGTGAGCGGCGAACTTGATCAGTCCCAGCACGATGACGCCGACGATGTTCTAGCAATCGGAACAGCAGCCGCTTTGATTCGATTTGATTTGTTTAAGCAACTAGGTGGCTTCGACAAGGCTGCACCTGAGCTGGCTGTTGATTTTGATTTTTCAATTCGTGCCCGCATGGCTGGTCACCGCGTTGTGGTTGTGCCGAGCGCAAAAGTTGCACACGCTGCACTTTCAATGAAGGGTAAGCGCCCGCGCGGTTGGTTGGACACTTCACCAAAGGCTGCGCTACGAAGAAGTGCAATTCATTTGCGATTGGCATTTGCACCTTTTCCGGTTGCGCTGCTGTTTTGGCTTTTCTTGCCTTGGCTTGGCCTAATTCGCGCGGTTGGCCGGATTGCAGCAAAGCGACCAGACAGAATTTGGGCTGAGATATCGGCTTCACTGTGGGGCTTCTTCACCGTGGGGCGCAGATTCAGTAGCCGTGGGAACATTGCAAAAACCAGCGTTGTGAAATTTTCAAAACTGCGTGGGTTACGCGCTACGTGGCAGCAGGTTCGAAGCTCTAATAGAGCGGCCTTAGAGCGCGAGCAGAGCGAGGCAACACTCGCGGCCTTCGCTCGCGGAGAATTTGAAGTTGAACAAAGTTCAACCGCGGCAGGATTCGTAGCGTCTGGTGCCCTCTGGATTGCAACGGCCCTGGCTGCCCTCAGCTTTATTTACTGGCCTGCCGCAACGGCTGCAACCGGCGGAGGGCTCTTGCCGCTGAGCGACTCATGGATCGCGCTTTTCTCTAGAGCCGGTGCAAGCTTCCAGCCGATAGGCCTTGGCTACTTTGGGCCGAGCGATCCGTTTGTTTGGGTACTCACACTTTTGGGCAGCATGACCTTTTGGGCGCCGTCGCTTTCACTAGCAATCTTGTTGCTCCTGGCAAAGTCGATTGCGTTCGCTGGTGCTTGGCGAGTTGTTGCCATGTTCAGTGAATCAACGTTGGTTCGAAATTCAGCTGCACTTGTTTTTGCTTTCTGGCCTGCATTGGCACTGGCACAGCAGCAGGCAAGAATTCCGGCTGTGATTGCACAGATAACTTTGCCTTGGTTAGTTTTTGCAATCGCCCGTGCAGCTGGAATCGGTAGAGCGAATTTTTCTACTCAGACTTGGTCATGGGTAGCGGTATCGGGGTTGTTGCTTTTCGTTGTTTCTGCAGCAGCACCCAACACTGTTCCAATTTTGTTAGCGGCTCTTGCGCTCGTCATTTTTACGCGGATTCGTAAGGTCGGATTTCTAATCTGGATTCCGCTTCCTGCTGCGGCAATATTTGGCCCAACGATTTTGTATTACCTTTTCGCAATTGCCGAGCCGATGGCTCTTCTTGCTGACCCTGGCTTACCACAGCAAAGTGAAAGTTCTCCGGTCTGGCAATTAATGCTGGGCGGTCCCAGTTTTGGAATGAGCCTGCCTGTGGTGGGTGAGTTCTCATCTTTGGTGATCGTGCCTGTGATTTTGATTGCCTTGCTCGCATTGGTTGGCAAGCGTTGGGGCATGGCCTTTGTTGCTTGGATTACGGCAATTGCTGCGGTTGCAATCGCCTGGCTGGTCAGCAGTCTGTCTTTCGTCGCAGTTGGTGTTGGCTCGACCGTTAGATCGAATGATTTTGTAAATGGTTCACCGGCTGCACTGCTGGGAGTCTTCGGTTTAGTCATCAGTGTCCTTTTTGCACTCGGTCTAAGTGAAATCAAAAAACCTGTTGCACTAAAAATAATTGGTTCTGTTTTAGCCCTTATAACTTTGGTGCCATCGGTTGTGCTTGCGGTTACCACCGCTCCAGGTTTGAAATACACCGATGGCCGCGTAGTGCCGTCGATCGTTGCCGCCGAGGCAGAACAAGGCAGCGCTCTAAAGATGTTGGTCATTAATCCCGAAGTAAATTCGGATGGGTCAATCCAGTTTGGCGCCGAGGTGGTTTCTGGTGACGGTGTCCAGCTTGAAGATGTGAGTTTGAGTTACCGCTTTGCGCTTGACGGAGTAAAGGAGTCACGAGCCGCCGAATACAATCGCATCGCCCAATTGGTTGCCGATTTGGCTTCGGCTAACGGGTCTGATCTTCAAAAAATAATCGACGATGCCGGAATTGGGTACGTTCTAGTTCCAGATAGGTCTTCGCAAATAGCCGGTCAACTTGGTGTTGCCTTAGATTCGGTTAAGGAACTTGAAGCGGTCGGTTCAACTGACTCGGGTCAGCTATGGCGAGTGCGCGAGCCAAACCAGAAGCAACTTAATGCAGGGCTGCAACCTAATTCGCCTTGGTCAATAACCAAAGGTGTTCAATTGGCCGTGCTGCTTGGTTTTGTGCTTCTTGCAATTCCAACAACAAACCAGCGTCGCCGTGTTTCTGGTGATAGTCAAATTTTTGTTGAGGCTGGTGACGAAAACTAATGTTCAAGAAAATTGTGATTCTCTTCGCAGTGTTGGCAACTGTCGTCGGCGGTACATTGCTCACCCCTACTTTTGAAATTCAAATCGGCAATGTTCCTGCGCCAGCATCGCTAGATGTAAAGGCAAGAGACCTTAGCCTGGTTTGCCCGGAATCGCTTTTCAAGGCCGGTGGCGCGCAGGGAACCTCTCTTGGCAACTTTGAACATGTTGGCAATGTTTCATACGTCAGCCAGTTCAATTCCACCGATGGCGCAACTCTTGAATCAAACGATGGAATTTACACAGTTACCGCGCCGCTAGGTGTTGCCAATCAGGGCTCAGCGCTTTTGAACGCAAGCCAGTTTCAAAATGCAGCCGGCGCAACCCTAAGAGGATTAGCTGCAACCAACTGCCAGTTGCCAACCAACGACATTTGGTTATTGGGCGGCTCAACCACGACAGGTCGCGAGGCGCTGTTGATTTTGCGCAACACAACTCAGGTGGATTCAACGGTGAGTCTAGAAATTTTTAGTGAAGCCGGTTCGATTGATGCACCAGGCCTAAATGGCATTGCAGTGGTTGCAGGTAAAACAACCGTGGTTCCGCTTTCCGGTGTTGTGCCAAAGACAAAAAGTTTTGGTGTGCATGTAATGGCAAATGGTGGGGCAGTGGCAGCCTGGATCCAACAGCGCACTGTTCGCGGGTTGAGTGCCGCAGGAGTTGATTATGTTTCCCCTTCACCGGAATTCTCAAAGCAGCAGGTTGTGCCCGGCGTCTTTATAAGAGGAACCGCGCAAGCCGCCAAGCTTCGTTCCTCAAGTGCAGATTTTGAAGACCTTGCTACGGTGCTGAGAGTATTCGTTCCCGGAAACGCAGCGGCCACGGTAACCGCACAAATCGTGGGTGCTAGTGCATCGACTTTTGGAACAGTAGTTCGCACAACCGTGAATGCCGGCTCCGTTTCCGACATTGAAATACCTGGCCTCAAAGACGGAAACTATGTTGCGCTAATTTCAGCCGACGTAGAGATTCAATCGTCAATTCGTCTTTCTCGTGTCACCGCAACTTCGGCTCCCGATTTCACCTGGATACCTGCCGCTCAAAAATTCACCGGCAAGCGAAACCTGACTGTCCCATCCGCGGGAATTTCAAAGTTGTGTATCTACAACGGCAAAACCGGGGTCATTGAGGTTCTCGAGGTTACCCCTGGCTCTACATATTCGTTCGCAGCGAGTGAGAATCCGATTTATGCGAATTTGATAACGGACATAAATGGCACGGTCGCGAACTTATCGGTGCTGGATCAAAAAAATGCTGGCGGAAAAGTTTCAGTAAATGTTCGCTAGGGCCGCTATCGCGAGTTAGTCGCGGTACCGATCTGGAACCAGATCCCAGGGGTCTTTGCCGATCAGGTGACCCACAGCGGCAAAAACGTTTTCCTCAATGTGCATGCGCTCGTGCAGGGCATCTACTCGGCTGTGGTGACCAAGGCGCTCAATCGGCAGGCGGTAGATAACGATTGTCATTTCTTCACGCTTTACCGCCCAGCGACGAACCCCTTTTGATTCAGGCTTAATTGAAGGCGCATCGGCTACCTCCCAATTAAGGTCGATCAATTCTTCGGGCCAGCAGTTCTTTAGGTACTCGCAGGTCCCTGAAACTATCTGTTCAAAGCTCGATAGACGACTGCCGTTGCGAAGCAGATTGCTCAGCAGGGGCTGGCGAATACCGCGACCATGCCGGTCTCTGTTGACGCCTTTAGCTCTCGGGTTCTCTGCCATGGCCCAATTCTAGGCAGGCCAAGGGCTGGCCTTGGTAAACTTAGCGCGATGAATATTGATTGGGACGCAATCGTCAAGACCTACGACGTACGCGGTTTAGTAGGCAAGTCTCTAACCACTGAAATTGTTTCAGCTCTCGCTGCCGGTTTCGTAGATGAGCTTGATGCTGCTGGCAAAGATGTTGTGGTTGGTCACGACATGCGCGACTCGTCGCCTGAGTTTGCTGACGCGTTTGCCGCTGGAGCTCAGGCTCGCGGTGCCAATGTGGTTTCAATCGGACTTTGCTCCACAGATGAAAGCTACTTTGCATCGGGTGTACTAAACGCACCAGCTGCGATGTTTACCGCCAGTCACAATCCGGCCGCATACAACGGCATCAAGTTTTCTCGCGCAGGTGCGCGCGGTATCAGCATGGATACCGGGTTGGCGGCGATTCGCGATCGCGCGAAAGCATATATCGAAAACGGAATCGACGAAGTTGAGAACCCAGGCACGTATCGCGAACTGCACATTTTGGTTCAGTACGCTACTTACTTGCGCGAGCTAGTTGACCTTTCAAAAATCCGCCCGCTCAAGGTTGTTGTTGATGCGGCCAATGGTATGGGCGGCATGACAGTGCCAGCGGTTCTTGGACATGCGAATGACCTTGAGTCATTGCCCCTGGAAATCATCCCAATGTATTTCGAGCTGGATGGCTCTTTTCCAAACCACGAGGCAAATCCGCTTGATCCAAAAAACTTGGTTGACTTACAGAAGGCAGTGGTTGAGCACGGTGCAGATATCGGCTTGGCTTTTGACGGTGATGCGGACCGATGCTTCGTTATCGACGAAAAGGGCAAACCGGTTACCCCTTCTGCGGTGGCAGCGATTGTTGCGCACCGTGAGATTGCCCGCGAGAAGCAAACAAACCCTGGTGCAGCAATTACCGTGCTGCACAACCTATTGACCTCGCGCGTGGTTGAAGAGGTCATTGCCGCTGACGGAGCCCGCCCGGTGAAGACCAAGGTCGGTCACTCACTTATTAAGGACCAAATGGCTGCTACGAAGGCCATTTTTGGTGGAGAACACAGCGCGCACTATTACTTCAGGGATTTTTGGGGTGCCGATAACGGAATGTTGGCGGCCATGCACGTGTTAGCAGAGTATGGGTCGCAAGATGAGCCTCTTTCGGAATTTGCAAAAAAGTACAATCCTTATTACTTGAGCGGCGAAATCAACTCGACCGTCTCTGATGTCGCAGCCGCCAAGGCCCGCGTTCAAGCTGCTTTCGCAGACCGCGCGGACTTTGATGAGTTTGATGGCATTACCGCAACAAAGAAACAAGAGCTAGGCAAGCCTGCTGATGCTGGAAACTGGTGGTGGTTCAACGTTCGTGCTTCGAACACCGAGCCGCTGCTTCGTTTAAATGTCGAAGCCTCATCCGAGGCCCAGATGATCCAGATTCGCGACGAGGTTCTAAACCTCATCCAGCAGAAAGCGTAAGCACAATGTCAAAAACCATCACCGCCTTTGATTACAAAGTTGCCGACCTAACTCTTGCTGAGGCCGGCCGTCACCAGATTCGCCTCGCAGAAAACGAGATGCCAGGTCTGATGGCACTGCGCGCAGAGTTCTCAGCCTCTCAGCCACTTAAGGGCGCACGCATAACCGGTTCGTTGCACATGACAGTGCAGACCGCAATTCTGATTGAAACCTTGGTTGCTCTTGGTGCTCAGGTTCGCTGGGCATCGTGCAACATTTTCTCAACCCAAGACGAAGCTGCTGCTGCAGTTGTAGTTGGACCAAACGGAACCGTCGAGAACCCATCGGGAACTCCGGTATTTGCTTGGAAGGGTGAAACCCTCGACGAGTACTGGTGGTGCACGGATCGCATCTTCGACTGGTCTGCAGAAGCAGAAGCGGCTGGTGAAAACTACACCGGACCAAACATGATTCTTGACGACGGTGGCGATGCAACCCTTCTAGTTCACAAGGGGCGCGAATTCGAAATTTCTGGCTCTGTTCCAGCAACCGGAGCTGACGACAGTGAAGAGTACGCGGTAATTCTTGAACTGCTTCGCGCATCGCTAAAGAATGACCCAACCCGTTTCACTCGCATTGCTGCAGAGATCAAGGGTGTAACCGAAGAGACCACCACTGGTGTTCACCGCCTTTACGAGTTCCACAAGCGCGGCGAACTGTTGTTCCCAGCTATCAACGTGAACGACTCGGTCACCAAATCAAAGTTTGACAACAAATACGGAATTCGCCACTCACTTCCTGATGGCCTAAATCGTGCCACCGATACTCTCATCGGTGGTAAGACCTGCTTCGTTGCCGGATACGGTGATGTTGGTAAGGGATCAGCGGATGCACTTCGCGGTCAGGGCGCTCGCGTAATCGTGAGTGAGATTGATCCAATCTGTGCGCTTCAGGCAGTGATGGACGGATACCAGGTTGCGACTCTAGAGTCTGTAATCGAAACCGTTGACATCTTTGTGACCGCAACTGGAAACACTGCGATCATCAAGCCTGAGCACTTGTTGCAGATGAAGCATCAGGCGCTTATCGCCAACGTGGGTCACTTTGATGACGAAGTCGATATGGCTGGGATCAACCGCATCCAGGGAGTTGAAAAGGTTGAAATCAAGCCACAGGTTCACGAATGGCGCCTACCTAATGGCCGCTCGGTACTGATTTTGAGTGAGGGACGCCTGATGAACCTGGGAAACGCCACCGGGCACCCAAGTTTCGTGATGAGCACCTCGTTTGCCAACCAGGTATTGGCTCAAATCGAGCTATTCACCAAGTTGAGCGATTACGAGCTAGGCGTGCACATTTTGCCTAAAACACTGGACGAAAAAGTTGCCCGTTTGCACTTGAGCGCACTTGGTGTTGAATTAACTCAGTTGAGCAATGATCAGGCACGCTATATCGGTGTTCCAGTTCAGGGCCCATACAAGGTAGACCACTACCGCTACTAGTAATTAGATTCGAGGAATCACAATGCCACACAAAATCTTGGTCGTCGATGACGACAACGCACTGCGCGAGATGGTTGGCATTGTTCTCGAGTCCGAGGGTTTCAACGTTTGTTTTCACGACGCGGGTTCTGGTGCCTTAGATGCATTCAAGGCTGAGGCTCCAGACCTGGTTCTTCTTGACGTGATGTTGCCTGGTAAAGACGGCATCGAAGTTTGTGAAGAAATTCGTGCGCTTTCAGGAACACCAATCATCATGCTTACTGCAAAGACCGAGAGCGACGATGTTGTTCGTGGTCTTGAGGCCGGTGCTGATGACTATGTAGTAAAGCCTTTTGATCCGGTGGTTTTGCTTGCTCGAATTCGTGCGCGCCTTCGCCCAATCGCTGGTGCATCAGAAGACAAGATTCAAATTGGCCCATTGACATTAGATATTGTTGGCCATGAAGTGCGTCGAGGTGGCGAAAAAGTTCTGTTGACCCCACTTGAATTCAACCTGCTTCTTACTCTTGCAGTTAAACCAAAGCAGGTGTTCACTCGCGAAATGCTTTTGGAAACCGTTTGGGGCTACCACTACAAAGCAGACACTCGTTTGGTGAACGTGCACGTACAGCGTCTTCGTTCAAAAATTGAAGAAGATCCAGACAATCCAAAAATTGTCACCACCGTTCGCGGCATTGGCTACAAGGCTGGCCAGGGCTAAATGAAATTACGAGTCGCCATAGATTGGGCGCTCGGTCTTTTTCGCCGATTCCTTCAGGCTCGAGCTGTTTTCACGACCGTTGTGCTTTCGGGCATTGCGCTACTTATCGTGGGTGGTTTTCTCTCTTACTCAATCGGTAACGGTCTGTACCAAACTCGAGTGACTCAGATTCTTGCCGAATCTGAGAGGGGAGTTGTTGAAGTACAGAACACTTTCTCAGCTTCTACGGTTACCGATGAAATTGCGTTGCAAACTCTTTTGAACTCAGTTGTCCCGTCGTTGGAATCATCGGGGACCGTTGACTCGCGAAAGATTGCACTGCTACGCACGCCAGGCCAGGTTGGTGCGCAAATCTTGCAGAGCCCCATTTCGGCTGATCTAGACACCGCGGTTATTCCTGCGGATTTAAAAACTCAGGTACGCGCATCAAGTGGAAAGCTCACCTATCAATCAGTCGGACTTACCCAACCAAATGGATCCGTGCATCCTGGAATTGTGGTTGGCTCTCCAATTGAAATCCCTCTGGCCGGTAAGTATGAGCTCTACCTGGTGTTTGACCTAAATGGTGAGCAGCAGACGCTTGATTTCGTGCAAAGCATTCTGTTTTGGGGCATGCTCATTCTGCTGTTCATGATTGGAACCGTGAGCTTCTTCGTGACCAACTGGTTGGTGAAGCCCGTGCAGGTTGCTGCCGAGGTTTCTGAGGAAATCGCCGAAGGTGCCCTTGACCGCCGCCTTACCGAGCGCGGAGATGACGTTATCGCGATTCTTGCCCGCTCCTTTAATCGCATGGCTGACTCGCTGCAGAAGCAAATTACAAAACTTGCCAGCGTTTCGAAAATGCAACAGCGTTTTGTTTCTGACGTGTCTCACGAACTTCGCACCCCGCTCACCACAATCAAATTGGCCGGCGACATTATTTTTGCCAGTCGAGAAAAACTAGAACCAGCTGCCAAGCGCTCAGCCGAGTTGATGCATGACCAGATTGAACGCTTTGAAGTTCTGCTGAATGACTTGCTAGAAATTTCGCGCTACGACGCAGGTGCGGTAGCCGCCGACCTTGAGATTCAAGACGTTAACGGTGTTGTTGGTTCGGCAATCGCTGGCCTTGAGCCGTTAGCGCAGAGCCGCGGATCTGCAATTGAAATCAATATCCCAAGCGGTCCGGTTGATGCTGAAATTGACGGTCGCCGAATTGAGCGTCTAATTCGAAACTTGTTAGCTAATGCGATTGAGCACGGCGAGGGCAGGCCTATCGGTGTTGCAGTTGGAATGAGTGATTCAGCTGTGGCAATTAGTGTTACCGATTCCGGAATTGGCATGAGTCGCGCCGAAGTGGATCGAGTCTTTGACCGATTCTGGCGTGCCGACCCAGCCCGCAAGCGCACTACTGGCGGCACCGGACTTGGCTTAGCGATTTCTCTTGAAGATACGCACCTGCATGGTGGCTGGTTGCAGGTTTGGGCAAAACCAAACGAGGGAGCGTCATTTAGATTGACCCTGCCTCGTCGCCAAGGAATGGTGTTCACACAATCACCGCTGCCACTGCCTCCAACCAAGGTGCTAAAAAAGTCTCGTAAGGCTGGTACCACAAATGAATAAGTTTCTGAAAATTACTCTGGCTGGATTCGCGGCCATGATGCTGCTTGGCACAACTGCCTGCGCGCAATTGCCAAAGAGCGGTGAAATAAAAACCGGACCAAACGTTGAGGCTGGTCTAGAAACCGATTACCTTTACTACTCGCCCTCAGGGCCGGCCGAAGGCGCCACCCAAGAAGAAATTGTGCTGGGTTTCTTGAATGCCGGAACCGGTCCTCAGAATGATTACGAAGTTGCCAAGTCGTATTTGTCTTCTAACTTCAAGAGCAACTGGGACCCCAATAATGAAGTTCTTATTCAAGACGGAAATCCAACCATCACGTTTTCTGTAGACGACTCTGCCACGGTGGTTGTTCCAATCGCAGCCAAGGTCAATGATCGCGGGCAGTATCAGGCTATGCCAGCTGGCAGTCGTGAGTTCGTGAGAATCAAGATGCGCAAAGAAGCAGGCCAGTGGCGCATTACCTCCGCACCAAATTTGATCAGCGTTATTCGCCCGGTTTTTGATGTGGTTTTCAAGGCTTACGCGCTTTACTTCTTTGACAATCAGTTAAAACGACTTGTTCCTGATGTGCGCTGGTTTCCTTCGCGCGCGTCAACCAGTACCCGCTTGGTGACTGCGTTGCTAGGTGGACCAAGTGACTGGTTGACTTCCGCGGTCCGTTCGGCGATTCCGGCTGGCACCAAGCTGAGCCTCAGCACGGTGACCGTTGCCGATGGAATTGCAACAGTTGACCTTTCCTCAAAGGCCCTCGAGGCTTCGGCAACTGAACGTCGTCAAATGCAAACCCAAATTCGTGAAACTCTAATTCAGCTAAACAGTGTCTATTCGGTGAATGTGACAGTTCAGCGAAGTGCACTGGATGCAAATTCATTCAGCTTTCCAAACACCCAGAATCAAATCGTGAATCCGGTGGCGCTATACGACCAAGAGTTAATCCACATGGACAGCGCTGGCACTCAGGCTGTCGGTGGTTCAAAGGAATTGTTGAGCCAACTACCTGCAACTGACTTTGCAATGAATGCCGAGGAAAGCACAGTCCTCTTGACAGCAAAAGACGGCATTTATCAAACGGCTCTCGGCAAGCTGATCCAGGAACCAAAACTATTGGTGAAGGGTGAGGATTTCCTTTCTCCTGTGCTCGATTCAAGTGGCTATGCATGGGTTGTGCCAAAGAGTGGAAACAGTCGAATTCTGGTCTTCAACGCAGAGGGAAAACGTGTTCCATTCTCTGCTGGTTGGTTGAGCAACCTTGATCGTCGCAGTTTCTCCGTGAGTAGCGAAGGCGGTCGCATTGTTGTTTCCACCGGGACCCAAGCGAACAGCACGGTGTACGTAGCTTCCATCATTCGTGATCCGCAAGGTAATCCAACTACCTTCGGAACACCGATAAAACCTGCCGGCCAGATTGGCGCCCAGTCGGTTACCTGGTTAGACAACATTCGAATCGGCCTTCTCGGTGACCCTATCGATGGTTACGCACAACCACTTGTGGTGATGGTGGGCGGGGGAACTCGTTCGCTGACATCGATTCGCGACGGAGTTCAAATCGTCGGTTCCGGTCAGGCTGCAACGGTGTTTATTCGCGATTCCGGATCGAGCATGTACCAGTTCCGCGGTTCTAACTGGTTACTCGTTGCTACCAATGTAGCTGCACTGCATTTTCCTGGAAACTAGTAATCCACAAAATAAAAATTTGCACTCCAGGCAGCTCTAGTTCCTGCGACTATGCAGCGTGGAAATTTTTGATGAACTAATCAACCTCCTTATGCCTAGTGAGTGCATAATTTGCGCGGCACAGGGCTCCAACGTTTGTGACTCATGTGTGAAGAAACTTGCTTTCACTCCTAGGAAGATTTCTAGA
Source organism: Actinomycetota bacterium (assembly GCA_041179545.1). Taxonomy (GTDB): domain Bacteria; phylum Actinomycetota; class Actinomycetes; order Actinomycetales; family Microbacteriaceae; genus Rhodoluna. The sequence goes on along the minus strand of JBEGTF010000006.1, from coordinate 1,945 downwards.
CAGACAATTGGCAGCCTGACCGGGTTTGCAACCTGTGAATACAACGCGGATGTCGCGAAGTTAGTACACGAGTTCAAGGAGGGGCACCAGACTTCAGTCGCGAAAGTTATAACGCCTGCAATGTCACAAGCCATCAGGCATTTCGACTTTGAAAACATTTCGCTTGTTCCGATTCCAAGCAAACGTGAATCATATTCCACAAGAGGATTTGAGCCGGCCAGCGTTTTAGCTAAGGCACTGGCTAGACAAGTTGCAAAAGATCGCAAAGAGTTGTTGCGCGTTGAAAGGTTGCTTAGCTTTTCGCAAGTGGTTTCCGATCAGGCTTCGCTGAGCGGCCAAGATCGCCGCACGAATCTAATCGGCTCTATGGTGGCCAAGGCGCCACGTAAAAATCCAAGGGGTGGCAAACCCAGAGTCATCCTCGTTGATGACATCGTGACCACTGGCTCCACAATTGCCGAGGGCTATCGCTGCCTGGGCGCCATCGGGCTTGAAGTAGCGGGCTTCGTGGCTTTTGCTGAGACCTTGCCGAAAAATCTTCAAAAACGCCACGAGAAATTCGTTTAAGGTATACCTTTCATTCACGGGCAAAGTTGCCCGTAGATATGAGGTCATCATGGAAGTCAAAATCACAGCCCGCAACCTCACCGTCTCGGATCGCTTTCGAGAATACGTATCTGACCGAACCCACAAAGTTGAGCAGTTGGCTCACAAGGTTCAGGCCCTCGATATCAAAGTGACCCGTCATGACCACAGCCGAAATTCCGGCCCAGAAGATCAGGTTGAGCTAACCGTTTTTGAACCGGGACACGTTATCCGTGCCGAGGCCCACGCCGGCGATAAATTTGCCGCCTTCGACATTGCCCTTGGCAAGCTTTCCGAGCGCCTACGCCGCGCCAGCGACCGCCGCAAGGTGCACCACGGCCACCACGGTTCAATTGGCACCAGCGAATTGGCCGCGCATGACTTTGCTGAGCTGGACATTCGCCCAGCGGACTCAGACGTGCTGCTTGGCAAAGTGGCTCCGGTCGCCGAAAGCGAGCCAGAAGCTCCGGACATGGGCGAGAGCCCGGTGGTTATTCGCCGCAAGGAATTTGAATCCACACCGATGACCGTTGACGATGCCCTGTATCACATGGAGCTCATCGGCCACGATTTCTACCTGTTCCTAGACTCTGAGACCGGCAAGCCAAGCGTGGTTTACCGCCGAAAAGGCTGGAACTACGGCGTTATCACTCTGTCCTAGCCAAACCTTAGGAGTTCCTGAGCGTCAGCCCCCAGCCCAATTGGGTCGGGGGCTTTCGCCTAAGATTGAACCCAGAACCAACTGACCGGTATGGAGCAAAATCTTGGCATCAATCATCGATAAAGTCCTGCGCGCTGGCGAAGGACGCTTGCTTGCAAAGCTGCGTAACTACGCAACTGCGGTAAATGCCCTAGAAGAGGACTTCAGCACCCTTTCAGACCAGGAACTGGCCAACGAGACCACCGTGCTTCGTGAGCGCTACGCAGCCGGCGAGAGCCTAGACGATCTGCTCCCTGAAGCCTTCGCTGCGGTTCGTGAAGCCTCAAAGCGCACACTTGGCATGCGTCACTTTGACGTTCAGATTATGGGTGGCGCCGCTCTGCACCTTGGCAACATCGCCGAAATGCGAACCGGTGAAGGTAAGACCCTGGTGGCAACCCTTCCTGCATACCTAAACGCAATCGCTGGCCGCGGTGTACACGTGGTTACCGTAAATGACTTCTTGGCTAGCTACCAGTCAGATTTGATGGGCCGCGTATTCCGCACCCTTGGCATGACCACCGGTTGCATCATTTCCGGTCAGGACCCAAACGTTCGTCGTGAGCAGTACCTTGCCGACATCACCTATGGAACCAACAACGAGTTTGGTTTCGACTACCTTCGCGACAACATGGCTTGGCAGCAGCAAGACATGGTTCA
>JBEGTF010000005.1:0-27051 GCA_041179545.1 Actinomycetota bacterium | reverse complement strand
ACGACACCACCCTGTTCACGAATCTGGACAATTCGCTTTGAAACTTTACTTATTGTTGTGTTTTCAAGATCGATGATCACGGAATTCTCCATTCACGGCCATCGCGGGCCATCATGTCGTCTGCAGATGTAGGACCCCAGGTGCCCGGGCGATACTGTTCTGGCTTACCCTTTTTCTCCCAGTAACTGACGATGGGATCCAGAATCTTCCAAGAAAGCTCCACCTCTTCGTGACGCGGGAACAGCGGTGGATCACCCAACAGCACATCAAGGATCAGCCTCTCATAAGCCTCAGGGCTTGCTTCCGTAAATGCGTGGCCGTAACCAAAGTCCATGGTGACATCGCGAACCTGCATACCAACACCCGGCACCTTTGAGCCAAAACGAATCGTTATTCCTTCGTCTGGCTGGACTCGAATAACCAAAGCGTTTTGCCCAAGGGCGCTGGTCTGACTCTCGGCGAATAGTTGTTGAGGAGCGCGTTTGAATACCACTGCAATTTCAGTCACTCGTCGACCAAGGCGCTTACCGGCGCGAAGATAAAACGGCACTCCGGCCCAGCGACGCGTGTTGATATCCAATCGCATTGCAGCGTAGGTCTCTGAGACGGACTTAGGGTTCATACCGTCCTCGTCCAAGAATCCGGTGACCTTTTCGCCGCCCTGCCAACCACCCGCGTATTGACCGCGGGCTGTGTGCTTAGCCAGATCCTTTGGAACTCTAACGGCCGAGAGTACCTTCTCTTTTTCGGCGCGCAAATCAGCTGCTTCAAAAGAAACTGGCTCTTCCATTGCTGTAAGCGCCAAAAGCTGTAGTAGGTGGTTCTGAATCACATCGCGAGCAGCGCCGATGCCGTCGTAGTAACCGGCGCGTCCACCAACACCGATATCTTCGGCCATCGTGATCTGCACGTGATCGATGTAGTTTGAATTCCACAGCGGCTCAAAAAGCATGTTTGCAAAACGCAGGGCCAAGATGTTTTGGACTGTTTCTTTTCCAAGATAGTGGTCAATTCGGAAAACGGAATCGGGTGGGAACACAGACTCAACTACGTCGTTCAGTTTGCGCGATGACTCTAAATCATGGCCGAAAGGCTTTTCGATAACCACGCGACGGAACTCATCCGGCTCGGCATCGGCGAGACCAGAGCGCTTAAGCTGTTGGCAAACCTGGGCGAAATCCTTGGGTGGAATGGACAGATAAAAAGCGTGATTTCCGTTGGTGCCAACTTTGGCATCCAATTCATCGATAGTGGCCTTTAGGCGATCAAAGGCCGCGTCATCGTTGAATTCACCAGATACGAATCGAATATTTTCTGCAAGCTGCTTCCAAACCGATTCGTTCCAAGGAGTGCGCGCATACTGCTTAACAGCTTCTTTAACAACCTTGCCGAAGTCTTGATTCTTCCATTCACGACGAGCAAAACCGACTAGAGCAAAACCAGCGGGAAGCAGGCCACGATTTGCCAGGTCGTAAACGGCTGGCATTAGCTTCTTGCGCGACAAGTCACCAGTCACACCAAAAATCACCAGGCTACTTGGACCCGCGATTCTATTCAGACGACGATCATCTGGATCTCTAAGCGGATTATTTCCTGCAGAAATTTTGCTCATGAGGATTGCGTCTTTCTAGATTGCGTTCTTTATTGCCGCGATGCCGGCTTTTGCCTCGGCAAGCGTAAGAGTTAACACCGGTCGGCCAAGCGCGCCAAGAACCTTTGCGTCGCCAGCTGCCTGGGACGCGATGAGCTCACCAAAGCTGAAATCGCGACCAGGCACTGCAATGTCTTGTTTTGCCTGAGAAACAATCTGCAGGTAAACACCCTGTCGAGGCCCACCCTTGTGGTACTGGCCTGTCGAGTGCAGGAAACGAGGCGCCCAACCAAAAGTCACAGGGCGACGAGTCTTGTTTGCAAAAAGGTCTCTCAACTCTGCAGCTTCTGGCACTGAGGTTCTGTCAAGGTACGCATGAATTGAAACGTACCCTTCGTCGTCATCCAGCTGAGCAAGAAGCGCCTTGATGGCCTCTGCAATGCTTTGTCCAGGAACTTGCAACTCAGTTGCGCGAACTTCAATTGAATCAGCTGTGAACAGGGGAGCAACCACCGCGTCGCGCTGCTCTAGCATGCCACGTGCAGCAATCTTTGCGGATTCAACATCCGGTTGATCAAATGGATTGATACCGATTAACCTGCTCGCGACCACGGTTGCATATTCCCAGAGCATGAACTGGGCACCAAGCGAACCAGACACGGATACCGCATCGCCGGCGACCGGTTTTGCGTCTGCTTGCACGTGAACGGCAAGTAGGTCGGCGAGACCAGAGTGCAACTCAGCGCTCTTAGGATCTAGAACAACCGGTAGAACTCCCTTAGAAAGTTTTCCGGTTGATTCAGCAATTAGTTGTTCAGCCCAGTCGCCGAAGCCAACGATGTGTGTGCCGTCGGCAACAACGCCAATCTTGTCGCGATTTCCCATCTCACCCGGCGTGCGAGCAAGGGCTGCGCCAAGGATCAAGCCCGGGTTCTCTACCGAGTCACTTGCTAGTAATTCTGCGACACCCTGTGCGTCCTTTAAGAGAGCTTCGATGTCAGCACCGGCCAGACCGGATGGAACAATTCCGAAAGCCGTTAGCGCTGAATAGCGTCCGCCAACTGTTGGGTCGGCATTGAAAACGCGATAACCGTCTGCTTTTGCCGCAGATTCCATTGGCGAACCTGGATCGGTGACCACAACGATGCGGTCTGTCTTGTCGATTCCGGCATCGGTGAAAGCTTTTTCGAAAATGCGCTTCTGAGAATCAGTTTCCACGGTTGATCCTGATTTAGAAGAAACAACGATGGCAGTTTTACTTAGGTCGCCGGCAAGAGCGGCACCTACCTGGTCGGCATCCGTTGAATCTAGAACTACCAAGTCAACGCCAGCCGTGCGGGTGATTACTTCTGGCGCAAGGGAAGATCCGCCCATTCCACATAGAACGAAACGATTCACGCCTTTTTCATTGAATTCTTTTTTCAGGGAAAGAATTGATTCAACTAGGGGAGCAGAGTCGAATGCAGAAGTGACCCAGCCTAAGCGAATTGAAGATTCTGCTTCGGCTTCTTTGCCCCAAAGCGTGAAATCTTTTGCAGCAATTCGACTGGCAACCTTGTCTGCAACGAGCGCATCAATGTTATTTGAAACTGCGGCGGCGGCAGTTCCGGCTACAACTACTTTGAGTGACATTACTTAGCGGCCTTCAATGCTGAGTCAACTGTCTCAACAAGTTCGCCCCAAGAGATGATGAACTTCTCAACCCCTTCATCTTCAAGAAGTTGGGTTGCGTCATCAAGCGAAACCCCGGCAGCCGCAACTTCAGCAAGAACCTGACGAGCACCCTCGTAGTTGTTTGTGATTGACGCAGCCGGCACAACACCGTGGTCATAAACAGCTTCCATGGTCTTTTCAGGCATGGTGTTTACTAACTGCGGCGCTACCAATTCAGTCACATAAAGGGTGTCAGGTAGCGCAGGGTCCTTCACTCCGGTAGAAGCCATCAGTGGGCGCTGCACATTTGCACCGGCGGCAGAAAGCTCTGACCACTCAGCAGTTGCGAATTGTTGCTCGAAAACCTCGTATGCCAATCGCGCATTAGCAAGGGCTGCCTTGCTCTTAAGCTCCGGCTTGCCAGCTGCTTCAAGTCGCTTGTCGATTTCGGTGTCCACACGAGAAACGAAGAACGATGCCACAGAGTGAATCTTTGAAATGTCGTGTCCGTTAACCTTGGCTTGCTTTACGCCTTCGATGTAGGCAGCAATCACTTCACGGTAACGAGCTAGTGAGAAAATCAAAGTGACGTTAACGCTGATTCCCTCGGCGATAACAGCGGTGATTGCATCAAGGCCCGGCTTTGTTGCTGGAATCTTGATCATTACGTTTTCACGGTCTACTGCAGCAAACAGTTCCTTAGCCTGCTTAATGGTTCCAGCTGCATCGTTCGCTAGTCCCGGCTCAACCTCAATTGAAACTCGGCCGTCAAAACCATTTGTTGCTGCGTAAACGCCGGCAAAAATGTCACAAGCATCTGCAACGTCTTTGGTGGTAATTGCAAAAATTGCAGCTGTTGCGTCTGCACCAGCCGAAGCTAATTCAGCTACCTGCGCCTGGTAACCCTCGCCCTTTGCCAAAGCACCGGCAAAGATTGTTGGGTTTGTGGTCACTCCAGAAACGGAACGGTTAGTGATTAAGTCTTTTAGGCTTCCCGATGTAATGCGTGAACGTGAAAGATCGTCCAACCAAATACTTACGCCATTTGCCGATAGTTGAGCTAGTGGGTTTGATGACATGTGAATTTCTCTTTTCTCTAAGCTCGACTGATTAAAGTGCAGCGATGGTTGATTTTGCGGCTGATACGACGGCCTCGGCAGTCATTCCAAACTCGCGGTACAAAGTCTTGGCATCAGCCGATGCTCCGAAGTGTTCGATTGATACGCTTTGACCGAATGGGCCAACGTACTTGTTCCAACCAAGAGCAAGGCCCGCTTCCACAGAAATCTTTGCCTTGACGCTAGCTGGAAGAACCTGTTCGCGATATGCGCTTGGCTGTTCGTCAAACCATTCCAGACACGGCGCTGAAACAACTCGGGTCGCCACACCAGAGGCCTCAAGTTGAATTCTTGCCGAAACGGCAATCTCAACCTCAGAACCGGTGGCAATCAAAATGACCTCAGGCTTGCCGTTAGCGGCCTCTAGCAGTGTGTATGCACCCTTTGATGTGTTTTCAGCACCTGCATAAACGACACCAGTTTCGTCGGCTTCGCCGCGTGAAAATACCGGAAGATTCTGTCGGCTGAGTGCCAGTCCGGATGGTCCCTGGCGGCGCTCTAGAACGGTCTTCCAAGCGTAAGCAGTTTCGTTACCGTCAGCAGGGCGGACGATGTCGAGGTTTGGAATTGCACGAAGGGTTGCTAATTGCTCAATTGGTTGGTGAGTTGGCCCGTCTTCACCAAGCGCAACTGAGTCATGAGTCCAAACAAAAATCGAAGGCACACCCATTAGAGCAGCTAGACGAACTGCAGGACGCATGTAATCACTAAAGATCAAAAAGGTTCCACCGAATGCGCGAGTGTTTCCGTGCAGCACAATTCCGTTAAGAATTGACCCCATGGCATGCTCGCGAATACCAAAGTGAAGAACGCGACCGTATTTTTCACCAGACCATTCGTGCGTTGACCATTCGGCTGGAACAAAAGACTTGGCGCCGCTGATGGTTGTCATGTTTGAATCCGCTAGGTCTGCAGATCCACCCCAAAGTTCCGGCATAACTTCGGCAATCGCGTTGATGACTTTCCCAGATGCAACGCGAGTTGAAACGGAGCTACCACTTTCAAAGACTGGAAGTGCTGCCTCTAGACCTGTTGGAGTGGCTCCTGAGACCACACGGTCAAGTAAGTCTTTTTTATCTGGATTCTCTGAAGCCCAAGCGTCGAAAGAAGCCTCCCAAGCAGAACGAACCTTGTCTGCGTGAGCTTGGTATCCGCGCGTGTGCGAAATCACTTCAGCAGAGACTTCAAAAGTTTTCTCAGGATCAAAACCAAGGGCAGCCTTTAGTCCGGCAAGTTCTTCAGCGCCTAGAGCTGAACCGTGAATCTTTCCAGTGTTCTGCTTTTTTGGAGATGGCCAACCGATTACAGTGCGCAAAGTAATTAGCGAAGGCTTATCGGTAACCGATTTTGCTTTTTCAATCGCTGCATATAGCTCTGCGATGTCCTCGACGTAGTTTCCGGTTTTCTTCCAGTCGACAACCTGGGTGTGCCAACCGTATGACTCGTAACGCTTTGAAAGATCTTCTGTGAACGCGATGTTGGTGTCATCTTCAATTGAGATCTGGTTTGAGTCATAGATTACGACTAAGTTACCTAGCTTCTGGTGACCGGCGAGGGAAGCAGCTTCCGCGGTTACGCCCTCTTGCATGTCACCATCACCGGCGATTACGTAAACAAAGTGATCAAAAGGTGATTGACCCTCTGCAGCCTTTGGGTCAAATAGTCCGCGCTCAAAGCGAGCTGCGTAGGCAAAACCAGTTGCTGAGGCAAGACCCTGACCAAGGGGACCGGTGGTGATTTCAACACCTTTAGTGTGACCGTACTCAGGGTGACCAGGAGTAGCCGAGCCCCAGGTTCGCAGTGACTTGAGGTCATCAAGTTCCAAGCCATAACCGTGCAGGTAAAGCTGGTTGTAAATGGTTAGCGAGCTGTGTCCCACAGACAAGATGAATCGGTCTCGGCCTAGCCAGCGATCATCTTTTGGATCGTGGCGCATGACCTTGTTGAACAAGAGATAGGCAACTGGCGCCAAGCTAATTGCGGTACCCGGGTGGCCATTGCCAACCTTTTCAACCGCGTCAGCGGCAAGGATACGTGCTGTGTCCACTGCCTTTGAATCAAGATCGGTCCACTGGAATGATGACAAGGGATTCTCCTCTGAATTATTAGAGTTTTAAACAAACGATTGAATGGCGACGTTGCCGAAAACGGGTAAATTCTGAGGCTTAATCATCCCTGTGGGCCACAATCCGTCTGGGACAAGTCTACACGGCACTTGTTTTTATGTAGGCAGCGAACCTCATCTGGCCGAAGCATTTAGACTTATCCCGATGGCAAATCCAATCAAAACCCAAACCAATCCAAAGTCTTCTGACGATGGTGTTTCGTTTGGCGCGAAGACAAAAGCCTATTTGGCCTTGACTAAACCAAGAGTCATCGAGCTTTTGCTGATCACGACCCTGCCGACAATGATTTTGGCTCAAGGCGGCATCCCGGACCTTTGGCTGGTATTAGCGACCCTGATCGGTGGTGCGTTTAGCGCAGGTTCGGCGAACTCCTTCAATTGCTACATTGACACCGATATTGACAAAATCATGGGCCGAACCAAAAACCGGCCTCTGGTGACTGGTCAACTTTCTGGCCGAGAGGCGCTTGTATTTTCATGGGTACTTGGCCTGATTTCCGTGGTTTGGCTTGGCCTACTGGTCAACTGGCTGGCATCTCTAATTTCACTCGCAGCGCTGCTTTTTTACGTGCTGATCTACACACTGATGCTGAAGCGTAGGACTCCGCAAAACATCGTTTGGGGCGGCGCAGCGGGCGCGGCCCCGGTTCTAATCGGTTGGGCTGCGGTCACCGGCGAGGTCTCAGCCTCGGCTTGGGTGCTATTTTTAATGATTTTCCTCTGGACTCCGCCGCACTATTGGCCACTTTCAGTCAAGTACAAGAATGACTACGCGGCTGCACGGGTGCCAATGTTGCCTGTGGTGCGCGACACCAAGACTGTAGTTCAGCAGATTTTGATTTATGCCTGGGCCGTTGGAGCAAGCACACTCTTGCTAATTCCGATTTCCGGCATGGGCCTGATTTACAGTTCCACGGCACTGATCGGTAGCGCTTGGTTCATCGTTGCGGCATACCGGCTCTATAAAGAGGGTCAAACTGGTGAACTGGCTAAGCCGATGAACCTATTCCACCTGTCGAATCTATACCTGACGGCACTCTTTGTAGCCTTGGCAATCGATGTGATTTACCACATCGAATTTTAAGCACAGTTGTGCTTTCGGTTTTTGACTTTTTTATTTGACCTTAATTTCTTCAAGCCGTCGCAATGACTCTTCTCGCTCAACCGAGTGATCCAGTATTGGCGCGGGGTAACCGTGGATTAGACCGTCTACCAGCAGCCATGGCTCGTGAACTTCTTTTCCATCGATATGAGCAAGTTCAGGAATGTATTTGCGGACGTAGTTGCCATCGGGGTCAAATTTGTAGCCCTGCATGATTGGGTTGAATACCCGATAGTACGGACTAGCATCCGTTCCGCAACCTGCAGTCCACTGCCAACCGTGTGCGTTTGATGCCGGGTCAAAATCACTGAGGTGCTGCTCGAACCAGTCGGCTCCCTGCTGCCATTCAAGGTGAAGATCCTTCACCAAGAATGAGGCCACGATCATGCGAACCCGATTATGCATCCAGCCGGTAGCCAATAATTGCCGCATGCCAGCATCGACCATTGGGAATCCTGTTTTTCCCTGTTGCCAAGCGAGCAGCTTTGCGTTCGCCTCGGATCCCGAGTCATAGCGCATGTTTTTGAAACGAGGCTCGTAATACTCGTTCGTGGTGTGCTGATTGTGCCAAAGAACATCCGCGTAAAACTCACGCCAGGCAATCTCTTTGCGGTAAACGTTGTGACCTGCGGAGTCTGCAAGTTCAGCCAACAAAGTTCGTGGGTGAATTTCACCAAATGCCAACGCATGACTGAGGTGAGAGGTGCCGCTTAGATCGGCCCTATTTCTGAGTTCGTCATAGCTAAAAAGCGCGCGGTCCTTAAATCTGGACCAGGTCCGGAGTGCAAATGCCTCGCCGGCCTTAACCTCAAAGGGTGCGGGCTTGCTTGGAGTTGGCTTGCCGTGACAATCCACTGGCTCAAACCACTCAAATCCATCGGCGAGCGCAACTGGGGCGCTCCAACCGGCTTTGAGCCAGTTGTTGAAGAAAGGTGTGTAAACGCGATAGGGCGTCCCATCGGGTTTTTGAACGGTTCCAGGCGCTACGGCGTAGTAGCTGTCATCAAGTTGAAGGAAAATCCCTTTGCTGTGCAGTGCTGTACCAACTGCGTTTTGCTCCGCGATACCGGCTGGATCAAAAGCCCTTGTGGCATGAACAGTTTTAGCCCCTGCCGCGACGGCTACCTTCAAAATTGACTCGGGGATTGCACCGTGTTGAATGGTCAGCTTTCTATCCATACTGGCCCCAAGTGCATCAAGGGACGCGAATAGCGACCACTGACGAATTCCACTCAGCTTGTGAAACTCATCGGTGTTGACTGCATACAGCCCACACACTTTCTGGTCACCATCTTGCTTAGCCCCGGTAATTGCGGCATTGAGCGCAACATTGTCTTGGAGCCGTAGGTCGCGTCGGAACCAAAAGACTCTTGCCATTGCCTATTTGCCTTTACCGCGAATTGCAAGCCACTGAAATGTCAGCAGAGCACACATAACTGAGGCGCCCAGCATGTGCAGTGCTACAAGACCACCTGGAACGCCAAGACGAGCCTGAATAACACCGATGAGTGCCTGCGCGATGGTGGTGACCACCAACCAGGCCGAAACTTTGAGCTGATAACTGCGCTCGAGACCAGCCCTATCTCTCTTTGAAAGCAATCCAAGCTGAATTAAGGTCAATAACAACAGTAGGTAGGCAGGGTAGCTGTGAACGTGCTGCCAAAGCTCGAGGTCTAAACCGTTTCGAACGCTGTTGGCATCACCCGAGTGCGGGCCGGCTCCGGTCACCAGAACGCCAACTAAAACCGTGATTGTTCCAACTATGGCGATTGGATTTGCTGTGCGCCAAATAGCAGGCGATACCGGGACGTGCCTAGGTGGCAGGGCCCGGAAGACCAATAGGGCAGCAACGGCAATCATGATGCCGCTTAGAACAAAGTGAGCTCCAACAAACCACGGATTGAGCTGGGTCAATACGGTGAAGCCACCCAGGATCGCTTGCGCAGGAATCCCCAGACCTAGGATCAAGGCCGGCATTAGAAGTCCTTTGCGGAGTTTCTTGCCCAGCGCCAAAACGGTGAGGAAGGTTAGTAGGGCAATTAGCGCCAGCACGAATGTCAGCAAGCGATTGGCAAATTCAATCACCCCGTGAATTCCCATTTCTGGCACGGTGACTAGAGATTCTTCGGTGCACTTAGGCCAGGTTGGGCAACCCAGCCCAGAACCGGTCAAGCGAACAATTCCGCCGGTGACGACAATCAGAATTTGGCTAACGAGAGATGCCCAGACGTAAAGGGGCACTCTGGCGCTCGAAAAAACTGGCCATTTTTGAAGCTTTGAGAACAACCGGAGCTACCTTTCTGACTGCGGGGCTGACAATTTGCCCTACGCAGAAGTAAACTTTAGGAAGTCTCGAGTTATTTCAACTCAAACAGCATCCTTTAGGCAATCTTTACACAGGCTTTGAGGCCTGGCGTGAGACTTGCGGGAATGATGCAAGCCCTTCGGCAGTTGGAAGTAGAGACCCAGGCAGACCGAGATAACCACTCGAATCTGAAACCGAATACAGGAGGCCGGCTTTGTCCGACATCATCATTGAACGCCCAGAACTAGACAGCCTTGGAGTATACGAATTTGGCTGGCACGACAAAGATGCGGCAGGCGAGACTGCCAAGCGCGGTATCAATGAGGCAGTTGTAAAAAACATTTCGGACCTGAAAAGTGAGCCGGAGTGGATGCTTGAGCGTCGTCTCAAGGGGTTCGATTACTTTGGCAAGAAGCCAATGCCGAGCTGGGGCTCGGATCTTTCGGGCATTGACTTTGACAACATCAAATATTTCGTGCGTTCAACCGAGCGCCAGGCCACCAGCTGGGAAGACCTGCCTGATGACATCAAAAACACCTACGAAAAACTTGGTATCCCAGAGGCAGAACGTAACCGTTTAGTTGCCGGCGTAGCCGCTCAGTATGAATCTGAAGTGGTTTACCACCAGATCAATGAAGAACTTGAGCGCCAGGGAGTAATCTTCTTGGACACCGACACCGCTCTGAAAGAGCACCCGGAGATTTTCCAGGAGTACTTCGGTACCGTCATCCCCGCCGGTGACAATAAATTTGCGGCTTTGAACACCGCTGTTTGGTCTGGTGGTTCATTTGTTTATGTGCCAAAGGGTGTGCACGTAGAGATTCCACTCCAGGCTTACTTCAGAATTAATACAGAGAACATGGGTCAGTTCGAGAGAACTTTGATCATCGCAGACGAGGGTTCTTACGTTCACTACATCGAGGGCTGCACCGCCCCGATTTACAACTCGGACTCGCTTCACTCTGCGGTAGTAGAAATCATCATCAAAAAGAATGCTCGTGTGCGATACACAACCATTCAGAACTGGTCAAACAATGTTTACAACCTGGTGACCAAGCGCGCAATTGCGCACGAAGGCGCAACTATGGAGTGGATCGATGGCAACATCGGTTCGAAGGTGACCATGAAGTATCCAGCCGTGATCTTGGCTGGCGAACACGCCCGCGGAGAAACTTTGTCTGTTGCCTTTGCAGGTGAAGGTCAGCACCAAGATGCCGGCGCGAAAATGATTCACCTGGCCCCGTACACAAGTTCATCAATCATTTCAAAGTCAATCGCACGTGGAGGTGGAAGAACCTCTTACCGCGGTGAAATTAAAGTGATGCCGGGCGCCCACCACTCAGCTAACACAGTTCGTTGCGACGCTCTTCTGGTTGACACTATCTCTCGTTCCGACACCTACCCAGCCGTTGATGTTCGTGAAGACGATGTCTCAATGGGGCACGAGGCAACCGTATCTCGAGTTAGCGAAGAGCAGCTTTTCTACTTGCAGTCTCGCGGCATGCCAGAAGATGAAGCCATGGCCATGATCGTCCGCGGGTTCATTGAACCAATCGCTAAGGAATTACCAATGGAATATGCTCTCGAGCTGAACAAGCTAATCGAGATGCAGATGGAAGGGGCTGTTGGTTAATGAGCACAGCCACGCAGACAGCCCAACACGGTCTGTCGGAGCACAGCCACGGCGCAGGGGTTCCGATTCAGACACGCTACGAGAGACTTCGTTCAACTAACGTTGCCGACTTTCCGCCGGTTTCTCCTCGCGAGGAACAGTGGCGCTATCTAAGTGCAGATCGCCTTGGCGGTCTTGATGCAGACACTCTGGCAGAATTTGTTGGCGACTTGGCCGTCACCCACACCGATGGTGTAACCACTGCATGGGTTGGCGAAGAGAATGCCGCTTTTGGTGGTGCAGGAATTCCTGAAGAACGCCCTAGCGCAGCAGCTTGGGGCTCAGCAAAGCAGGCCTATCTTGTGACCGTGCCTGGCAACCAGAAATCTGAAGTCCAGATTGCTCTCACCTCTGAATCCGCTGACCCGAGTGCTGTGCACATCATCATCGATGCAAAACCGTTCGCTGAAGCAACCGTGATTCTTGATCATAAAGGCCACGCGGTGCTTGGTGAAAACGTTGAAATCATCGTTGGAGACGAAGCACAATTGACCGTTATCTCAATTCAAGACTGGGACGACAAGAGCATCCACGCTTCCACGCAGATGGCTCGACTCGGTAGAAACTCTCGACTAAAGCACTTAGTGGTTAGCCTCGGCGGCAAGACAGTTCGCGTAGCCAGCTCGACCGAGTTCACCCAACCCGGCGGAGACACTGAGATGCTGGGGCTGTACTTCGCCGATGCGGGGCAGTACCTCGAGAACCGCCTTTATGTTGATCACGCAGTTCCTAATTGCAAATCACGCGTGACTTACAAGGGTGCACTCCAAGGGGAGAAGGCTCACACCGTTTGGGTTGGTGATGTTTTAATCCGCATGGCGGCAGAAGGCACAGACACCTATGAACTTAATCGCAACCTACTGCTAACCGATGGTGCTCGTGCGGATTCTGTTCCAAACCTAGAAATAGAAACCGGAAAAATTGAAGGTGCCGGCCACGCTTCAGCTTCAGGCCGTTTCGATGACGAGCAGTTGTTTTACTTGCAGGCTCGAGGAATAACCGAAATCGAAGCCCGTCGATTGGTGGTACGCGGCTTCTTGAATGAAATCATTCAGCAGATTGACAACGAAGAGATTCGCGAAAGACTAAGTAACTCAATCGAAGCCGAGCTAGCAAGGAGCGGTTCATAATGGCAGTTCGCATTTGCGCTGTAGAAGACATCAAGCCGGGCAAGGCCATCCGAGTAAAGGTCGGGGATAACGCCATCGCTATCGTACGAACCAAGGCTGGCGATGTAAAAGCGATCAACGACAAATGTTCACATGGAGAAATTTCGCTTAGCGAGGGTTTCGTGGACAACGAGACCATTGAGTGCTGGGCACATGGCGCTAAATTCTCGCTAACCACAGGCGAGGCCTTAACCTTGCCCGCGTTCGAACCAGTAGCGGTTTACGAAGTAATCATCGACAACGGTGACATCTTCTTAGAAATCGACGCCGAGTAATCCGTCCCGAATTTATTTGATAAAGACTTTAGAGAAGAGAACAATCATGGCAAAGCTAGAAATCAAGAACCTCCACGTAACTGTAGATACCGAGCAGGGCACCAAGGAAATTCTTAAGGGTGTTGACCTTGTAATCAACAGCGGGGAGAGCCACGCGATTATGGGCCCTAATGGTTCAGGAAAATCAACTCTCGCCTACACAATTGCCGGTCACCCAAAGTACACCGTAACCAATGGAGAAATTCTTCTTGATGGCCAAGATGTGCTTGAGATGAGCGTTGATGAACGTGCACGCGCAGGTTTGTTCCTAGCGATGCAGTACCCAGTTGAGATTCCCGGTGTATCGGTTTCAAACTTTCTTCGCACCGCAAAAACTGCTATCGATGGTGAAGCACCGGCACTTCGTACCTGGATCAAAGACGTCAAGAGTGCCATGGACAACCTAAAGATGGATTCAACCTTCACCGAACGCAACGTCAATGAAGGCTTTTCCGGTGGAGAAAAAAAGCGCCACGAGATTCTGCAGATGGAACTCTTGAAGCCAAAGTTTGCTGTTCTCGACGAGACCGACTCGGGCCTAGACGTGGATGCTCTGAAGATTGTTTCTGAGGGAGTGAACCGCGCTAAAGAATCAAATGAATTTGGTCTACTTTTGATCACTCACTACACCAGAATTCTTAAGTACATCAAGCCTGACTTCGTGCACGTTTTCGTAGCGGGCAAGATTGCCGAGCAGGGTGGTCCAGAGCTTGCTGATCGCCTAGAGGCCGAAGGCTACGACCGTTACGTATTGGCAAAATAATGACTGCAACAGAATTAGAACCTGTTCTATACGACAAGGTGATCGAGGCGCTTAAAGACGTCATCGACCCTGAAATCGGTGTGAACATTGTTGACTTAGGCCTAATCTACGGTTTGCAAAAATCAGAAGATGGAAACTTGCTAATCAACATGACGTTGACCTCGGCTGGCTGCCCACTTACAGATGTTCTCGAAGAGCAGACAGCGGAATCCCTTGATGGCGTGGTTGATGCATTCCGAATTAACTGGGTATGGATGCCGCCGTGGGGCCCGGAAAAGATTACCGAGGACGGGCGCGAACAAATGCGCGCAATTGGTTTCTCTATCTAGTACTTGTTACGAAAAGAATCCCCAGCCAAACGGCCGGGGATTTCTTTTATGAAAAATATTTTAGCCCTTGAGCTTCTTGATGCCCGCCCAAGCCAATGGCAGCAGAGCCGCGGCAATGATTGCCTTAACCGCATCCCAGACAAGGAACGGAGTCATGATGCCAGCGGCAACGGCAATGTCACCTCCGGTTGCAACGGCTGCGAGCACTGGAATACCAAAGGCGTAAATGACCAGGGAGCCAACTGCGTAACTGACAAACATCTTTACAGAATGTGACGACCAGTTTCGCTCTGCCAAGAGACCAACTACGAATGCAGCAGCGATAAACCCGATCACGAAACCAAAAGTTGCACCAAGCACGGCCTGAAGACCTACTGCGTGGGAACCATCACTAAGAGGAGCGAACACAGGCAAACCAACCACTCCAAGGACTGCATAAAGCGCCATTGAAAGTGCGCCACGAACTGATCCCAGAGATGCGCCAACCAGCAAGACAACCAAAGTCTGCAGGGTGAATGGCACTGGCGACGCTGGAATTGAAATCTGAGCAGCAACAGCGGTTAGAGCGGCACCAGCGGTTACCAGAGCGATATCCGCTGCAGCGCTGCGTGGCACGACAAGATCAACGATGGTGTTTCGATTAATGGTTAGAACAGACATTCAGCATCTCTCTTTAGTAAGCGTCTTATTGACTTGAGTCGATTGTAGACTAGGACTTTTGTTGGTCGCCAATAATCCGCGACAGTTTTCAACCCCGATTTTTGGAGATTCCCATGATAAGCGTGCGCGACCTTGAGATTCGCATCGGTGCGCGTACCCTCATGACCGGCGTGAACTTCCGAGTGGATAAGGGCGACAAGGTTGGCCTTGTAGGCCGAAATGGTGCTGGCAAGACAACTCTCACGAAGATTTTGGCTGGCGATGGCCAACCGGATCAAGGTTCGGTTGAACGCGGCGGTGAAATTGGCTATCTGCCTCAAGACCCGCGCACCGGTGACCCGGAGGAACTTGCTCGCACAAGAATCCTCAATGCTCGCGGACTTGGCGATCTAATGGCACAGATGTCACAGGCTACCGAGGACATGGGAAGCATCGATGAAAAGATTTTTGATGCAGCCATGTCTAAGTACGGAAAACTTGAAGAACGATTCCAAGCTGGCGGGGGATACGCGGCCGAGGCGGAAGCAGCCGCAATTGCCAGCAACCTTGGTCTGAAGGATCACATTCTTGATCAACCACTAAAAACACTTTCAGGTGGTCAACGACGCCGAATCGAACTCGCTCGAATTCTTTTCAGCGCCGCCGAAACCATGATTCTCGATGAACCAACGAATCACCTGGATGCCGACTCAGTTGTCTGGCTCAGGGATTTTTTGAAGTCCTACCAGGGCGGTCTCATCGTTATCAGTCACGACGTTGACCTAGTTGAAGAGACCGTTAACCGAGTTTTCTACCTTGACGGCAATCGCACAGTTATTGACATTTACAACATGGGTTGGAACGCATACAAAAAAGCTCGCGAGACAGACGAAGAGCGTCGCAAACGAGATCGTGCAATCGCCGAGAAGAAAGCAAGCACGCTGCAGTTGCAGGCAGCAAAGTTTGGAGCAAAAGCAAGTAAGGCGGTCGCTGCGAAGCAAATGGTTCGTCGCGCTGAATCGCTACTAAATTCGCTTGATGACGTCCGGGAAATCGAGCGCGTAGCAAAAATTAAGTTTCCCGATCCGGCTCCCTGCGGTCGAACTCCGTTGATGGGCGAGAACCTGAGCAAGAGCTATGGCTCGCTTGAAATTTTTACGGCCGTTGATTTGGCTATCGACAAGGGCTCCAAGGTAGTAATCATTGGATTGAATGGTGCCGGTAAGACAACCTTGCTTCGCATGCTCGCTGGCATAGATAAGCCGGATACCGGACGCATCATTGAGGGGCACGGACTTAAAGTTGGCTATTTTGCGCAGGAACACGAAACATTGGACGTTTCCAAATCTGTCTTGGAAAACATGCAGCGCTCGGCGCCACAACTTGCCGACACCGATGCCCGCAAGGTCCTTGGCTCATTTCTATTCACCGGCGACGATGTAAACAAACCCGCCGGAGTTCTTTCCGGTGGTGAAAAAACTCGACTTGCACTCGCTTCACTTGTTGTTTCATCAGCAAACGTTTTGTTACTAGATGAACCAACCAACAACCTTGACCCAGCCAGCCGTGAAGAAATACTGCGGGCTCTGAGCACGTTCACCGGCGCAGTAGTTTTGGTATCCCACGACGTTGGAGCGGTGCTGGCCCTAAATCCAGAGCGAGTACTGATTCTTCCAGATGGTGATGAAGACCACTGGAATGATGGCTACGCGGAGCTCATCGAACTCAGCTAAATGAAAAATTGGATTAATTAGCTGATGGCATCTTCAGCGGCTTTATCAGCGTCGCCAACTTTCTTTCGAACTTTTGGCTTATAACTTGGATCCTTGGCAATCTTCTTAGCCTCGGATTCCTGTTTTATCGCCCACAAGAGCGCGCCGAATGCCATCAGCGCGAATAGAATCCACTGCAGCGCATAGCTCAAATGATTGCCTTCTGTAAGTTCGGGCTTTGGCAAGACTTTAGGAAGTGGCGCCCCGGTGTATGAGTCGGCGAGGCGAACATAAACCGAGCGGTAGGTAGGAACGGTTAGATTTACTTTTTCGATCAGTGCATCAATGTTGATTGTGGCGATTTGCCCAACCGGCGCATCTCGATTCAACGTAGGTTCGGACGGTCTCAACCTGCCAATTATTTGCTGATTGCCTTGATCTGGAGTTGGAATATCTTTCGGCGCGTTGTTATCGCTTGCGGTTGGTAGCCAACCAGTTTCCACCGCAATGACTTCACCGCTAGATAATTCGAAGGGGATTACCTGTAGAAACCCCGGCGCTCCGTTGTAGGGACGATTGCGAACCAACACGGCTTTATCGGAAATGAATTTTCCGGTCAACGAAACCGGACGCCATTCAAATTTGCTAGAAAAATAATCTAGCGAGGCTAAGTCAGCTAAGGGAACTGGCGCCTGATCAAAATTGGTGGCAACTGAATTGATTTTCGCGACAGCCTCAGCCCTACGGTTGAATTGCCACTGAGAAAGGAAGAAACAGGCCACAGAGAAAATTGTCACCAGCAGAAGCCAAACGATCCAGCGCTTCCAAGCTTGCAACCTAATCATCTAATCTTCTCTTCACCCAAGTAGAAACCCCGGGTATCAAGATACTCAATCAGAAACTCGCGGTGCTGCTCACAAGCCAGCCAGGTTTTTGTTCTTCCATCGGTGTGGATTCTTGGGTTTCGCCACTGCAATTTGACACTGGCCGCCAACTGACAGGCTGCCCTAGAGCACTTAATTTGCTCGCGGTCCATCGCTAGGTTTTGAGGTTGAAGTAAATGAGCTGGCATCAATTACCAGAGTAGGGGCAACAGCCTTAGGAGCGGAATCCTTTGATGTTCCAGCGCCGACCCCGTTGGCAATAACAACGGCGAAATAAGGCAAGAAGATGGCTCCCGCGAAACAAACCCACATCAGCCAACCCTGAACGAACATCGCTAGAACAATGCAAATAACACGAATTGTCATGGCGATTAGGTACTTCACCATTCGTGATTTGCGTTCGTCCTCAGGCGATTGAGCAATTGAGGTGAGGCTTTGGGCTTTTGCCACTGCGGTGTTCTCCCGTCGAATTGCGATAGTCAAAGACTAGACTTCATTTGTTCCAAGCCTAAAAACCCGCTTTCTATTCCTAGGAAGCTCTAGAAAGAGATTCTGCTATGAGCACAGTTAGAACCGTTCTAATTACCGGTGGTAACCGAGGGATCGGTCGCTCAATCGCCGAGGAGTTCATTTCTCAGGGTCACCGAGTAGCTGTCACTGTTAGAAGCGGTGCCGGACCTGATGGTGCTCTAAGCGTTGTTGCCGACGTTACTGACCCGGCTTCTTTGGACCAGGCCTTCGCTGAGGTTGAAGAAAAGCTTGGCCCGGTCGAAGTCTTGGTGGCAAACGCTGGAATTACTCGCGACACGCTGCTGATGCGAATGACCGATGAAGAATTTGAAGAAGTCATAAACACGAACCTCAATGGAGTATTCCGCGTTCTTCGCCGTGCCACCAAAGGCATGATCAAGGCCAAGTACGGTCGGGTGATTCTGATTGGATCGGTCGTTGGTCTGCTTGGGTCTGCGGGGCAGGTAAATTACTCTGCCGCCAAGTCTGCCTTGGTAGGCATGGCCCGTTCGGTCACCCGCGAGCTTGGTGCACGCGGGATAACCGCAAATGTTGTAGCTCCCGGATTCATCGACACCGATATGACCGCTGAGTTGCCTGAAGCGCAACAGGACGAGTACAAGAAAAAGATTCCTGCAGGTCGTTTCGCTCAACCCCAAGAAGTTGCAAAAGTTGTTGCCTGGTTAGCGAGCGATGAAGCGAGCTACATTTCTGGCGCCGTAATACCCGTTGACGGTGGCCTGGGCATGGGTCACTAATAGTTTTTTTGAACTCAAATATGAAACATCAACCTCAAGTTTGGAGAACAGTTGTCTAATCCATTAAACGCAGGCTCGCTAGCAGGAAAAGTTGCACTCGTAACTGGTTCATCAAGAGGCATTGGCGCAGACACCCTAGGCTACTTCGCTGAAGCCGGGGCAGCGGTGGTCGTGAACTTTCGCAACAAAGAAGCACGAGCGCAAAAAATTGTTGATGGCATAAAGAACGCGGGAGGCCAAGCGATTGCCGTTGGAGCAGACCTAACAGATTCGGAATCGGTCAAAACCATGTTCGAAACAGCCAAGGCTGCATTCGGCAACCTCGACATCTTGGTTATGAATGCTTCGGGAGGAATGGAAGCTGGTTTGGGTGAGGATTACGCAATGCGTCTTAACCGTGACTCACAGGTCAACCTTCTAAAAACCGCGATGCCATATTTGAAAGACGGCGCTCGAGTTGTTTTCGTAACCAGCCACCAGGCGCACTTCATTTGCTCTACTCCAACCATGCCCGAATACCTACCAGTTGCGCTTTCGAAGCGTGCTGGTGAAGATGCCCTTCGAGAATTAATTCCCGCTCTAGCTGAGCGCGGTATTGGTTTCACGGTTGTATCAGGCGACATGATCGAGGGGACTATTACTGCAACACTTCTTGAACGAGCAAACCCCGGTGCTATCGAAGCCAGACGCGAAGGCGCAGGAAAGCTCTACAACGTTCAGGAGTTTGCGGCGGAAGTAGCTTTAGCGGCCGTAGAGCCAGTACCAGAGGACAACACCCGCTTAGTCGGAGACACCTCGGATTTCAAGTAGCGGCTGCTATTTCAAACGTCCAACAGTTCCAAAAGCGCACGAAGGTCTAGGCCTTCAATAACTACATCGGCTTTTTCGCGCACAATCGGCTTTGCATTAAATGCAACACCCAGCTCTGCTGTAGCCAACATTTCCAAGTCATTTGCTCCGTCGCCGACTGCAACTGTTCTAATCAAACCGGAATCCGCCGACCACTCGCTCAGCGCCTGCGCTTTGGCTGTGCGGTCGATGATTTTGCCAATCACTTTTCCAGTTAGAAGGCCATCAACAACTTCAAGTTGGTTCGCCCGTGCGTAGTCAAGATTAAGAATTTGAGCAAGGGGACGGAGTAATTGATTGAAGCCACCCGATACTGCACCCACCTTGCCGCCTGCGGCTTGGATGGCTTGAATGGTTTCTTTGGCGCCCTGAGTAATTTTGATTCGAGATTGAACATCAGCGAACACGGAATCTGGGAGTCCCTCCAAAGTAGCGACGCGTTCGATAAGGCTCTGGGCAAAATCAAGTTCACCGGCCATGGCCCGCTCAGTAACAGCGGCGACCTCTTCGCGTTTTCCTGCCACTTCGGCCAGCAATTCAATTACTTCATCTTCAATGAGAGTTGAATCAACATCAAAGACCACTAGATATTCGGTCACGGAGTAACCAGAACGCCCTTCCCAACAACGGTGATACCCGATTCGCTGACGAAGAAGCCGCGATCGAGATCGCGCTGCTTGTCGACACCAATCGATGCGCCGTCGGCAACGACAACGCTCTTGTCGAGGATAGCTCGTCTAACGGTGCAATCGCGACCGACTTGCACGCCATCAAGAAGAATTGAATCGGTAACCAGCGCACGCGAATGTACCCGCACATTAGGGGAAAGCACGCTGCGCTCGACGATACCGCCTGAAACCACAGTCCCGAGCGAAACGATTGAATCCGTGGTGCGGCCTTGATTTCCTTCGCCGTCGTGTACGAATTTTGCCGGTGGCAAATTTACCTGCTGCGTGTGCACAGGCCATTCGTGGTTGTAGAGATTGAATACCGGCATTACCGAAATCAGATCCATGTGAGCTTCGTAGTAAGACTCCATTGTTCCTACGTCGCGCCAATAGGAGTGGTCGCGTTCAGTTGAACCAGGAATCTGGTTGTAGGTGAAGTCATAAACGCCCGCATCTTGCCGTCCGACGAAATAAGGCACGATGTCGCCACCCATATCGTGCGAAGACTCTTCAAGTGTTCCGTCATGTTCGATGGCGTCAATGAGCGCCTGTGCACTGAAAACGTAGTTGCCCATTGATGCCAGCACCTCGTTTGGATTATCGGCTAAGGGCTTTGGGTCGCTTGGCTTTTCGCGGAAAGCCGCAATTTTTGTGGCATCCTGATCGTCCACTTCAATGACACCAAATTGATTGGCCAAATGCAGCGGCTGACGAATAGCGGCCACTGTTACGCCGCGCCCCGATTCGATGTGCGCTTGAATCATTTGATCAAAGTCCATGCGGTATACGTGATCAGCGCCAACCACTACGACAATGTCTGGTCGCTCATCGCTAAGTAGGTTCATGCTTTGCAAAATCGCATCGGCGCTTCCGGAGAACCATCGTTTGCCAAGTCTTTGTTGAGCAGGAACGGAAGCCACATAAGAACCTAAGAGAGGTGACATGCGCCAGGTTTGAGAAATGTGACGGTCAAGGCTGTGCGATTTATATTGGGTGAGCACCACAATGCGGCGCAGCCCGGAATTGATCAGGTTTGAAAGAGCAAAGTCGATGAGTCGATAGCTTCCACCAAATGGAACGGCAGGCTTTGCTCGATCGGCCGTCAACGGCATCAAACGTTTACCCTCGCCGCCGGCTAGGACCATACCGAAAACTCTTGGAGTGCTCATATCCAGAATGTTATTCGGTAAATGTTCCTAACGGATAACATGGCGTAATGAGAATCGATCTGGTGACCAAGGAGTATCCGCCACATATTTACGGTGGAGCGGGCGTACATGTCGCTGAATTAGTGAAAGTTTTGCGCCAACAGATTGAGGTCAAGGTTCGCTGCTTCGGCGAAGACCGTAATGAAACTGATACCTATTCTTATACCCACGGTCCGGAATTCGACAAGTCGAATGGCGCTCTGCAGACCATGGCAACCGATCTAAAGATGGTCGCTGACATCGCCGGAGCAGATCTGGTTCATTCGCACACATGGTACGCGAACTTCACCGGACAAATAGCTAGCGCACTGCACGGCATTCCTCACCTGATTACCGCCCACAGTCTTGAGCCGTTGCGCCCATGGAAAGAGCAGCAATTGGGTGGAGGTTATCGACTTTCTTCGATGATCGAACGGACAGCGTACGAGCAAGCAACCAGAATCATCGCTGTGTCCGATGGTATGAGAAAAGATATTCTGCGCGCCTATCCGCAAATCGATCCAGGCAAGGTTTCTGTAGTTCACAACGGAATTGATCTAGAAGCATTTCAGGCTGCAAACAATCCGGAATTAGTGCGTGCAAATGGTGTTGACCCAGATCAACGTTCAGTTGTTTTTGTAGGGCGAATAACCATGCAAAAGGGTTTGCCTTACCTTTTGAAGGCTGCGGCTGAATTGCCTGCAGATGTTCAATTGGTTCTATGCGCCGGCGCACCAGACACCCCAGAGATTTTGCAAGAAGTAACTGACCTGGTGAGCGAATTGCGTAAGTCAAGAAGCAACGTTATCTGGGTCGAAAAGCACTTGAGTCGTGCTGAGCTGATTGCAATGTTGTCAGCAGCCACCGTTTTTGCCTGTCCTTCTATATACGAACCCTTGGGCATTGTGAATTTAGAGGCGATGGCCTGCGGTACGCCGGTTGTCGCAACTGCTACCGGAGGAATCCCAGAGGTAGTTGCACACAACGAAACTGGATTGCTAGTACCTATCGAACAATTGCAGGACGGCAGTGGAAAGCCAATTGACCCAACGAAGTTTGTGGCCGATTTCGCTGCAGCGCTAAATCAAATGCTAGAAAGTCCAAAGTTGCAGGAATTCGGCGATGCCGGTCGCAAGAGAGTAGAGCAGCACTTCAGCTGGGACAGCATTGCAGCCGAAACGATTCGCGTCTATAAGAGCGCAATTGAAGCTAACGCATAGGCTTAAGCAATGTCTCGCGTCATAGATCTAAATAACGTCACCGTCGTGCGTGACAGCCGGCCCATTTTGAATAATGTGGATTGGCAAGTCGAGTCCAATCAGCGATGGGTAATCGTGGGCCCTAATGGCGCCGGTAAGACCACCCTGCTTCGCGTGGCCGCTGCTCAAATTCATCCTTCAAGCGGCCAGGCAACGATTCTTGGTGAAAGACTCGGCGAAATAAACGTGTTTGAACTTCGAACTCGTATCGGTTTCGCATCTTCTGCGTTAGCAGCCCACATACCAAATTCTGAAACTGTGCTTAATGCCGTTATGACTGCAAGTTATGCAGTCACTGGCAGATGGAACGAGAAATACGAAGACATTGATGAGCGTCGCGCGCGTCGAGTGCTATCCGAGTGGCACCTAGAGAACTATGCAGATCGTGCATTCGGAACGCTCAGCGACGGCGAGCGAAAGCGCACCCAAATCGCACGCGCTGTGATGCCAGATCCTGAACTTCTTTTGTTAGATGAACCGGTAGCAAGCCTTGACCTGGCAGCGCGCGAACAAACGATTTCCATCATTGGTGCCTACGCATCGGCAGCCGCTGCGCCAGCAATGGTCATGGTCACTCATCACCTAGAAGAAATTCCTGCTGGATTCACCCACGCGCTATTAATTAGAGATGGACAGATATTTGCGGCAGGGGACATCCACCAGACCCTTACCTCAGAGAAAATCTCTGAAGCCTTCGGTTTTGGCCTAAATGTGGACTTCATCGATGGCAGATTTAGAGTTCGAGCCCGCTAATTAGGACCAAAAAGGGCTTTCAACGCCGGAAACCCTCTGGTATGCTTGGACACTGTGCCGTTTAGGCACAAACCCCAAATTTTTTCGATTATTACGGAGTTTTCCCATGAAGGCAGACATTCACCCAACTTACGAAGCAGTCGTATTCCGCGACTTGGCATCGGGTGTAGCGTTCCTTACTCGTTCAACTGTTTCAAGCAGCAAGACCATTGAGTGGGAAGACGGCAACACATACCCAGTGTTCGACGTGGAAATCTCTTCAGAATCACACCCTTTCTACACAGGCAAGCAGCGCATCATGGATGCCGCTGGTCGTGTTGAGCGATTCAATGCTCGATACAAAGGTTTTGGTGCTTAGTCGCAAGCGACTTAGACAAACGCTTCGGAGCGTAAGTTCCGCGAGAACCGCAAGTTGTCCACACGGCTTGTAGGTTGAGACCAAAGAGCTCCGCTTCGGCGGGGCTTTTTGTTTTAAGTTCTAGTTTTTACTTATTAGTTGACTTAAGTTTTATTTACTTAACTTAAGCGGCCAGCCTCTTGTAGCGGTGAACTCTGGATTCACACTCCGGCGCATGTACGATTCAAAATCAGCATCGATTGCCTCGCTCCAGCCAACCTGGGCGTCGTGCAACTCGCTCGCGGTTTTTGGTAGATCATCAGCCCAACGCTTCGCTATAGCTTGTGCCACGCGACCGGCCGCAACTGCGTCGGCGGTGGCATTGTGAGCGTCATCAAGAGGAACCTTGTAAAACTCGGCAGCATTTTCTAGTCGACGCTTTCCCTTGCGGTACTTATCTTTGAATTTGTCAATCACCAGTGGATCTATCACGGCACCTAACTGGAGCGGCTCAAATCCGTGACGAAGTGCCTCGTAGTGCAGAATCGTGAAATCGTATGGAGCGTTGTACGCGACAACCGGTAAACCGCGTGCAAAGAAATCTCTGATTGTCTCGAGAATTTCTCCAACCACAACATCGGCAGGGCGACCATCGCGAATAGCTATTTCAGTGGTGACTCCGTGAACGTCACTTGCTTGGGTTGGAATTTCAATACCCGGATTGGCGAGCCATTCAATATTCTTGCCAACGATGCTGCCCACAGCGTCTAGTTCAACTGCGCAGGCGGTTACTATTCGGGCGTCAGTTAGATCCAAACCTGTTGTCTCAAGGTCAAATACAGCTATTTGCTTTGCCCAATCTGGAAGCGAGGAATCAAATTCGAAACTTAGTTGGTCGTTCATGATTTCAGGCTAGGCGTTGCTAGCGACAAAGCCCAGCACCACGCGCCAGTTCGATCGCTGCTTCGTGGTGGTTGAGAGTAAAGATGTGAATTCCTGGGGCGCCGGCAGCCACTAGATCAATTGCCAATTGTGTCGAATAGGACATGCCTATTTCTCTCGCCTTCGCATCGTCCTCAGCGGCATCGAACTTCGCCAATAGCTCAGGCGGAATTGCCGCTCCGCTCAACTCAGCCATTCGAATAACTTGTTTGGCATTACTGATAGGCATCACCCCGGGCACAATTGGCAAATCTGCCCCCGCGGCTTTCGCTGAAGATACAAGATCGGTGTATGCCTCAACACTGAAAAACAATTGAGTGACCGCGAAACGAGCACCTGCAGATTTCTTTAGAGCAAGGACTCGGGAATCGTGCTCCATATTTGGAGATTCAGGGTGCACCTCAGGGAAGGCAGCGACGCCTACCTCGAGCTTGGTGAACTCATTAACCAGTTCAACCAGCTCAAGTGCCGTCTTCAGCTCGCCCTTTTGTAGAGCATCCGGATCATCCTTGGGAGCGTCACCGCGAAGAGCCAAAATTGCCCCAACTCCAGCTCGCTCGAAATGCTTGATGATCTCAAGTGTGCTTGTCTTCGTGGCTCCGACGCAGGTTAGGTGACCAATAGTCATAACTTCTTTGGCCATGCGATCAACAACAGCCAAAGAGCGCTCTCGGTTTGAACCACCCGCACCATATGTCACTGAAACGTAGTCAGGGGATACCTGCTGAAGTTTCTCGAAGGCGGTCCATAAATTAACTTCGCCGGCCTCATCCTTAGGTGGAAAGAATTCGAAAGACAATGTCGGCTCGGAATTGGCCTTACGAGCGGCTGAAATCTCTGAGATGTTGGCAAAATCCAAGCTTTTCAGATCGGTCATTCGCAGCAGAGGAGTTTCAGGCATTCCCCAAGTATATTCGACCACCAGCACGGATTGACCCCGATATGAGCCGAGGCGCCTCGGTTAGACTTGTATCAAATGTTTGCGCCCCGTTCTGAAGCCCTAATCAACGCCGTTCGATCTCGCGTTGTGGTTGCCGACGGTGCCATGGGCACCATGATCCAAGAAGCCAGCCCAACCCTTGAAGAGTTCCAGGGTCACGAGGGCTGCAACGAAATCCTCAATGTCACCCGGCCTGACATCATCTCTAGCATCCACGCTCAGTATCTAAAAAGTGGTGCTGAGGCAATTGAGACAAACACTTTTGGAGCCAACTTTGCCAACCTTGCCGAATATGGCATCGAGGATCGCATTGAAGAACTTGCTTATGCGGGCGCGAAGGTTGCCCGTGAGGTTGCAGATGATTTCAACACCGATGAAAAACCTCGCTGGGTTCTGGGCTCAATGGGTCCAGGAACAAAGCTGCCAAGCCTGGGTCACGAAAAGTTTTCCGTTCTGCGCGATGCATACCAGCTAAGCGCCAAGGGTCTAATTCGCGGTGGAGCAGATGCAATCCTCATCGAAACCGCCCAGGATCTTCTTCAGGCTAAGAGCGCGGTGATCGGCTCAAAGCGCGCAATGAGCGAGTTGAACATTCAAATTCCAATTTTGGTTTCTGTCACAATCGAAACAACTGGCACGATGTTGCTTGGCTCTGAAATTGGTGCGGCTTTGACAGCACTGAGCGCTCTGGGCATCGATGCCATCGGTTTGAACTGTGCAACCGGTCCAACCGAAATGAGCGAGCATCTTCGCTACCTATCTAAATTTTCAGACCTACCGTTGGTGGTTATGCCCAATGCAGGTTTGCCAATTCTTGGTGCGCATGGTGCACACTATCCACTCACTGCCAGCGAGCTAGCGACAGCGCAGTTGCAGTTTGTTAATGAATACGGTGCAGGTCTTGTAGGTGGTTGTTGCGGTACCACTCCAGCGCACATCGCTGAAGTCGCCAACGCAGTAGCTACCGCAATTCCAAAGCGCCCGGCACTTATCGATGAGCCAGGGCTAGCAAGTTTGTATCAACACCAACCGTTTGATCAAACCATGACCTACTTATCTATTGGCGAGAGAGTGCATTGAGATTGCAAGAAGCCAAACTCGAGAAGGTGCCCACCTACTAGATGTTTGTGTTGACTATGTAGGTCGAGACGGTGCGCAGGATGCCCGCGAACTTGTCAGCCGCCTTGCCACCGCCACCACACTGCCACTGGTACTTGACTCTACCGAGCCTGCCGTGCTTGAAGCAGGTCTGGAATGCATGGGTGGTCGCGCGATGATCAACTCGGTCAACTACGAAGATGGCGACGGGCCAAAATCACGTTTTGCAAAGATTATGCCGATTGTTCGCGAACACGGTGCTGCAGTTGTTGCTTTAACCATCGACGAAGAAGGTCAGGCCCGAACCGCTGACACTAAGTTTGCAATCGCCGAGCGTCTAATCAACGACCTAACAAAAAACTGGGGCATGCGTT
>JBEGTF010000004.1:0-60035 GCA_041179545.1 Actinomycetota bacterium | reverse complement strand
GGCACCAAGATATCAATTTCGGCCGGTTCTGCCAATTCGCATGTTCTAAGCCCAAGAACCGTAGGACCCGAATCCATCAAGTTTCCAGAATAGATAGGAGCCACGTAAGCGGCTAACACGTTGCCGAATGCACGCAATCTCACTAGCCCATCCGGGTCGAGGCGTTTAGCTCTCGACAAGTAGGCCTGCAAATCGACTGCAGTGTGCTCGTCGGCTAGAGAGAAAGGGTTAATCATGACTTGTCTAAACTAGCCTGTGAATGGCAATGTTGCCCGAAAGAATTGAGCAAAATCTTGAATCCAAAGATTCCTGCAAATCCCCTGGCTGAGATGATCAGCACTCTGGACCTGAAAAAAATCGAGCCGCCAGACTCAAACGAGGACCAGTTCGAGGGCCCAAGTCAGTGGATGCCTCACGGGCGAGTATTTGGCGGCCAAGTTCTTGCTCAAAGCCTGGTTGCTGCTACAAGAACTATAGAAA
The DNA here is from genome assembly GCA_041179545.1 of Actinomycetota bacterium. Taxonomy (GTDB): domain Bacteria; phylum Actinomycetota; class Actinomycetes; order Actinomycetales; family Microbacteriaceae; genus Rhodoluna. The sequence goes on along the minus strand of JBEGTF010000004.1, from coordinate 59,555 downwards.
ATCGTGAAGTGCATTCACTGCACGGATATTTTCTTAGGCCGGGCGACATAGATTTGCCAATAACTTTTTCGGTCGATCGACTTCGCGACGGGCGTTCATTTAGCACACGAAGAGTTCAAGCTTTTCAAAAAGATGAAGCGATTTTCTCGATGATTGCGTCATTTCAAGAGCATGACCCTGGATTAGAACACCAAGACGAATTCCCGATAGACATCCCCGATCCGGAAACTTTACCTAGCGCCGCCGACATGATGGGAGATAACCCACATCCGGTTGCGCAGTATTGGTCGAAGGCTAGACCATTCGATATGCGGCACGTGCCATCGCCAATTTATTTCAAAGTCGAAGGCGAACCCGTAGCTCACCAGGCGGTCTGGCTTCGTTCACTTGGCGATCTACCTGACTCACAGGAACTTCACACGGCTGCTCTTGCCTACGCCAGTGACTATTCAATTTTGGAAAGTATCTATAGACGTCATGGGATCGCCTGGTCTCACCCAGGTTTGAAATCGGCAAGCCTCGATCACGCAATGTGGTTTCATCGTCCAGCGCGCGTAGATCAATGGATGCTTTATGTTCAGGAATCCCCCAGCGCTCAGGGAGGCAGGGGCCTTGCGCTAGGGCGCATCTTTAGTAGCCGAGGTGAACTCTTGGCGACCGTGGCCCAAGAGGGCATGGTTCGCATTCCAGAACTGGCAGGATAGAAAAATGATCAACAGAGAAAAACTTGCTATCTTGAACGAGCGCGAACAGGCAACATTCCTTTCGCGAAACCCTAAATCCAGAGCAGCCTTCGAAAAAGCCGACCATCTGTTTGGCAAAGTGCCGATGACCTGGATGAACAAAAAGGCCGGCGGCTTCCCCATCTATCTAGACCGAGCTCTCGGTAATCGAATCTGGGACATCGATGGCAACGAATATATTGATTTCGCACTTGGGGACACCGGAGCGATGGCAGGGCACTCTGCACCTGCACTAGTTGAGGCAATTACTCACCAGGTAAAAGACCTGGGCGGTTTGACCACAATGTTGCCAACCGAAGACGCTGAATGGGTTGCGAAAAACCTGACCGAGCGTTTCGGCATGGCCAAGTGGAGTTTTTCTCTCACGGCAACCGATGCCAACCGTTGGGCAATCCGATTGGTTCGAGCAATTACGGGTAAGCCAAAGATTCTTTTCAACGCCTACTGCTATCACGGTTCGGTTGATGAAGCGTTGATTGTTGTAGGTCCAGACGGCGAAGGAATGAGCCGCCCAGGAAATGTTGGCTCCCCGGTTGATGTAACCGAAACCTCACGCGTAGCTGAGTTCAATGACCTTGCCGGGCTTGAGCGCCAATTGAAAAATGGCGATGTCGCAGCAGTACTTATGGAGCCAGCACTGACCAACATCGGAATCGTTCTTCCAGAGCCAGGCTACCTAAAGGGAGTTCGAGAATTAACTCGAAAATATGACGCACTGCTGATCATCGACGAGACCCACACCTTTTCTGCCGGTTATGGAGGCATGACAAAACGTGATCAACTTGAGCCTGATGTTTTCGTAATCGGAAAGGCAATCGCTGGCGGAATTCCAACAGGTACCTATGGTCTAAGCGCACACCTTGCTGAGAAAATTCTTAGCCGGACTGATCTTGACCTTGTCGATATGGGTGGAGTTGGTGGAACACTAGCTGGAAACCCGCTTCAGGTTGCAGCTATGCGTGCAACGCTGGAGAAGATTTTGACTGAAGATAACTTCAAATACATGATCGACCTAGCCACCGTATTTACTGACGGCGCTAATGAACTGTTTGAGAAATACAATCTCCCTTGGTCAATTAACCAGCTTGGTGCGCGCGCTGAGTATCGCTTCGCAAAGCCATATCCTAAAAACGGCACCGATGCGTTCCACGCCGCCGATGGCGAGCTTGAAGATTACCTTCACGTTTATCTTGCCAACCGAGGCATCATGCTTACGCCGTTCCACAACATGGCTTTGATGTGTCCAACCACAACACTTGCCGACGTGGAAAAACACAATGAGGTTTTTGAAGAGGCAATTAAGGAATTAGTTGCCTAAGCAATTAGTCATCTGTCCAAGGACAAATAAAAAACCCACTCGCTTGAGTGGGTTTTTTAATTCTTAGTCGCGAGTCAGGCGACGGTATGTGGAACGATGTGGTTTTGCGGCATCTGGCCCAAGTCGAGCAATCTTGTTTTCTTCATATGCCTCAAAGTTTCCTTCGAACCAGTACCAGTTGTCTGGGTTGTCGTCGCTTCCTTCGTAAGCCAAAATGTGTGAGGCAACACGATCAAGGAACCAGCGGTCGTGCGTAATAACTACCGCGCAACCAGGGAACTCAAGCAAAGCATTCTCAAGCGAACCTAGGGTTTCAACATCAAGGTCGTTTGTTGGCTCGTCAAGTAGCAACAGGTTGCCACCTTCTTTAAGAGTCAACGCCAGGTTCAAGCGATTTCGCTCACCACCTGAGAGAACGCCAGCTAGTTTCTGTTGATCTGGGCCTTTGAACCCAAAGGCCGCAACATAGGCACGTGAAGGCATCTCCTGGTTTCCGACTTGGATAAAGTCCAATCCACCAGAAACTACTTCCCAGAGCGACTTGTCCGGATCAATTCCTCCGCGAGATTGGTCTACATATGAGATCTTCACAGTCTCACCAATTTTTAGTTCGCCACCATCGAGCTTCTCGAGTCCAACGATTGTCTTGAACAGTGTTGATTTACCAACACCGTTCGGACCAATAACGCCAACGATGCCGTTACGCGGGAGACTGAAAGATAGATCGCTAATTAGCGAACGACCATCAAAGCCCTTCTGAATATTTTTAGCTTCGATGACAATGTCGCCCAATCGTGGACCCATTGGAATTTGAATTTCTTCAAAGTCCAATTTTCTTGTGCGGTCCGCCTCGGCTGCCATCTCTTCATAGCGAGCCAAACGTGCCTTTGATTTGGTCTGGCGAGCCTTTGACGATGAACGAACCCAGTCAAGTTCCTCGCTCAAACGCTTGGCAAGTTTTGCATCCTTCTTGCCGGCAACCTCTAAGCGCTCGCGCTTTTTCTCTAGATAGGTTGAATAGTTTCCTTCGTAAGGATAAGCGCGACCACGATCAAGCTCAAGAATCCATTCAGCGACGTTATCCAAGAAGTAACGGTCGTGAGTTACGGCAAGCACCGCACCCGGATATTTCGCGAGGTGCTGCTCTAGCCACAACACAGATTCAGCATCAAGGTGGTTGGTTGGCTCATCGAGAAGCAGCAAGTCTGGCTTTTCTAGCAGCAACTTACAGAGTGCTACGCGGCGGCGCTCACCACCCGAGAGAGCGGTTACCGGGGAATCGCTTGGTGGGCAGCGCAAGGCGTCCATTGCTTGCTCCAGCTGCGAATCCAGATCCCAGGCATCAAGGTGATCAATTTGCTCCTGCAGCGTTCCCATCTCTGCCAACAGTGTGTCGAAATCGGCATCAGGTTCAGACATCAACGCGGAAATCTCATTGAAGCGATCAAGCTTCGCCTTTGTCTCTTTGACTGCCAGCTCCACATTTCCAAGGACGGTTAGCGATTCGTCTAGCGGAGGCTCCTGCATCAAGATACCAACGGTGTACTCAGGACCAAGTCGCGCTTCACCGTTAGATGGAGTATCTAGCCCAGCCATAATCTTCAAGACGGTTGATTTTCCAGCACCATTAGGCCCAACAACACCGATTTTTGCGCCTGGGATAAATGCCAAAGTTACGTCGTCAAGAATTACCTTGTCGCCATGCGCCTTACGCGCTTTGATCATCTGATAGATGAATTCAGCCATGAAGAAGAATCACTTTCGATATTTAAAGCAGCAGCCTCGAAAGCGTGAGAATGGCACCCTCCAACGCTTGGCTTGCTTTGGGTATCAGTTTACCCGACCAATTTGGCCACATATTGGGCCAGTAAATGCAAGCCTTGCGCAGAGGGTGCCTGACCTCCGTGAAGAGGTGTAGCGCTGGGCCACCAACAACGAGGGGACGGTAGGCAGCCCAGCAGTTTAGGAAACTATTTCTTTTTAGCCAGGACCGGCTCCAGGTCCGGCAGTTCATCGGGTTCCGATTCTGGATCTGGCTCGGTTTCACGTACTAAAACAGTGCGGGTGAAAACAGAGCTCCCCCAAGTCATGTCGTGCCCTAGCGAATCAGCCTCGACTTCTACCGAGGTGCCTGCACGTTCACCATTGTCCCAATCTCTGACTCGGAGTTTTCCAGCAACGACGAGTCGATCACCCTTATTGATTGAGCCGGCCGAGTTAATAGCTAACTGGCGAAATGCGGTGACGGTGAACCAATTTGTTTCTCCATCAATCCATTTATTTTGATTTCTATCAAAGCGGCGCTGCGAAGATGCCAATCGAAACGAAGTGATTGGAAGGCCGTCTTGAGTAACAAGGTGTCGCGGAGTTGTGGCCACCAACCCGGTGACCGATAGTGTTTCTGACAATTTGTGCCCTTCTCGAAACTTGAAGCCACGGAGTGTGACGTCTTTCGAGTTTGGCTAGCAAAGTCAAAACTTTGGTGCCTAGTGAAAAATCTGTGGATAACCTGCCGGTGGTTTTATTATTCGCGAATGTAATTCAAAAATGCTTTACGAGTTTTGAGCATTTTTGGTGCTACAACAGCATTGCAATAACCCTGATTTGGGTTCTTTGCGAAGAAATCTTGGTGATATTCCTCGCCCACCCAAAATTCGCTGGCTGGGTTCAGTTCGGTGACAATCCCATCGCCCCAGGTTGCCTTGGCCCTTTCAATTGCAGCGGCAAAAACTTCGCGTTGACTTTCATCGGTGTAGAACATGGCTGAACGGTACTGGGTACCAATGTCATTTCCCTGGCGGTTCAATTGTGTAGGGTCGTGCAAAGTGAAAAAGATATCCAAGATGATTTCAGCTGGAATAACATCCTCGTCAAAAATAACCTCTGCTATTTCAGCATGGCCCGTGTTTCCGCCACAGACCGCTTCGTAACCGGGATTATCAAGATGTCCGCCCATGTAACCCACTACAACATCTGTGACGCCCTTGAACTGCATGTAAGAACTATCGAGGCACCAGAAGCAGCCTCCGGCTAGGAAAAAACTCATCATTTAACTAGCCTAGGCTTGAATCTGCTGTGACGGGCACGGAGCCCGCATAAGAGATGAGTGTCCTGGTGAAAACGAAAAGACCAGCTTTCGGTGCTGCTCTAGCCTTTTCCGCCGCACTTCTTTTTGGATTGAACGCCAGCACAACAAAAGTTGTCATGGCTGCCGGCGTTTCTCCCGAACAAATTGTGCTGTTCAGGTCTTTTTCCACCGCACTGATCGCCTGCCTAATCATGATGGCTACTAATCCAAAAAGCTTCATAGTCAAGAAACACGAATGGAAGTTCCTAATTGCATTTGGTGTCATTGGAGTGGCGCTTATGCAGTGGTCATATTCGAATGCTGTGAAAAATCTGCCGGTTGGAATTGCACTACTGATTGAGTACACCGCAATCATTATTGTGCCGCTAGCCTCCTTCCTGCTTTTCAAGGAGAGACCAGCTCGCAAGCTGTGGTTCGGGGTCGCGTTAGTTCTTGGAGGGCTTATGGTCGTCTCAAAAATTTGGGACAGCCAGCTGAATCCAGTCGGGATACTCTTTGCATTTTCTGCAGCGATATTCCTGAGCGTTTACTTCATAATGGGCGAAAAAAGCCAGCAATCCAGAGACCCCGTTTCCACACTTTTTTACACAATGCTGGTCTCCTCTGTCTTTTGGATTTTGTTTAGCAACTGGCGCGATTTCGACCAATCGATAACCTCAAAGGCTATCGATCTAGATGGAAATCTGGCAGGAATATTCGTTCCAGCTTGGCTGTTGATTATCTGGATTGGAGTTCTCGGTTCATTTGCTCCGATGTTTTTTAGCTTTGTCGCCCTGGGGCACTTGAAAGCAACTTCAGTTGGGGTCATTTCTACAGCGGAGACTGTATTTGCTTTCATTTTTGGTTATTTGTGGTTGGGTGAAAAAATGGAGTTCTTGCAACTAATCGGCGGTACTTTGGTAATTGCAGGCATCATTGTGGCTCAAATTTCGAGAGGTAAAACGCTTGGCAACCATTGAATTAGGAATCAAGACATTTGGTGACACCGTGGTAAACGAAGGAATCACGATTGTAGATTTCTGGGCGGCATGGTGTGGACCTTGCATGCAGTTTGCGCCGGTTTATGAGGCAGCTTCAGAAAAGCACACCGATATTCGATTCGGCAAAGTGGACACCGAAGCTGAGACTCAGCTCGCTGGCGAGGCAGGCATCACCTCGATTCCAACGCTCATGGTGTTCCGTGATGGAGTCTTGCTGTTCAATCAGGCTGGTGCCTTACCAGCCCCGGCACTGGAGGAGCTAATTCAGGCCGTGCGCGATTTGAACATGGATGAGATTCGCCAAGAAATTGAGTCGCAAGGCGGAGATTTCGGCGACGTTTCCGAACCGCAGGCCTAAGGCTAGGCATGGTAAAAATTCAGAACAACTCAATGGCAATGGTCGCAACCGTCGCCTTAGTAGGTGTTTTTGCTTCCATCATTGGGCTTTTTGATCCAAGCACTTGCGTGGATGTGCAGACCGAAGGTTGGACATCTTGCGAATCCATTGCTAGGGACCGTCAAATCGGATCCTGGGTACTGCTTTCTCTATCGGTGTTAGGTTTTGCAGCTTCATTCGTGCGAAGAAAAAAACAAAAGTAGGCTTTGGATATGCACGAAGTCAATGAAGACTCAATAAAACTGCGCGAGGAAGTATTCGCATACGCAAGACGAAGGCTCGAATACGATCCGGCCCCACTCGACGGCCCACAGTCACCCGAATGGCTGCAAAAGAACGCCGGAAAAACAATCTCAGAGAGCGGCATTGGTGGCTCAAAAGCGTTAGAAATTTTTAGCGAGGTCCTGGCCCCATCGACTATTTCAACCGATCACCCAAACTATCTTTCTTTCATTCCATCTGCACCTACCGAAGCGTCAAAGCTGTTTGATCTGATTGTCTCGGCATCTGCAATTTACGGTGGATCGTGGATGGAGGGTGCTGGTGCCGTATTTGCTGAAAACGAAGTGCTTTCTTGGTTGGCAGATGAGGCAGGGTTACCCAAAGGCGCGGGGGGAGTTTTTGTTCAAGGCGGCACCCTTGGAAATTTGAGCGCACTAGTTGCTGCTAGACATTCCGCATCGCAAAAACTCATTTCCGCTGGAAAACCATTGCCAACTAAATGGAAATTCATCTGCTCTGCTGAAGCACACTCTTCATTAAAATCCGCAGCAGCTGTGATGGATGTCGAGATAATCAAGGCTCCGGTGGATGAAACTGGACATCTTCGCGGTTCTTCGGTATCAAACGCGCTACAGAGCGCAGGCGAAGGTGTATTTGCGATAGTTGCAACGGCTGGCACAACAAACTTTGGAATCGTTGACAAGATCGACGAAATTGCAGATGTAGCGAAGGAAAATCAGATTTGGTTCCACGTGGATGGTGCCTACGGGCTTGCCGGAATACTTTCTACCGAGACTAAACCGATTTTTGCGGGTATTGAAAAAGCCGACAGTTTTATTGTTGACCCGCACAAGTGGTTATTTGCCCCGTTTGATGCATGCGCTTTGATATACAGATCCCCAGAACTTGCCAGAGCGGCACACACCCAACACGGGGAATACCTTGAGACTCTAACCGAGTCTGGTGACTGGAACCCCTCCGACTATGCCTACAACCTAACTCGCCGTCCACGCGGTCTACCCCTTTGGTTCTCTTTGGCCACGCATGGAGTCGCGGCCTACCGAGAGGGAGTTCGCAAAAACATAGAGCTTGCAAAGCAAATTGCAGAGATCATTAGAGGAAAGTCCGATTTGGAATTGGTTCGCGAACCTGAACTTTCAGTGGTCGTCTTCACAAAAAAAGGTTGGGCATTGAATGATTATGATTCTTGGTCGGAAAAACTATTAGCTCGAGGAGAAGCGTTTGTGGTTCCGAGTTCACACCAAGGTGAACCGAACGCAAGGTTTGCTATCGTGAACCCTCGAACAGAGCTCAGTTCTCTGAAAGCAATACTTGAAAGCATGGATGAAGAAAGTTAGATCGTGAAAGTTACAGTCACTCCCGCCTTGCAGTCTTTGTCGAGGGTCAAAGCTTCAAGTCGCTCATCTCTTCGAGTCGCACTCGTGCAAACCAAGTGGCATGAGAACCTAGGTGAACACCTAGCCAAATTAAATGAAGGCATTCGCCTCGCAGCGGAAAATGGTGCTCAAATTGTCTGCCTTCAAGAACTCACACTTAGCCGCTACCCCGCCGATCAATTACCAAACGGAACGCCCAACTCAATTGCTGAAAAGCTTGAGGGTGGACCAACGCACGCATTTGCTGCGGCAGCGGCGCGCGCTAACAATGTGTACGTTCACGCTTCGCTCTATGAGTACCAGGACATGCCTGATGGTCGGGCACTAAACACTGCAATAATCGTCAACCCAGAAGGCGCAATAGTTGCCAGGACTCCAAAACTTCACATACCTGTTACAGCCGGCTACTACGAAGACAAATATTTCGCACCGGGTCCAGCTGATAGGGAGCCATACCCTGTGTACGATCTTGAGTTCAACGATGTTGATGCACAATTTGGTCTGCCAACGTGCTGGGATGAATGGTTTCCAGAAGTCGCAAGAAATTACAGCTTGCGTGGAGCAGAAGTCTTGGTCTACCCAACGGCAATTGGTTCAGAGCCGGATCACCCGGAATTTGATACCGAACCGCTTTGGCGTCAGGTAATCGTAGGTCACGCCATCGCAAACGGCACATTCATGATTGTTCCAAATAGATATGGAAACGAAGGTGCACTTAATTTTTACGGAAGCAGTTTCATCTGCGATCCGTATGGTCGCATCCTTGCTCGTGCCGAGCGCGAAGGTGATGAAGTCTTAGTCACAGACCTTGATTTGGATCAAAGACGCGACTGGCTTGACCTGTTCCCATTTCTTGCTACTCGCAGACCGGATACTTACGGGATGCTAGGCGAACCGGTGGTAAATCGACGCACGGAAAGTGGCGATGGCGAAGACGGTGGCATCGCGGGAGTCAGTTACTAAATGTCAAAACCCGATTGGTTTATGCCCGCCGAGTGGGATCGCCACGAGCGCACGTGGATGGCTTGGCCCTCATCGGGGTACACACTCGGCGACACAGAAGAGCAGCGCCACGAGGCACGCTCAACTTGGGCGGCAGTTGCAAACGCGGTCATAGAGTTTGAACCGGTTTCCATGCTTTGTGAAAACAGTGCAATGGACACAGCTAGAGAATATTTAGATCCACGAATTCAAATAGTCGAGGCCCCACTCAATGATGCCTGGATGCGCGATATCGGGCCGACATTCGTAAAAAATCCCGCAGGAGATGTTGCCGGAGTGAACTGGGTTTTCAATGGCTGGGGCGCGCAAAGTTGGGCAAAGTGGGACAAAGACTCCGAGGTTGCCTCAATCATCACAAAAATGTCTGGCAAGAAAATACTCGATTCCTCGCTCATTAATGAAGGTGGTGGAATTCACGTAAATGGTGCAGGCATCGTTCTGCTTACTGAAACCGTGCAGCTAGGTGAGGGGCGCAATTCAAGCTGGTCGCGCGATGAGGTGGAAAAAGAAATCCACGAAAAACTAGGCACCACGGAGGCAATTTGGATTCGACGAGGACTTACCCGCGATTATGACGAATTCGGCACCCGCGGACATATCGATATAGTTGCTTGCTTTGCATCGCCCACAAAAATTTTGTTTCACAGTCAAGAAGATCCAACCCACCCGGATTACTCGGTTAGTCACGAGGTAAAAAGGACTCTTGAAGAGCACGGCGGCTTCGAACTAATCCCCCTGGTCGCGCCAAAAATCTTGCGCGATGAAGAAGGGTTTGTTGACTACAGCTACATAAATCACTACCTAGTTAATGGAGGTGTGATTTTATGTGGCTTCAATGATGACAACGATTCTCTGGCCGTGGAAACTCTTCAGCAGGTTTACCCGGATAGAAAAATTGTCTTAGTTGATGCCCGCGCTCTTTTTGCCCGTGGCGGCGGAATCCACTGCATCACACAGCAGCAGCCCGCATAGGCATATCCTTTAGGCGATTGCTTCGTGCAAGTCTTGGAAAGGCAGTTCTGGGAAAGCGTGCAGTACTCCTGAGTAAGTCACTTTTCCATCGTGCACGTTCAGCCCTTTAGCAAGAGACTCATCCCCAGCCAATGCAGCCTTCCATCCTTTGTCTGCAAGAGCAACGACATAAGGCAACGTCGCGTTGGTCAGTGCGCGAGTAGATGTTGCAGGAACAGCTCCTGGCATGTTTGCCACGCAGTAGTAAACACTGTTGTGAACTTTGTAGGTTGGGTCATCGTGTGTCGTTGGCTTTGAATTTTCGAAACAACCACCCTGATCGATGGCGATATCAACAAGCACTGAGCCAGGCTTCATTGTCTTCACCATCGCGTCTGTTACCAGCTTTGGTGCTTTTTCTCCTGGAATCAAAACAGATCCGATAACAAGGTCGGCTTCCTTTAGCTGCTCGGCAATTTCTAAGGCTGTCGATACACGAGTGCGAACGTGGCCACCAAAACGCGCATCAAGTTCGCGAAGTTTTGGCAACGAGATGTCAATAACGGTTACTTCCGCCTGCATGCCCAGCGCCATTGTCGCTGCGTGCTCGCCGGCAACTCCACCACCGATCACAACGACCTTCGCTTTCGGCGCCCCTGGAACACCCCCCATAAGCACCCCACGACCACCTTCATTTTTCATGAGCTGGTAGGCGCCGATTTGCGCAGACAGACGACCGGCAACTTCACTCATTGGCTGTAGCAGCGGCAAGGCACGGTTAGGCAACTGCACGGTCTCGTAAGCAATCGCTGTAGTTCCAGACGCTAGAAGGGCATCGGTGCATTCGCGAGACGCGGCTAGGTGAAGGTAAGTGAACAGGACTTGATCACGACGCATCAACTTGTACTCTGCCTTGATGGGCTCTTTTACTTTTAGCAGAAGGTCACCGGCAGCCCAGGTTTCTTCTGCGGTTGCAAGCATCTTTGCGCCTTGGGTTTCAAAATCAGAATCTTCAAATCCTGAACCGATTCCCGCCCCAGCCTGGATAAAGACCTCGTGACCTCGACGAACAAGTTCGTGAACGCCCGCTGGCGTAATCGCCACTCGGTTTTCGTTGTTCTTGATTTCGGTTGGAATGCCTACGCGCATGATTTGCTCCTTCTTTCAGGTAAATACTGCAGGTATTACGTTACATTCGTGTAAAGACCGTATTTTCTGCCAAAATTGACCTAATATTTTCTAAGAAATTCATTTTTGAAGGGAATCTGGCCAATGGCAACGAATAATCTGCAGGCTGAATTAGACGAGATTGACCTTGAGCTGTTGAAGCTGCTGAATCAAAACGCCCGAATCACGAACGCTGATCTTGCAGAGGCGGCCGGAATCGCTCCTTCGACCTGCATCACTCGAGTTCGGTCACTGGTTAGCCGAGGAGTCATAACTGGATTTAGTGCCAACATCAATCCAGCCTCTGTTGGTTTGGCTAGTCAAGTTTTGATTTCTGTATCGCTTCGTGCCGGGGCCAGGTCTCATCTGGCAGATTTCATGAATGAGATGCGCTCGCTGCCTGAAGTAATCCAGGTGTTTTTCTTAGGGGGCTCAGAAGATTTCATAGTTCATCTCGCAGTTCGGGACAATGACCACGTCCGTGAATTTGTGCTTGAAAACCTTTCGAGCAATGCCACCGTGGCTTCGACTCGAACCAACATGGTCTTCGAACACTTCAACAAAGGGCCGGTGGCGTAATGAACGAACCACGCGAATCGGACATTCAAAAAGTAATCAAACAAGAGGAACTGTTGGTCTTTAGGTCTTTTGATGAGAGCGATGCCTGGTCGCTGGGCAACGCTCTAAGGATTGAGGCAGCTAAATATCCAACCGGCGTAGCAATCGACATTCGTCGAGGTGAAGAAGTTCTTTTCTTTAGTTGCATGCCTGGAGCAACTGCTATTAATGCCGATTGGGCCAGACGTAAGCGCAATCTAGTAAACCTCATGCACACGAGCTCTTACCTTGTTGGATTAGAAATCAAGTTTGCCGGGGCAATAGACCGGGTAGAAAGCCTTGATGAGCAAGACTACGCCTGGCATGGTGGCTGCTTCCCTATTCGCGTCAGCGGTGAAGGAATAGTTGCCACGGCAACAATTTCAGGGTTACCTCAACGCGATGACCACAAATTAGTCACCGACGTGATTGCCGATTATCTTGGCGTGGACCTAGGGGAATTTGCGCTCTAGTCGCCTAAGCCTTGAGAGCACTTTCTATAGCCTCGATTACTTCAGGGGAATCTGGTTTAGTGGTCGGCCTGAATCTCTTGATTTCGCCGCTTGGCAGCACCAAGAACTTTTCAAAGTTCCACATAACTGGTCCACTAAGTCCGGCTCCGTCCTTGGCAGCGACAAGAGTTTTATAAAGTTCGTGACGCCCACGCCCATTTACTTTTACTTTTTCGGTCATGGGAAAAGTCACACCCCAGGTTGCCGAGCAATACTCGCCGATAGCCTCGCTCGATCCAAGTTCTTGCATGAATTGGTTTGAAGGCATTCCAAGGACGGTGAAGCCCTTAGTGCCGTATTTCTTCTGGAGTTGCTCAAGTGCCTCATACTGTGGCGATAGGCCGCATCGCGAAGCCACGTTTACGACTAAGACTGCCTTTTCGGCAAACTCAGCAAATGTAGTCTTGCGACCGTCCAACATGGTCAATTCGGCTTCTTTTAGGCTCATGTCCTTAACAAGCCCTATTCCGCCCTTGTTATTCCGGGTAACCTTGTATACATGTCTAAGGTTCTTGAATCCCTCCCTGTTGGTGAAAAAGTTGGCATTGCCTTTTCTGGCGGCCTCGACACGTCTGTGGCGGTCGCCTGGATGCGTGAAAAGGGCGCGGTTCCTTTTACCTACACAGCAGATTTAGGGCAGTACGACGAAGACGACATTGAGTCAATCCCGGATCGCGCCAAGGAATATGGCGCCGAGCAGGGGCGTCTGATTGACTGTCGAGCGGCGCTCGTTCGCGAAGGTTTCGCCGCAATAGCTTGCGGCGCTTTCCACATTCGCACCGGAGGCAAGGTTTATTTCAACACCACACCACTTGGGCGTGCCGTTACCGGCACCATGTTGGTTCGTGCCATGCATGAAGATGGCGTCGACATCTGGGGTGACGGCAGCACTTACAAGGGCAACGACATTGAGCGTTTTTACCGCTACGGACTATTGGCAAACCCAAGCCTGCGCATCTACAAGCCTTGGCTAGATAGCACCTTTGTGGCAGAACTTGGTGGGCGCCATGAAATGTCGGAATGGCTTCAAGCTCGCAAGCTTCCTTATCGAGCCTCTGTAGAAAAGGCTTACTCAACCGACGCAAACATGTTGGGGGCTACCCATGAGGCAAAAGATCTTGAACTCTTGAGCTCTTCTATGGAAATTGTGAACCCAATTATGGGCGTCAAATTCTGGGACTCGTCAGTAAAAATTGAAAGTGAAGATGTGACAATAACTTTCAAACAGGGTGAGCCAGTGGCCATCAACGGAAATTCTTTCAGGGATCAGGTTGAGCTTTTCCACGAGGCCAACGTCATCGGTGGTCGTCATGGACTTGGTATGTCAGACCAAATCGAGAACCGCATCATTGAAGCGAAAAGCCGCGGCATCTACGAGGCTCCTGGAATGGCTTTGATTTACATTGCCTACGAGCGCTTAATTTCTGCAATCCACAACGAAGATACTGTTGCCAACTATCACAACGAAGGTCGCAAAATGGGTCGCCTCCTTTACGAGGGCCGATGGCTGGACCCACAGACCTTGATGTTCCGAGAATCACTAACCCGATGGGTTGCGTCTGCGGTAACCGGTTCGGTAACTCTTCGTTTGCGTCGCGGTGACGATTATTCCATCGTGGATACTCGCGGAGAAAATTTCAGTTACCACCCGGAGAAGCTCTCGATGGAGCGCAACGAAGATTCTGCATTCGGACCTGAAGATCGCATCGGTCAATTAACAATGCGAAACCTAGACATTGCCGATACTCGTCAGAAACTTGATTTGTACCGCAAACAAGGTCAGCTTGATGGCGGCCAGTTCGAACTAACCTAAAAAGGAGATTCAATGAAGGTGCACGGAAAAACAATTGTTGTGACGGGTGCCGGAAACGGAATCGGTCGCGAGGTGGCACTTGAGCTTCTTCGCCGTGGTGCGAAAGTTGCCGGCCTAGACCTCAAGCACGAGTTTCTTGAAGAAACCAAAAGCCTTGCCGGCGAGAACGCAAAGAATTTTTTAGGCTTCGATGCCAACATCACGGATCGCAACCGGGTTGATGCTCTCCCAGCTGAAATTGAAACCGAGCTTGGAAAAATCGATGCCCTGATAAACGTTGCCGGTATCATTCAGCCTTTTGTAAAAATTAACGAACTCGACTTTGAAGCAATAGATCGCGTCATGAATGTGAATTTCAACGGTCCACTAAACATGATCAAAGCTTTCCTACCTGGGCTTCTTGCTCGGCCTGAAGCACACATTTTGAATGTGTCTTCCATGGGTTCGTATGCTCCTGTACCAGGCCAGACACTTTACGGTTCCACCAAGGCCGCGCTAAACATGCTCACCGAGGGCCTTCGTTCAGAATTAAAAGAAACCAATGTTGGACTTACTTTGGTTTGGCCGGGCGCCATTGGGACAAACATAACTGCGAACTCTGGAGTGAGCTTTGGCTCAGGGGAATTGACCGAAGCGCAAAAGAAAGCGGCGGCTCGCGTCACTTCGCCATCGGTTGCCGGCAAACTGATCGTCGATGCGATTGAAGCCAAAGCTCACCGCATTTACGTAGGCAGCGATTCTAAGCTGATGGGCTATTTGACTCGATTGGCTCCTGATTTTGCAGCAAATTTGCCACGGCACCACCGTCCAACTCGATATGAAGTTGAGCGGCAATCGCCGAGTCTGATTCGTGAAGTGCAAGAATCTCGATGCGAATATCCTGGGCTTCATCGAAGTTTTTTGCCGTCTCCGCCAAAAAGAATGCAGCGCCTGAGCCTTGGATGTTCCAGTCTTGCAATTTCACATCGCTGGATATCAATTCCGAGATTGCGCCGATATCCTTAGCGGCGTAGGCCGCTAAATACTGCTCTACTAAGTCGATTCTTTTATTCATTTGGCGCCCTCGGCAGGAATCGAACCTGCGACCAAGAGATTAGAAGGCTCTTGCTCTATCCACTGAGCTACGAGGGCATGCGGCTCACAGCAACGCCTCTCAGTCTAAATGAGTGACTGTGCTAACTTGCAGTCATGCGCACAATCAAAACATTGGCCCGGCTTTTGCTGGGCGGAGCCCTATTCTTTGCGGGCTCGAGTCACCTGACGTTTGCGCGACTTACATTTCAAGCACAGGTTCCTTCCTGGTTGCCATTAGATCCAGACTTTGTTGTGATCTCGTCAGGCTTGGTCGAAATCGGTTTAGGTATTGCCCTCATTTTTCTGAAGAAGCATAGAAAGTTAGTTGGGTGGCTAACCGCAGGTTTCTTCCTAGCAATTTTTCCTGGAAATATTTCTCAATTTCTGACCCAGACTGATGCTTTTGGCTTAAACACCGATGAAGCTCGAGCCATCAGACTTCTTTTTCAGCCCCTACTTATGCTTTGGGCCCTGTGGTCAACAGAGGCATGGAGCAAAACTAGCAAATAGACTGGAACCACTATGAGCGAAAATTCCTACTTCTGGTTCGAAGTCATTTCGATGGTTGTAATCACCGGCATTTTGCTGGCTGACCTTCTGATCGTATTTAAGAGACCCCATA
Organism: Actinomycetota bacterium; assembly: GCA_041179545.1. Classification (GTDB taxonomy): domain Bacteria; phylum Actinomycetota; class Actinomycetes; order Actinomycetales; family Microbacteriaceae; genus Rhodoluna. The sequence continues at coordinate 43,672 of JBEGTF010000004.1, read as the reverse complement.
TTCCAAGCACTAAGGAATCGTCACTTTGGGTTGCCTTCTACGCCGGTCTTGCGGTTATTTTCGGAATCATCATCGCCCAACTTTTTGGTGCCACAAAAGCTACGGAATTCTTCGCCGGCTGGCTAACCGAGTACAGCCTCAGCATTGACAACCTGTTTGTTTTTGTAATCATCATGACTCGCTTTGCCGTGCCAAAGAAATATCAGCAAGAAGTTCTGATGGTTGGAGTTGTTCTAGCCCTGATCCTTCGAGGAATTTTTATCGTAATAGGCGCTGCGCTTATCGAACAGTTCAGCTGGATCTTCTACATCTTTGGAGCGTTCCTTCTTTACACCGCTTACCACCAAGCATTCCGCAGTCACGAAGACGAGGAAGAGACTGAAAGCAAGCTAATTCAGCTTCTTAGAAAGCGCATCCACGTTTCCGACGGGTTCGATGGTGCCAAGGTGCGAACGGTTGTAAATGGTAAAAAAGTTTTCACACCGATGATTGTGGTTTTTGCTGCAATTGCCCTCACCGATGTGATGTTTGCGTTTGACTCAATTCCTGCAATCTTCGGAATTACCACCGATCCATTCATCGTGTTCACCGCAAACGTTTTCGCTTTGATGGGTCTTCGCCAGCTTTACTTCTTGCTGGGCGGTCTTCTAGACAAGCTCGAATACCTAAAGTACGGAATTGCATTCATTCTTGGATTCATCGGCTTCAAGCTGGTGGCTCACGCTATGCATGTGAATGAACTTCCGTTCATTAACGGTGGTAAGCACATCGAATGGGCCCCCGAAATTAGCAGCAATACCTCGCTAGTTGTCATTGTTGCTTCGATTGCGGTTTCCGCGATTGTAAGCGTGGTTGCAGCGAACCGAAAGAAAGCAAAAGCTAACTAAAGATCTTTAGCGGTGAGAGAAAGCTGTTTTTTACAGCACTTTCTTAACAATGCTTGACTTCAGGTACATGGAGCCAAAGCCGTCAACTTTGGCATCGATGTCGTGACCGTCGACCGGGCTGATCAAACGAATATTGCGAACCTTGGTGCCCACCTTTACCGAAGTCGCACTTCCCTTAACTTTCAGGTCCTTGATGATCGTCACACTGTCGCCGTCTACCAGGACGTTTCCTACAGCATCCCTAACCACCGCTGCGGTCTCTTCAGGTTCGTCATCTTGACTAGTCCATTCGTGGGCACATTCTGGGCAGACCAAAAGATTGCCCATTTCGTAGGTGTATTCACTGTTGCAGGCCGGGCAATTCGGTAGTTTTTCAGTCATTTTCCAAGCCTAACCCTGAGAATGCGCTGGGTATTTAGAACCATGGAATAGGTCCCCTTTCGAGGCGGTTAGCCTAGAGGTATTCACATGAAAGAGGTTTTTGTGTTTCGTCTTGCCAAACTAAGTGTTGCCAATCGCTCCGTTGTTGCTCTGATTACGGTAATCACAGCGATATTTGGATTCATCTCCCTTGGGGCACTAAAGCAAGAGTTGATTCCATCGTTCGAGGTGCCACAAGCTGCGATTGTCACCGCCTACCCTGGTGCATCGCCTGAGGTAGTCGACAACCAGGTCAGCAAGGTAATTGAAGATGAAGTTAGAAAGATTGATGGCCTAGCCAACTCGACTTCAACTTCACAAAGCAATATCTCTATCGTGCGCGTGGAATTTGAATACGGCACTACCACGGCTAAAGTTTCTGAACTTTTAGCAGCCGCGATTGCAAAGATCAAAACTGATTTGCCAAAAGATGTGGAACCAAGCGTTCTTTCAGGAAGTTTTGATTCCGTTCCAATTATTGCCTTGGGAATCTCTGCCAACAACGGCGATAACGAGGCTCTCGCTCAAGATTTGAGCGACATTGCTACCCCGCTCTTTTCTCAGATTAAAGGTGTTCGAGATGTGAACATCGCTGGAGTCAAAGAAAAACGAATCAACTTAGAGTTCAAGACTGCAGTGATGGCAGCAAATGGACTCACTCAGCAATCAATCGTGAGTGCCCTTCAAGCAAATGGCTTTGTAATTCCTGCTGGAACAATCGATGATGAAAAGGGTTCAATATCTGTTGAGGTTGGAACGCCTGTGGCAACCCTTGAAGATTTCAAGAATCTTGCCCTAATTGGTAGTGCAACTTCAAGCGCACCTTCGGGCATGCCAAGTTTTTCTGGAAACTCACAGATTCCATCTGGAATATCAATTCCGAGTGTGGCTAAGCCTTCTGCTCTAACAGTGGCCGATGTTGCGACAGTTACTTTGGAAAACGCACCAACGACGAGTATCGCCAGAACCAATGGCAAAGAAGCCCTGTCAATCTCCATCGTGAAGACTCAAGACGGAAACACGGTTGCAGTGTCACACGGCGTTCAGGATAAAATCGCTGAGCTAAAGAAAAAACTTGGCGACGTTACCATCGTGACTGTTTTTGATCAGGCTCCGTTCGTTGAGAAATCTCTTGAAAACCTAACTACCGAAGGCTTGCTGGGTCTTGGCTTCGCAATCTTGATCATTCTCGTGTTCTTGCTTTCCGTGCGCTCTACTCTCGTGACAGCTATCTCGATTCCAACATCCGTGCTGATTACCTTTATCGGTCTTGGGCAATTTGGCTATAGCCTAAACATCCTCACCTTGAGTGCATTGACAATTGCGATTGGTCGTGTAGTTGATGACTCGATTGTGGTTATTGAAAACATCAATCGCCACCTTTCATACGGTGAACCAAAGAAGCAGGCAATTCTCGACGCCGTGAAGGAAGTCTCGGGTGCCATCACGGCAGCGACGATAACTACTGTCGCCGTGTTCTTGCCCATCGCGCTCGTGAGTGGACTAATTGGTGAAATCTTCCGCCCATTTGCCTTCACCTTCACCATCGCGTTGGTTGCCTCCCTCTTTGTTTCACTAACCATCGTTCCTGTTCTTGCCTACTGGTTCTTGAAGAACCCTGTGCAACTAGCTTCTGCAAGCGAGTTCGAAGCATCGGTGTTTGCAGAACAAGCGCGCAAAACAGAAGAAGAGAAAGAGCGCAAGAGCTGGTTACAGCGCGGCTACTTGCCGGTCTTGCGCGGTACTCAGCGCCACCCGGTTATCACCGTGATTTCTTCCCTTCTCATCTTGGTTTTCACGTTTGGGCTAGTTCCATTCCTAAAGACCGACTTCATTGGAAGTTCCGGCTCAAACGGATTTGTGATTAATCAAACCCTTCCTGCGGGAGCAACCTTCGAGCAGAAAGATGCTGCCGCCGCAAAACTTGAAGGCTTACTGCTGGCAAACAAGGAAATTGAGGTAGTGCAAACTTCTATCGGTTCCTCCGGAGACGGTCGAGTCGCTTTTGGTGCCTCTGCAGGTGGCACATCGCTGCAGGTTTCTTTAGTCGATGACGCGGATGCGGTTGCTATTCAAGCTGATCTTGAAGAAAAATTTGCCAAAGATTTGTCCCTTGGCGAAGTGAAATTTAGCTCAGGTGGTGGACCAGGCTTTGGCTCATCAAGCACCATCGATATTAAGGTTCTGGCTCCTGACGATGAAAAGTTGCTGGAGGCAATCGATAAAATCCAAGCGGCTATGGTCGGCACGCCAGACACCTCTGAAGTCACCAACTCGCTAGCTGAGACCCAACGTACGCTTCGAGTGACAGTTGATCGCAAGGCAGCCGCAGCAAAGGGTCTGACCGAGATTACTGTGGGTGGGATTGTGGCGTCAAAGCTTCGCCCAGGCAGCATCGGCAAAGTAAATATCGAAAACGTTGAAACTGCAATCTATGTAGTTCAAACAGACATTCCAGAGACAGTTGAAGACATTAAGAACATCAACGTTCCAAGTGCCTCGGGCATGGTGAAGCTTTCAACAATTGCAAAAATTGAACAGGTAGAAGTACCGGTCTCAATAACAAGTGAAAAGGGTGACCGCACAGCGAAGGTCTCACTGACTCCGAGCGGAGACAATCTAGGTGCAATCTCTGCTGAAGTGACTAAGCGACTCGAGGGCGTGAGCCTTCCGCTAGGAACAACTGCAACGCTAGGTGGAATTAGTGCTGATCAGGCTGACTCATTCAGCCAGTTGGGCCTAGCACTGCTTGCGGCTGTTGCGATCGTTTTCGTGGTGATGGTTGCCACCTTCTCTAGCTTGATTCAGCCGTTGATTCTGTTGATCTCAATTCCGTTTGCTGCAACCGGTGCCCTTGGGCTCCTATTGATCACTGATACTCCACTTGGAGTTCCATCGCTGATTGGTATGTTGCTATTGGTTGGCGTTGTTGTAACAAACGCAATCGTGCTGATCGATTTGATCAACCAGTACCGCAAGCAAGGACGACCAATTCAGCAGGCCATCATGGATGGCGCAAGACAGCGCCTTCGTCCAATTCTGATGACCGCCTTGGCAACAATCTTTGCTCTTACCCCGATGGCGCTCGGCATCACCGGTGGTGGCGGATTCATTTCTCAACCATTGGCCGTAGTTGTTATCGGTGGTCTGTTCTCTTCAACTATTTTGACCCTGGTTATCGTGCCAGTTCTTTATTGGTTGGTTGAAGGACGTAAGGAGCGCAAGGCCATTCGCAAAGAGAAGAAAGAGAATAAGGCTCATGCTCGCCGAAAGGCAACTCTCGCCTAATTCGCCAGTCTAGAATTGGGAGGTCCGTGGCTTTTGTCACGGGCCTCCCCTATTTTTGGATTGTGATTGAAATTTCAGAAAATTTAGTCTGGATCGACTGCGAGATGACGGGCCTCAACCCGGAAGCTGACTGCTTGGTGGAAGTTGCCGTAGTCATTACCAACTCTGAACTAGAAATCCTTGATGCCGGTCTAGATGTAGTCATCAAACCTCGCCCAGACTCGTGGCAAAACATGAATGATTTCGTTCGCAACATGCACACTGAGTCAGGTCTGATTAATGAAGTTGAAAACGGATTAGAGCTCGAAGCTGCCGAACAAGTCATCCTTGACTACATAAAGAAGTTTGTTCCCAACGCCAAAGAGGCTCCGCTAGCCGGAAACACCATCGGAACTGACCGCATGTTTCTAAATAAATACATGCCTGCCCTAGATCAACACCTTCATTATCGCAACATCGATGTCAGTTCAATCAAAGAACTAACCCGCCGGTGGTACCCAAGGGTCTATTTCCAAATGCCCAAGAAAGACGGCGGCCACCGCGCGCTGGCAGACATTCTCGAATCGATTAAGGAACTTCGCTACTACCGTGAAACCGTAATGGTTCCAGCGCCAGGGCCAACAACAGAAGAGGCCCGTGCTGCCTCAGAAAATGTCTCGGCAAATCTTTAGCCCTGAACTGATAGACTTATTCGGTTGTTGCGCCTAGCGCACAACACTTGGTGGGTATAGCTCAGCTGGTAGAGCACCTGGTTGTGGTCCAGGGGGTCGCGGGTTCAAGCCCCGTTACTCACCCCAATGCACCTATCAAACTCCCGGAAATAAATTCCGGGAGTTTTGTGCATTGGGGCGAAACCCTTTTTATTAAAAAACCCAGACCGAAGTCTGGGTTTTCTATTTGGTTAGAAATTTTCTACTTACTTATTTGCCATTTCGATTAGAAGTTCGCGCACACGGCCAGCATCAGCTGAGCCCTTCATGGCCTGCATAACTGCACCAATGACAGCTCCCGCTGCCTGCATGCGACCCTCACGGATCGCATCAAGCACATCTGGTTGCTTTGCCAATGCAGCTTCAATTGCCGCAATCAGTGCACCGTCATCAGAGACAACTTCGAGCCCACGCTTTGCGACAACTTCACTAGGGCTACCTTCGCCATCAAGCACATAGGTCAGAACTTCTCGAGCCAAGCGGTCGTTAATCTTTCCGGCGTCTACAAGACCTGCAAGTTCTGCAACATAGGCTCCCGAAATTTCAAGATCGATTACGTCTTTATCTTGGCTGTTTGCAATACGAGCGAGTTCACCGGTCCACCACTTACGCGCCGCCTGTGGCTTTGCACCGGCAGAAACGGTTTCTTCAATTTGATCCATGAGACCCGCGTTTACTACGTCGCGGAATTCTAGGTCAGCAAAGCCCCACTCTGCCTGGACTCGTTTACGTCGCTCGGACGGTTTCTCTGGAAGTCCAGCGCGAAGTTCTTCAATCCAATCCTTTGAAGGCTGAACTGGAACTAAATCTGGCTCTGGGAAGTATCGGTAGTCATCGGCATCGGACTTTGGACGACCCGATGAGGTTGCGCCCTTATCTTCATGCCAGTGTCTAGTTTCTTGGATGATCGCGGTGCCCTTTGCTAGCAATGCTGCCTGGCGTTGAATTTCATAACGCACGGCTCGCTCAATTGAACGAAGCGAGTTTACGTTCTTGGTTTCTGTTCGAGTACCAAGTTTTTCTTGGCCGTGCGGACGAAGCGAAACGTTAGCGTCACATCGCACATTTCCGCGCTCCATCTTTGCGTCTGAAACGCCTAAACCTTTAACGATTTCTCGAATCGATCGAACATAGGCGGCCGCCAATTCCGGCGCTTCTGCCCCGGCACCGTAAACGGGCTTGGTCACAATTTCTACCAGCGGCACACCAGCGCGGTTGTAGTCAACCAACGAGTACTCAGCGCCCTGGATGCGGCCGGTTGAACCACCTACGTGAGTCAGCTTTCCAGCATCCTCTTCCATATGTGCTCGTTCAATTTGAACGGTAAAAGATTTACCCGATGGCACTTCTACATCTAATGAACCTTCGAAGGCTATTGGTTCGTCGTACTGCGACGTTTGGAAGTTCTTGGCCAAGTCTGGGTAGAAATAGTTCTTTCGTGCAAAGCGTCCGGTTGGGGCGATTTCACAACCAAGCGCCAAACCAATCTTGATGCTTGACTCAACAGCCCTCTTGTTTACAGCCGGCAGCGAGCCTGGCAAGCCTATGCAAATTGGGCAAACGTTCGTGTTCGGCTCATCACCAAACTCGTTTCGACAACCGCAGAACATTTTGGTGTTGGTGTTGAGTTCAACGTGAACCTCAAGACCGATTACTACCTCGAACTGCTCAAGTGCCTTTTCGTAGTTCATCAATTCATCTTTAGCCATTAGTTGCTCACCTCCAGCTCAGGTGCAAAATCAATCATTCGCTTACCCCAGACTTCTTCATGCATTTTTTCAAGGGCAGCGCCAACCTGATAAAGTCGCGCATCGCCTCGTGCTGGAGCCAGCAATTGGATGCCTGAAGGCATGTTGTTCTCTGCGATTCCATTCGGGATCGCCATGCCTGGAATGCCAGCCAGATTTGCCGGAATAGTAGCAATGTCGTTCAGATACATAGCTAGTGGGTCTTCAAGTTTCTCACCAAACTTAAAAGCGGTAGCCGGAGCTGTTGGCGACACTAGAACGTCGGCCTTTCCAAACGCTGCATCAAAATCGCGCTGAATCAAAGTACGAACCTTCTGGGCTGAACCGTAATAAGCGTCGTAGTAGCCGCTCGACAGCGCATAGGTTCCAAGAATGATTCTGCGCTTAACCTCAGGACCAAAACCGGCCTCACGTGTAGCTGACATAACTCGCTCGATTGTTGGCGCACCTTCAGGTGTCACTCGCAAGCCAAAACGCACTGAGTCAAATTTTGCCAAGTTAGAAGAAGCTTCCGCAGGCAAAATCAGGTAGTAAGCCGCAATTGCATACTCAAAACTTGGGCATGAAACTTCGACGATTTGTGCTCCGGCATTTTTTAGAAGCTCCAGACTTTCGTTGAATCTCGCTGAAACTTCTGGTTGGAAACCTTCGCCGGTTAGTTGCTTGATCACACCGATGCGCAATCCCTTGACATCCAATTTCTTGGCTGCCTCGGTCATTGAACCAAGCGATTCCGGAAGCGAGGTGCTGTCATGCGGATCGTGCCCTGCGATTACGTCCTGAAGCAGTGCAGCATCCAAAACATTTCGAGAAACCGGACCGATCTGATCAAGTGAACTGGCCAAAGCCACCAAACCGTATCGCGACACCGCACCATAGGTTGGCTTAGTGCCAACTGTCCCGGTCACAAAAGCCGGATACCGAATGGAACCACCGGTGTCAGAACCGATGGCAAGCGGGGCTTGGAATGAAGCAACTACAGAACTCGAACCGCCACCGGAACCACCTGGAATTCGGCCGAGATCCCAAGGGTTTTTACTTGGGCCAAAGGCAGAGAATTCAGTCGATGAACCCATCGCGAACTCATCCATGTTGGTTTTACCAAGAATCGGCATGCCTGCGGCGCGCAATTTCTTGACCACGGTTGCGTCGTATTGAGGAATCCAGCCCTCAAGAATTTTGGAACCCGACGTAGTGGGTGCATCGGTTGTTGTCAGATTGTCCTTCACGGCAATCGGCAAACCCGCTAGATCATGAAGTTTTTCACCCGCAGCACGACGGCGATCGATGTCTGCCGCTGCAGCCAAAGCTGCATCAGGGCCAACGTGGAGGTAGCTGTGTACGGCCCCATCCACCTGAGACGTGCGGTCAAGATGAGCCTGGGTCAATTCCACCGATGAAATCTCGCCCTTTTTCAGAAGCTCCGCAAGCTCTGAAGCATTTTTACGAATTAGTTCTGACATTTGGGCCTACTCCTCGTCCAAAATTGCGTGAACGCGGAAACGACCATCAGCGCTATCTGGCGCGGCAGAAAGCGCCTCAGCCTGGCTGAGCGAAGGCTCAACCACGTCTTCTCGATAGACATTTGCCATTGGAATTGGATGGCTGGTTGCCGGCACATCTCCAGAGACGGCCGCCTTGATAGTGGCCATTGACTCCACTATTAGCCCCAATTGACCCGCAAATAGGTCTACTTCCTGGTCGGTGACGTCGATTCGGGCCAGGTTGGCAAGATGCCTAACCAGGTCGGGGGTAATTTCAGACATAGATCCACTCGCTGGGCAATTGATGATTTACCTTTAGCCTACCAAACGGCCAAATGTGGAGTTCCCCGAACAAACGCGCTAGCGCCTAGGATTTTCAGGCAAATAGGCCCAAAATGCCTGTAAACTCAGACAAGCAAACGTAGTGGCTACCCCATAGTTGCTAAGTGCTGACCCCTTATCAGTGAAGGCTCATTATTTTGGAAAACGAACAGTTCACGATTGCTTTCCGTGGCTACGAAAAGGACGAGGTTGACCGCGTCCTGACCGAACTTCGTGCCGAGCTTGAGCACGTTCGCGAGTACAACTTCAGCGCATCTAGCGAAGTTGAGGCACTCAAGTCAGAACTTGAATCACTAAAGAGCCAGGTAAAAAAGGGTGGAGCTCCTGGATATGCTGAACTAGGCGCCCAGTTTGAGCAGACTCTGCGTCTTGCTGAAGAGCAGGCAAAAAAACTTGTATCCGATGCTGGCCAGGACGCGATTCGAATTCGCGAAACCGCAAAGGCAGAGAGCGAACAACTTACTCGCAAAGCTCAGGCTAAGGCGGATCGCGTAATTGCTGACGCCGAGGCAAAGCTAAACGAGGCACGCATCGACGCAGAACGCCTGGCTGCAGAAATTCTAAGCAGTGCTAAGACACGCGAATCTGAAGCTGCCGAAAAAATTGGAACCGCACAGCGTGAAGCGTCAGCCATCAAATCTGAGGGCGAGCGATACGCCGCAGAGCTTCGTGCACAAGTGCACCGCGAAACCGAAGAGGCTCGCGCTCTAGCAACTGAACTTTCACAGAAAACTGCCCAGGCACGTGTTGAGCTTGAAGCCGAGATCAAGGCAAAGCGCGATGAAACTGAACAAGAGGCTTTGCGACTTTACCAAAACGCCGTATCTCAGGCACAGCAGGTTACTGACGAAGCTAATGCGACACTTGCCGAAGCATCTGCTCGTGCTGCACAACTAATTTCTGAAGCGGATGCAATCATGCGTGACGCACAAGAGAACTCAAGTCAACAGCTCGAAGATGCTAACCGCACCGCTACTAACTTGATCAACCAGTCACGTCGCCGTGCAGACATGCTAAGCCGAAAGGCAGAGGGCTACGCAAACAATGCAATTAAAGACAGCGAAGAGCGCTTAAACCGCATGAAGGCTGAACGCACTGACATCGAAGAATTCTTGGGAACCCTTCGAAACTTAATGACAACTGAGTCAATGGTTGCAGCAGATGAAAACTCTGCTGTTGAGCAGCTCGAAGAGCACTAAAAAGTTTAGAAAATCCTCGAGAAGGTAACTTCTCGAGGATTTTTCATTTAAATAGCTACGAATTTAGGCGACGTTGGAATTCCTCTTCGGAAATTACCTCGATGCCTAGCTCTTCTGCCTTGGCTAACTTCGAGCCCGCATTTTCACCGGCAACGACAAATGTTGTTTTCTTTGACACTGAAGACGCTGCCTTTCCTCCGTTGGAAATAATGGCCTCTTCGATCTCTTCGCGAGTAAATGACTTCAGCGAGCCGGTCGCCACGATACTCATTCCGCTGAAAATGCCATCTGTAGCAGAAACTGCACCTGGGCCAGCGTGTCCTGGTACCTCAAGGAGCACCCCAGCTTTGCGCCATTTCTCAACTATCTCGCGATGCCAGTCAACCCCAATCCACTCTTTTATAGATAGCGCCAAAGTTTGACCAACCCCATCTACCTGGGACAATTCATCTTCAGTCGCTGAGAAGATTCTGTCGAGAGAACCAAAGTAAGTCGTCAACGATCTTGCCGCTACCGGACCAACGTGACGAATAGAAAGGGCCACGAGCAGTCTCCACAACGGTTTGGTTTTTGCCTCTTCAAGATTCTTAAGCAGCTTCAGGGCAACTTCTGCTGGTGTGCCGTCTTTCTTCTTGAAGAAATCCACAATCTTTGGCTGTCCATTGTCATCAAGCTTTGGCAATCCCGTATCGGGGTCCAACACCGCTGCCCTTATTGGCAGCAGCTGCTCAAGGGTCAGATCGAAAAGGTCAGCTTCTGAAGCTAAAGGCGCTTTCGTGTTTTCGATTGGTTGGGTCAAGGCGCACGCCGCTACATAGCCAAGTGCTTCGATGTCTAAAACACCGCGGGAACCAAGGTATGCGACTCGCTCTCGGAGTTGTGCCGGGCAATCTTTGGAGTTCTGACAACGCAGATCAACATCGCCTTCAGTTGACGGTTTCAACACAGAGTTGCAGTCTGGGCAAGTTTTTGGCATTACGAATGCTCGCTCCGTGCCATCGCGCAATTCAACCACTGGCCCAAGAATCTCAGGTATAACGTCACCAGCTTTTCTAATCACGACAGTGTCGCCAATCAAGACACCCTTTGCCTTGACCACATCTTGATTGTGCAATGTTGCAAATTCAACAACAGACCCAGCGACCTTTACAGGCTCGACGACTGCGTACGGCGTGGCACGCCCTGTCCTTCCTACAGAAACTCGTATGTCAACAAGTTTTGTATTCACTTGCTCCGGTGCATATTTATAGGCGATCGCCCAACGAGGAGCACGGCTTGTGAAGCCCAGCTCAGCTTGCCTGGCCAGCGAATCAATCTTCACCACCACGCCATCTATCTCGTGTTCTAGTTTGTGGCGAATCTTTTCAAATTCATCGATGTATTTCAAAACATCAGCAGGTGTATTCACCACGCGGAATTTATCGGTGGTGGGCAATCCCCACTTCGCAAGCAAATGGTAAAGCTCAGACTGATTCTTTACCGGGGCATCAGCCCAGGCCCCAATGCCGTGGACCAACATTTGCAGCGGTCGCGAGGCAGTAATTTTTGGATCTTTTTGTCGCAGAGAACCTGAAGCAGAGTTACGGGGGTTTGCGAATGGCGCTTTTCCTTCGGCCACCAGACCCTCGTTTAGTTTGGCAAAGTCATCCACCCCAAAAAATATTTCGCCCCGAATTTCCACTTGCTTAGGATGTCCGCTGCCTTTGAGTTTTCTAGGAATCGAGGCGATGGTTAAGACATTTGCCGTCACGTCTTCGCCAACTACACCGTCACCTCGAGTTGCCGCAGATACCAACTCGCCATTCAGGTAGCGAAGGTTGACGGCCAATCCATCAATTTTCAATTCACATAGGTATGGCCCCTGGCCCGCTCGCTCAGACCAAACCTGAAACTCATCGTGAGAAAAGACATTATCCAAGCTCATCATGCGATCTAGATGTTCTACCGGCGCAAATGCCTGATTGGCTAAACCGCCAACTGTTTGGGTTGGGCTATCGCCGGTAATTAGTTCTGGATACTTATTTTCAAGAGACGCAAGCTCCTTGAGTAAATCGTCATAATCGGCATCGCTGATCAATACCGTATTGCCTTCGTAATACGCTCTGCGGTGTTTATTTAGTTCATCAACAAGTTCTGACACTCGTTTCGCCGCAACTTCGTGTGGATTTAACTTTTCAGTCACTACACACCCACGGGTACTGCGCTTACGGTTCTGTCAATGGTGGTTTGTCCGAGCACTCTCGTTCCCGCATATATGACAGCGGTTTGTCCAGGGGCAACACCTAGCAATGGTTCCAATACTCGAATCACCATTTCGTCGTCGACGATTGCAAACTTCGCCGCAAGCGCTTCGCCGTGTGCTCTGACTTGGACCAGCACTTCACTCCACTCCGATGTTTGCTTAGGTGGCATTCCACACCAAGTGAAGCGCGAACCGGCCATCTCTGAAATTGCTAATGCCGCCTGTGGGCCCACTACTACGGTGTTTGTTTTTGGTCTGATCTCAAGAACATAACGTGGCTTTCCGTCGGCAGCCGGGCGACCAATGGATAACCCCTTACGTTGACCTACGGTGAACTCGTGAGTGCCTTCGTGGCTGCCCAGAACTTCACCGGCACGGTCGATAATTTGCCCCGGGGCCTTACCGACTTTGTCGGAAAGCCAGTCTTGGGTATCCCCCTCGGGAATAAAGCAAATGTCATAACTGTCTGGCTTATTTGCCACCGAGAGGCCGCGGCGATCCGCCTCTTTACGAATTTCGGTTTTCGAAGCGCTCGCGCCCAATGGAAACATGGAGTGTTTAAGTTGCTCAGCGGTCAGCACTCCAAGAACGTAGGACTGATCTTTGGCGACTTCGTTGCTCCTGTGCAATTCCAGATTGCCATCGGGGTCAGTTACAAGACTTGCGTAGTGGCCCGTGCACACGGCATCAAAACCCAGCGCCAATGCTTTCTCCAATAACGCCGCAAACTTAATTCTTTCATTGCAACGCATGCAGGGGTTTGGTGTTCTACCCGCCTGGTATTCGGCAACAAAATCGTCAACGACATCAGTCTTAAATTTTTCAGAGAAATCCCATACGTAATAAGGAATACCCAAAACGTTCGCTGCTCTTTGCGCGTCCATCGAATCTTCGATTGTGCAGCAGCCCCGTGAACCAGTTCTCAAAGTCCCCGAGTTACGAGACAGCGCCAGGTGAACCCCCACTACTTCATGGCCGGCTTCTACGGCACGGGCTGCGGCTACGGCGGAATCAACGCCACCAGACATCGCCGCTAAAACCTTCATGAGTCCAGTCTAACTTTTGGGCAGGACTTATTTAGATGGCAATCCAGCCTTGAGTGCGCCCTCATATGCCCTAGGAAAAGCCTCAAGGAAACCATCTACATCTGCCTGGGTGGTCGTGTAGCCGAGTGAGATTCTTAGACTCCCCCTGGCCTCATCTTCAGTACGACCCATGGCCATGATCACGTGCGATGCCTGTGCGACTCCAGCGCGGCAGGCTGACCCGGTAGAAACAGATACACCCGCGGTGTCCAGCAGGAACAACAAAGAATCGCCGCTACAACCCGGGAAAGTGAAGTGAATGATCCCGCTGAAACCCGGCTTATCCCCTCTTGTGAAAATGGCATTTGGTGCACATTCCATTACGGATGCAACTATTTGCTGTCTGAAGCCTTCTAGCCGGCTGTGCAGCTCAACTCGTTCTGCTTCGGCGAGCGCAGCCGCTTCACCGAACGCGAAGGCGAGCGGAGAACTTAGTGTGCCTGATCGAATCCCGCGCTCTTGCCCACCGCCGTGACTTGTGACGGCCAATTTTGCATCACGAGCCACAATTAACGCTCCCACGCCTACTGGTGCGCCGAGTTTGTGTCCTGAAACGGCCATTGTTGCTAGTCCGCTGTTTTTGAAACTGATCGGCACATGTCCAAGCGCGGCCACCCCATCAGAGTGCACTGGAATCCCATGCTGTGCCGCCATAGCGGTGACTTCGGCTATCGGTGTGATTAGGCCAGTTTCGTTATTTACCCACATAAACGAAATTAGAGCTATTTTGTCTGCGTTTTCGGCGATAAACACCTGGAGCCATTTCAGGTCTACAACGCCGAATTCATCAACCGGCGCCCACACTGCTTCGGCTCCTTCGACTGCTTCTAACCACTCAACCGGGTCAATACCTGCATGATGCTCGGTGCCTGCCGTGATGATGATGGTGCGCTTGGGATCCTCAGTCGCTCGCTGCAAATAAATACCCTTGATCGCCAAGTTGTTACTTTCGGTGCCGCCAGAGGTAAAGAGAACCTCACTGCGATGGCAGTCAAGCGCTAAGGCCAGCTTGTCTCGGGCATCTTCAAGGGCCCGGCGTGCCTTTTGCCCTGATCCGTGCACCGACGAGGGGTTGCCAACAACCTGCAATTGAGCCAAATAGCCATCTACTAGTTCAGGCCTCATGGGCGTGGTAGCGGCGTGGTCTAGATAAATGGCCATGGGATAAGCCTACTTTCCGCTTGGGACCCCAAACCTTTCATAGACAGGGCTCTAGTTAGGATTGATGAATGTCCTCGCCAGAAGCCCAGAACCATTCCGCCGTAGCGCGAGCAATGGGTGTGACTCTGCAGAATGGGGTTGGCACGATTCGGGTCTACTCAGAGACGGCCTCGACGGTTGAACTCTGCATTCTGAACGCTGATGACACTCGCCAAGTCACTAAGTCCATTTCTCTGCAGCCAGGCGATGGGGGTATTTGGCAGGCCACCGACCCTGACCTTACCCTTGGCACCAAGTACGCCTTGCGTGTTGACGGTCCCGAAGCGCCAAGGAACCGGTTCAATAGCAGCATCTTCCTGATTGACCCATATGCCAAAGGCGTCGTCCGAGAAAGCGCCCGCGAATACCACTGCGTGGTAATTGATGGCCAATTTGATTGGCAAGGCGTCGCCAAGCCAAATATTCCGCTCGAGGACCTGGTCATTTACGAGGCTCACGCTCGTGGTCT
Organism: Actinomycetota bacterium; assembly: GCA_041179545.1. Classification (GTDB taxonomy): domain Bacteria; phylum Actinomycetota; class Actinomycetes; order Actinomycetales; family Microbacteriaceae; genus Rhodoluna. The sequence goes on along the minus strand of JBEGTF010000004.1, from coordinate 28,598 downwards.
AACGCGTGGAAACAAAGCCTTGCCCGATGACCTCCGTGGAACCTATGCCGCGCTCGGACACGAAAGTACCATCGCGCACCTCAAGAAAATTGGTGTCAACGCGGTTGAATTACTTCCTATTCAGATGTTGATTTCTGAGCCCCACCTGATCAAGAACGGGCTGATCAACTACTGGGGCTATAACACCATCAACTTTTTTACTCCCCACCACCGATACGCGACGGCGGCAGCAATCCAGGCAGGACCGGAAGCCATCATCGCTGAATTGAAAACAGCGATCCGCGAGCTTCACAGGAACGGCATCGAAGTAATTTTGGATGTCGTTTATAACCACACTGCCGAGGGCGGTGCCGGTGGCCTCACCTATTCTTACCGCGGCATCGATAACTCAAGTTATTACCGTCAAGATGACAATGGTCATTACCAAGACACCACGGGCTGCGGAAATTCACTTGACTTCTCAAATCCGCACGTTGTTCAACTGACGCTGGATTCACTGAGATATTGGACTAACGATTTGCAAATCGATGGCTATCGTTTTGACCTGGCTACCACTCTGGCTCGAAACGACAACAACCATTTCGATTCAAATCACCCGCTGCTTCGGGCCATCAACGACGACCTGAACTTCACAAACACAAAAATGATTGTTGAGCCGTGGGATGTTGGCCTTGGCGGCTGGCAAACAGGCAATTTCCCGGACAGATTCAGCGAATGGAATGATAGATTCCGTGACAGTACCCGTCGTTTTTGGTTGAGCGACGTTGCAGCTGCACGCAACGGGGGTAGCCACTGGAATGGCGTGGCCGATCTAGCCACCAGGCTTTCAGGATCACGAGACATCATTGACGGTCCCTCGGGGCCACTTGGCGGAATTAACTTCATCACCGCCCACGACGGTTTTTGCTTGCACGACCTGGTGAGCTACGACGTTAAGCACAACAACGCAAACGGTGAAAGCAACCGCGACGGTGCAAACAACAATAGTTCCTTCAATCATGGTCACGAAGGCGAAGCTGCCAGCGAAGAAATTCGGATCCAGAGAAGAAAAGCGATTCGCAATATGTTGGGTACCGTTCTTTTTTCTTCGGGGGTACCCATGATTACCTCTGGCGACGAGCGCGGCAAGACTCAAAATGGGAACAACAACGCCTACTGCCAAGACAGCGTAATGACATGGCTGAACTGGGACCTGACCCGGCAACAGCAAGACCTCGAAGAAACTTTTTGCTTTCTTACCAAGCTTCGTCGAGAAAACCCGGTGCTTAGGCCAAAGACATTTGGTGATTTCAACGAAGCAACCCCCGAGCATGACCTGCTGCGTTGGTACAACCCAACCGGCGAGATAATGAGTGAAGCAGATTGGCACAATTCAGAGTGTCGAACAATTTCTCGTCACAGCGAGCGAGTCTTTGAAGATGGTTCAAAAAACTCTCTCCTGCTTGTAATTCACGGAAGCGAGACCAGCATTACCGTCACCATGCCGCAGATCGATGGCGCCAAGGGATTCGAACAACTATGGAATAGTGCGCACGAGGTACCAAGTGCAAATAAAGAGTCGCTTACTCTTGGCTCCGGCCAGGAAGTTGACATCTCTGGCACGTCAATGATCCTTTTCAAGGTGCTCTGAGTGCCCAATCTAACAACTAGGTAAAGCATTGCAAACGGGGCTGAACCGCCCCTAAAACATCAGTAAGTTATGAAGGGTGAGCAAGATGAGCGGTATCAGCTACCTGAACGAGCACCCGTTTGGCCGCTTCCCGATTCTTAATGTCTCCCCCACGGTTGAAGGTGGGCGCTGGCCAGCCAAGGCCTTTGTTGGCGAAGTCATACCTTTCAGTGCGAGTGTTTTTCGCGAGGGTCACGATTCCCTGGGAGTCGAACTATTACTTACCAGCCCAACTGGCAAAACCCTGACACAAAGAATGCATGCGGGTCACCCAGGTTCTGATCTATGGCATGCCAATTTGGCCATCCGCGAACAGGGAAACTATTTTTTTCAAATTCGCGCATTTGCGGATGATTTCGACACCTGGCACCACAATGCAACCATCAAAATTGCAGTTGGAGTCGACGAAGATTTGATGATGCTCGAAGGTACCTCAGTATTCAAACGCGCGATCGCCGAGATCAGCCGCTCCAAGACCAGTATCAAAATCTGTTTGGAAGCAATATCGATCCTAGAAGACTCCAAACGCACCGCTAAGGCGAGACTGGCCGCGGTAGAGTCTCCAGAGATTTTGAAATCGATGGCCGATGAACCGATTCGAACTCTGATCACACTTAGCGAAAGTTTCACCCTGAAGTGCGAGCGTGAGCTTTCTGGTGTTGGCGCTTGGTATGAGTTTTTCCCACGGAGCGAAGGAGCAACCTTCGACTCCAAAACAAAAACATGGACCTCCGGTAACTTCAAAACAGCAGCCAAGCGCCTTCCGGCAGTCGCTGCGATGGGCTTCAACGTTTTATACATGCCCCCGATTCACCCAATCGGTGTTGCATATCGAAAAGGCCCAAACAACACGCTCGTTGCTGGGCCTCAAGACCCGGGGTCGCCTTGGGCGATCGGATCTGCTGATGGTGGGCACGATGCGATTCATCCTGATTTAGGAACGGAAAAGGATTTCAAGGCGTTTGTTCGTGCAGCAAATGAAATCGGCATTGAAATTGCTTTGGATTTGGCATTGCAAGCATCTCCTGATCACCCGTGGGTTAAATCCAACCCTGAGTGGTTTAGTACTCGCGCCGATGGAACCATTGCTTATGCAGAGAATCCGCCAAAAAAATACCAAGACATTTATCCAATCAACTTCGATAACGATCCTCAAGGCATCTACCTAGAAGTTCTGAGAGTCGTGAATCACTGGATAGCTCTAGGCGTAAAGATATTCCGCGTTGACAATCCGCACACCAAACCGCTCGCATTTTGGGAATGGTTGATTCAACAGGTAAACCTCAAGAACCCCGATGTCGTATTTTTAGCAGAAGCGTTCACGCGACCCGCGATGATGCACGCACTTGGCAAGGCAGGATTCCAGCAGTCTTACACTTACTTCACCTGGAGAAATACGAAGTGGGAACTTGAGTCTTATCTAAAGGAATTGGCCCATGAAAGTGCCGCATTCTTCAGACCTAACTTCTGGGTCACCACCCCGGACATCCTCACCGAATACTTACAGTTTGGCGGTCCAGCTGCACACAAGATTCGTGCAGCAATCGCAGCGATGTCCTCACCTAGCTGGGGAATGTACGCGGGCTACGAGCTTTGCGAGTCAGTTGCTAGACCAGGAGCTGAAGAACACATCGACAGCGAGAAATATGAGTATCGCCCACGCGATTGGGTTGCTGCCGAGGCAAGCGGTCGCAGCATCGCAGGGTACATTTCAAAACTGAATCAGATTCGAATGGCGCATCCGGCGATTCGTCAGCTAAGAAACATTGAATTTCACAATACAGATGACACCGCAATTTTGGCTTTCTCAAAGTACCTAGCTGCAGAACACAGCCCTATCGGAAAGAGTGATGCAGTTTTGGTAGTCGCGAATGTTGACCCACACGCCGTTCGCGAAACCACCGTGCATTTGGATTTGGCAAAACTGGGGCTTGATTACGGAGCTAGCTTTGAGGTTGTTGATCTTATTACCAACGAAAGCTACATCTGGACTGCAGATAATTTTGTCAGACTGGATTCATTCAAAGAGCCGGTGCATATTTTTGCAATTGGAAAAGAAGTGAAAACCTCTTAGCCATGGCAATCATCAGAAAGAAGTCCGTGATTACGCTTCCCGAAATTAACCAAGATTTCTTGCGCAGGGTTGCCAGTGGCTCGCACCATGACCCGCACTCGCTTCTTGGGGTCCACCCGTTAGAGAAGGGTTGGGTAATTCGCACGCTCAAACCGATGGCAAAAAGTGTCGCGGTTGTAGTGGCGGGTGAAGATGCTGTAGAACTTTCCCACCTTAGCGATGGAATCTGGCAGGGATTCCTAAGCACCAAGAAGCTGCCTGACTACCGGATTAGCGCCAAATACGAAGGCGATGGTGATGAGATCGAATGGCAAATAGACGATCCATACCGTCACCTACCAACTATTGGCGACCTAGACCTTCACCTGATAAGCGAGGGGCGCCACGAAGAACTTTGGCTAGCACTTGGCTCGCATCCAATCACCATCAAGTCTCCTTCCAGTTCAAGTTCTGGCACTAAGTTTGCCGTTTGGGCACCGAACGCAGACGCGGTCAGGGTGGTTGGTGACTTCAATCACTGGAACGGCACATCCCACGCAATGCGCGTGATGGGAGGCTCAGGAGTTTGGGAGCTTTTCATTCCTGGAATTGGCGCTGGCACCAAATATAAATATGAAATTTTGACCAAGGCCGGAACTTGGATTACAAAGATTGACCCTCTCGCCCGTGCGACCGAGATACCACCGGCCACCGCGTCTATTGTCACCGAATCCACCTATGAGTGGAAAGACTCTGCTTGGTTGAGTGAGCGCAGCAAGCGAGACGCGCTGAAATCACCGATGTCGATCTACGAACTGCATGCCGGTTCCTGGAAACTTGGTCTTGACTATCGTTCTCTTGCGGATGAACTAATTCCATACGTGAAAGAAATGGGATTCACCCACGTGGAGTTCATGCCGCTTGCTGAACATCCCTACGCGCCATCCTGGGGCTACCAGGTAACTGGATACTATGCGCCTACCTCCAGGTTTGGCTCAATGGATGACCTAAAGTACTTGATTGACAGATTGCACGCAGAAAACATCGGTGTAATTGTGGACTGGGTTCCAGCGCACTTTCCGAAGGATGAATGGGCCCTCGGACGTTTCGACGGCCAAGCTCTCTATGAACACGTAGATCCAAGACGCGGTGAGCACCCAGACTGGGGCACTTACATTTTTGACTTTGGCCGCAACGAGGTTAAGAACTTCTTAGTTGCCAATGCACTTTATTGGCTAGAAGAGTTCCACGTCGATGGACTGCGCGTTGATGCGGTGGCTTCGATGCTCTACCTCGATTACTCGCGCGAAGGTGATGACTGGCTACCCAACCAGTTCGGAGGCAGAGAAAATCTAGACGCAATCGCCTTCATGCAGGAGGTCAACGCAACTGCTTATCGCCGAAACCCAGGCATCATGATGATTGCAGAAGAATCAACTAGCTGGGGAGGCGTTAGCGCACCCACAGACGGCGGCGGGCTGGGCTTTGGTTTCAAATGGAACATGGGCTGGATGAACGACACTCTTCAGTACATTGAAAAAGATCCTGCGTACCGCAAGTATCACCACGGTGAATTAACTTTCTCGATGCTTTACGCCTACGACGAGAAATTCATCTTGCCGATAAGCCACGATGAAGTAGTGCACGGGAAGGGATCGCTGCTGGCAAAAATGCCTGGCGATCGATGGCAGCAACTGGCAAATGTTCGCGCCTACCTAGCGTTTATGTGGGCTCACCCTGGCAAGCAGCTACTATTTATGGGTTCGGAATTTGGCCAGCAATCTGAATGGTCTCAAGAACGTGGCCTGGAGTGGTGGATTCTGGATCAGCCAAGCCATAGAGGCCTGCAATCCCTTGTAGCAGCAATGAACAAAATTTATGTTGAAAATCCTGCGATGTGGCAGCTTGATCATGACCACCGCGGATTTGTTTGGATTGATGGCGGTAACGCAGATGGCAATTTGCTCACGTTCCTGAGATATGACGATTCAGGTACTCCAATCGCGGTTGTGATTAATTTTGCAGGACACCCACATCATGATTTCAGGCTTGGCCTGCCCAAATCAGGTGCGTGGACTGAAATACTGAACACCGATGCGATTGAGTTCGGTGGCTCAGGTGTGGGTAACTTTGGGGCAATAAACGCGAACCAAGATGGAACCCACGGTCAGCCTCACTCAGCAATAATCTCAGTACCACCGCTTGGCGCAGTTTGGTTTAAGCCAGCTCAGTAAACTGACCGGCTCGCATCAGTAAAGTAACGCAGCTAGCGAACGACGCGCAGCGGCAAGCTCTGGTGCATCAGGAGGCGAAACAGCAAATAGCTCAAGTAGATGTTTGCGAAGTTTCTCACGTTCATCTTTATCGGCGACTGCAAACCTAGTGAGGATTGTCTGGTAACCCTCGCCAGCGTGACCCACTGCAACACAGGCATCGGCCTTTAGTAAGCAGGTTTCCAAATCTGTTGGCGCAGAAGCGAGAACCGCCTCGAAGTCAATTTCGTGAGTGCGTAAAAGCAGCTTGGCCTGCGCTAGACCTGCGGTTGCCATCGCATCGGCTGGGCTTTCGCGAAGAGCAGCCTCGTACTGAGCTACTGCCTCTGCGTAGTTTCCTGCATCAATGGCGTCATAGGCTGCTTTGTGCTTCGGTGGCATATCTTGAATAGAAGCCTCGTCAAACTCCCCCGAAACCTCAAGTAATCCAGCAACGCCGTTCTCTGCCGCAACCTGCTGCAATCGATCTAGCACGGCAGCAATTGTCTCTTCGGTTTGGTCTCCCTCGAAAAGCGGAATTGGCTGGCCCTTGATCACGGCAACAACACTTGGCACTTCTTTGACACCAAATGCCTGGGCAATAGAAAGCGAAAGTTGACTATCAACTTTGAGCAGCAGGATCTTTCCTGAAGCTTTCCTAACTAACCGCTCAAGCTTTTCGCTAAGCAGCACGCTTTGCTCAAGGTCGCTTGCAAAAAAGTCAATCAAAACCGGAACGCTCGCCGAGATGTTTACGAAACTCTTCAGATTGGTTTCTGTGCCAAGCGCAACCACATCTGGAACTTTTACGGTACTACCTTGAGCTACGCCCAGCTGGCCATTGCTGTCTTGTCCGGCGTTCAAACCTGCCGCCTTGGTAACTGGGTCCGATTTCTTGAATCCAGATAAATCCACGGCTCCGGCAAGACTCGCCCTCGACAAAAAATCAGACACGGTTATAGGCTCCTGACACTTACCAAGCCCTGGGTAACACCCAAAAGCCTGATGCCCGCTGAGTCGCTCAGTGCTGGAACGTAGAACAACATCATGTCGCCGTAGATACTCCGAACACCGCGGGTCGAACCATCAGCACCTAGAAGCACCTTTTCTTGGCCAGAAACGGCTACCGCAGAACCGCGCTTCTTTGGCTTGATGACGTAAGTGTCTGTCATATAAACCGCAACCAGTGCCCCAGCTTTGGTGGTTGAAAGCGAAATCACATTCTTGTTGCCCAAGGTGTGCGTGAATTTGATGGTTCCAGTTTTCAGGTTTGCCACCTGACTCTTCTGGCTTTCAGACACCTGTTTATAAAACTCGTCTTTAGCCAGATCAAAAAGGCCATAGCTCAAGCTTGAAGCGCCACGGTTCAGCACATCTCCATAGGCAGAAGCAATATCTTCAGGAGCAAGTTTCAAGTAGAGCGACTTCACATCCACCGGAATGGCCCCGCTCTCGCTTGATGGCACTTCAGGAATCTTGGCGCCGGGCATTAAGCGAATGTTGTACCAAAGCATGTAGTTGCTTCTTGGTGTTGCCTGTTCAAAAACCAGCATCTGCGGAAGGGCTTCATCTCCGGCTTCATCAGTTACCACCATGAGCGTTCGTGGCCAGGCATCGGTTGCAGCCGGAAGGCTGAATGTAATCGGCTTAGAAACAATTTTGGGCAACTTCGCGACGCTTGCGTCTCGAGTTCTCAGAATATAGTTTGCGGTTCGCTGGGCCAATGCGGGACCAGTAAACCTAGAAGCAAGAATTTTCTTATCTGAAACTAAGTCGGCGTCGGCTGCAATCTTTTCAACATCCAAAAGGATTCGGTCAACCTGAGTGGCAGTTAGTGCAACCGGCGGAACATCGATTGCACTTATAGAAGGAGTCGGGCTCGGCGATGGTTTTACATCCGAGGCACATCCGGTTCCCAAAGCCAGCAGCGTCATTGACAAAGGAATTGCAATAAATGCGCGTCGCGCTGATCTGCGACCGCGAACCGGAGCGTTGGCTTTGTTTCGCTTCACTTTGTAGCGCGGTGGCTTAGGTGGAGCTGGGGTTCGCCTGCGAGGTCCTCGCGATTTGCGCATGTGGCGATAGGCGATGTAATTCATAATAAAAGCGCCAATCAGTGCGACCGAACCAGCGATCAAGAAAATGTTTGATCGAGTTAAGTCGTGGGCAATGGGCCACAGCACGCTAATGGTTGAAGGAACCGGCTTCACACCGTCGCTAGCAACCAGCGCGGCGCCCTCTTCAGCTCTTCCAATCTGAAGTGCAGCGAAAGAGTTTGATTGGATTTCGGTTCGCCATAGATCCGCACCCATGGGGTTTTCTATATTTTTCGCACCAAGCGTTGCTTTTGCCTCCAGCTTGGTTCCTTTTTCATTGAATTCGATGGTCTCAAATTCTGAAACCCCAATCCATGCGCGAATGTCAGATTCACGTCCGGAAGCAATAAAAACCGGTTTGGCCCCCTCCACCTGAATGTAGGGGTTTCCCGGATGTTTCGCCAAAGTTTTAGCTGGAATGAGGGCAAGTGGCTTGGAACTTTTGATTTCGACTGATTCGGAAAAATTTGCCGGCGGCGCCCAGATAGTGCGCTCTGCAAGCCCAAAAAGCAACATCAAGACAGATATGACGAATAGCGCGGCAGCAATCAGGAAGCGCATGCGATATCCAATCAGGGTAAACTTGGCACGGGCAGGATTGCCCTCACTATTCTAACCAAGTGCCTAGGAGCCCACCTTTTGTCTGGCGAAGAGACCCAATTCCCCGTAGTCATGCGTGGCTACGAGCGTGGCCCGGTCGATGACGCCATTTTGGACCTACGCAAGGAGCTGATGCAGCTTTCGGCCCAAAATGCCCAGCTAGCTCAAGAGCTAAAGGATGCCACTAAGGCCTTAGAAGAGGCCAAGGCATCGCTTTCTGAGGCCGCAGACCCCACCTATTCGGGCGTAGGCGCCCGTGCTGCCCTAATCCTAAGCACCGCAGAGGACCAGGCCCAGAACCTTATTCAGGATGCCAATCGGGAAATTGAGAAGCAAAAGCGGGCCCTTCACGAAGAGATCGACAACCTTAGAGGCGAAGCTAAGGGATACTACGACTCTCTGGTTGCAGAAGCTCAGCGCCGTTCCGACCGAATTCTGGTCGCTGCCAGAAGCGATTACGACGATATGCTTTCGCAAGCCCGCTCAGAGGCTACCCGCGTAAAGGAGGAATCAATCCGCGAGGCTGGCTCCATCCGTGGTGCTATCTCTACAGAAGTCGCTCGCATGAAAGCGACCGCAAAACGTGAAATCGAAGCTCAAAAAGCTGCGGTCGAGCGCGATTTGGCCGAGCGCAAGCTTCTAGCCTTCCGTGAAAACTCACGGAGTCTTGATTTTGATCAGGCAAATTCGCTGCTTACCGAGCAGGCCAGAATTGACCTTGAACTTGAACTTACTGCTCGCCGCCAAGAGGCCGAGGCGGAATACCTGCGTAAACACCAGGAAGCCGTCGCAGCTACTCAACGGTATCTAGACGATGCCAACGCTCAGCTTTCTTCGGCCTTGACCAGGGCAAACGCAGCTCGCCTTGAAGCTGAAACCCTTGAAGCGGCAGCGATTTCAATTAACCAACAAACCACGGATGCTGCGCGAAAGAAATCCGATGCCATTATCGCCGCCGCAGAAGCAGAGGCACGCACGGTTTTGGTTAAGTCAGGTCAAGATCTGGAGATTCAAGTGACCCAAGCCAAGTCTGAACTTGATCGAATCAAGGCAGAACGGGATTCGGTTGAGGTGTATCTCAGAAATCTGCGCAACGTCCTTCAAAGTGCCGGCGGCAATTCAAACCCAAACGCGTAGAGATAAGCCGATAGGTTAGTAGCTATGCAAGGGAACACCAAAATCACGAACTCATTCCAAATCGGTCTGCTTGGCGGACTCGGAGTTCTAACGGCTCTGGTAATCGGTGGCGCAATTACGACACTGGCAAACATCATCACCTATGTTGCTGCCTCTATTTTTATTTCCCTTGGCCTGGAACCGCTGGTAACCAAAATTTCTAGCCTAGGCGTCAAGCGCCGTTACTCCATTTTGATTGTCATGGTTTCGCTCCTGGTGGTCATCGGATTTTTGGTAGCTGCAGTATTTCCGACTCTCGCTGCTCAAACCGCAAACTTCGTCAAGACTGCTCCCGCGTTTCTGTCTGGTGTGAACCAGATTCCATTCATTGTGAACCTTGATTCACAACTAGGTGGAGCAATTGCTGACGCGCTTAGCAATGCTGGCGCTTACCTCGGCGATTCAAGTAATTGGCCAAAAATGCTCGGTGGCGTGGTCCAAGTAGGACTCTCAATCTTTAATGGTTTCTTTGGGGCGCTAATCGTAATCATTTTGAGCCTTTACTTCATGGCCTCGATGGAAAGCTTCAAACGCTGGCTTTACGGACTAGTGGCCGCTTCAAAGCGCGATAAATTTTCTGATATTGCCGAACAAATTGCGAGTTCGGTAGGGCGATACGTGATGAGTCAGGTGACCATCGGGATTATTCAATCTGTACTTGTCTTCATTCTGCTAACCGTTACCGGCGTTCCTTACGCATTGGTAATTTCTTTTATCGCATTCTTGCTGGCTCTAATACCTCTGGTTGGCTCTGTCACTTCGGCAATAATTGCCTCGCTCGTAGCCTTGAGTGTGTCCCCTACGACCGCACTAATTGTTGCAGTTGTCTATGTGATCTACATGCAGATTGAGGCATACGTTATAACCCCAAGGATCATGAGCCGCGCAGTTGAGGTTCCTGGTGCAGTTGTTGTTGTGGCAGCACTGGCCGGAGGTGCACTGCTTGGTGTGCTGGGCGCTTTGGTCGCTATTCCAATCGCAGCATCGATAATCCTGATTATTCGACAGGTCCTGGTTCCATACCAAGAACAGCGCTAGTTTTTTGGCGTCCAACTATCTGGCAACGGATAGCACTCAGGGTTCACTTGCCTCACTATTTCATCCAGCACACGCTTAGTTGCGTTCTCGCCCACCCATAGGTGCTTTGCGCCTTCAACACCGATAACTTCCATGTGCGAAATTTTCGCAAATCTTTGCTGCGCTTCTTCAGGCTGCAGGTAGTCATCTAACTCGGGAATCAGAGCAATTAATTTTCGGGCATTGCCCATCCACATGTCCAAGTCTGATTCGGTTGCTCGATGAAGCGGGGGCGAAAGCAGGATCGCTCCAATAATTTCCTTGTCGTGACCGTGCTTGAGTGCAAGCTCAGTTCCAAATGACCAGCCAACTAACCAAAGATTGGGCAGGTTTCGAGCTTGCGCGAAGGCAATTGCAGCCTCCACATCGTGCTGTTCGGTGACACCGTCCCCAAACGAACCCTGACTTTTGCCGTGCGGGGATTCTGTGCCTCGAGTATTGAACCTAAGCACAGCGATGTCAGCAAGTTCTGGAAGGCGGTTGGAAGCCTTTCTTAGGATGTGCGAATCCATAAATCCGCCATGAGTTGGCAAAGGATGCAACGTAATTAGAGTCGCAACTGGGGCTTTGCCAACTGGTGTTGCTAGCTCCCCGATTAGTTCAAGTCCATCTTCTGTAGTGAGCACAATTGGTTCCCTGTGAACTGGAAGTTCCACACTCGAACGAATTTGAATTACTTCACTCACAGCAACTGCCCCTGAAATGATCTCCAACAAGCGTTATGAAAGTGTCTGCGGGTTTCGACTCCACGCACTGTATCCCACGCCACGACGTGGCTCAGACCCTTGGAAATTTGTAGATGACAATGAGGGCAAACCCATGATTTATCGTCATCGGCGTTAGCACCGATGCTGGTTTGAGTTGTGTATTCAACCCCGCGCTTGATTTCAGTTCTTCGAATCCCCATACGTAGGAGGGAAAAATCTAATTCCTCTGGCGCATCTTTGCTTCTAGATCTCTTTGGGCGGTTATTGCGTGGCACTAGTACCAGCCAAGTTTGTCTGAGTGTGCCAATGCGCCGCAAGGCGAGCCGTAGCGCCCCTTAATGTACTTAACCCCCCAGCGAATCTGAGTTTCAGGATTGGTTAAATAATCGGGCCCCTCGGTTGCCATCTTTGTAGCCGGCAGAGATTGAGGGATTCCGTACGCGCCCGATGATTTGTTTCGAGCGGTGTGACGCCAATTCGATTCGCGCTCCCAGAGTTTGACCAGGCATGAGTACTGATCATCTCCATATTTCATGGAAGTCAAAAGATCCAAAGCGTAGGCCTTGGCAGTTCCGGACTCAGGAGCACCCGCAGCTTCAACGAACATTGCCGCAGCATCGTCGCCTGTGACGATGTTAAATCCCCCTCGAGAATAAGAAATCTTCTGTGTGCTGGCATACCCGTAGGTTTGCTCAGGGGAACCTGACTCGTAATCGTAAACCTGCATCGTGCTAGCGCTGGCCATGGTTCCAGAATATGGATCAACGATGCTAACCAGCAAGAAGCCGACAGAAAAAAGGAAGCCCCAAACCGGCCTAGTTGCGTGACGCTTGAGTTTTGGAAGGGCCGGCCTGCTGAATGGGGTTTTGGCCAGCGCCTGATCGATACCACCGGCTAGACGGTGCGAAAGAGTGGTTCTTTCAGCCTCGTACCTGCCCATTTACTGCCCTTCGTATCGGGCACTAATTCACCCGCAAAACTCCAGTTTACCTTGGGGTAGTTTTATGCGCCATAGCTAGCGAGAAGGCAGCTTTTCGGTTGGGCAAGCGGTTAATACTCGCTTTATTGCTGATTTTTCTGCTTCGGTAACCCAAAGTTTGTACTTAAGCTTCACAGCCACCTGGCGGGCAACGTAGGCACACCGATAAGCCTTATTTGGAGGCAACCAAGCCGATGCGTCGCTGTCTCCTTTACTTGCATTTGTTGGGCCGTCTACGGCCAAAAGGTTCAATGGGTCGTTATAAAACGCATACCTTTTAGCGGAACCAATTTTTTGAGCACCTTTTTGCCAGGCATCGCTTAGTGCAACGACGTGGTCTATTTGCACAGCACTTGAGGTTCCAACACCGTATTTGAAGCGGATAGTTTTACCGGTATACGGATCAAGCAAGACTCCGGTGTCCACTTTGCACGAATCTCTTAGCTTCACGGATTTCATGTCGCGCTTCAGAATATAGTTTCGAACATCACAGGAACCATATTCTCCCCAACCATCACTGAAAAGGCTTCTCTCATATCCGGTTTTTGGAGCCTTTCCCTTTACTTGCAATTGTTCAACGGCTGCTAAGGCATTTTGGCCAGAGGCTGCACTCGCAGGAACTACCCCGCTCAGAATCATGGAAGCACCCACAAAAGCTAAAGTAAGTGCGGATTTGTGATGGCTAACGGTTTTTCTCAATCTGCAGAATTTCAACTACACGGTCGATGAAGGCATCAACCTGACTTTCCACGTAGCCACCTCGTTTTGCTTTGAAGATAGCCCTGCGAACAACATTTAGCTGTAAAGGTGTGCCGGATGCTAGGTGAACCGAAACCTGGTTGCAAAGTTGGTCCACCTGCTTGCGGTCATAACCACGCAATAGATAACCCACATTAGAAAATTTCTTCCTCTTTGGGCGCACTAGCCTGCCAGATACAATTTCAACAATTCGGGATAATCGATCCTCAACAGCGTGCTCTCCCCTGGATTGCTTCTGTCTGGAAATCTCACGAGCTGCGAAAGCATCTTCAAGCCTGTCCATGGCGGTATCAACCGCGATGATGTCGTATCCGCCGTGAACCAAATCAAATTCAGTGTTTCTAAGCTGATTGGAAGTCACCAACTCCAGAGTCGCGTCTGAGTATTGGGTTCTTGCTTTAGCTATGAATGCGTCTACCTGCGACGTTTCATATCCTGGCTTGTCAGCCGCGGCGAAGGAGAAGGAATAGTTCACGTTGTAAGTCTAAAGCGGAAGAAAGAACTGCGCGAAAAGGTACGTGATCAGAGCGGATGGCAAAATTGAATCCAATCTGTCCATAATGCCGCCGTGCCCCGGCAGCAAACTGCTCATATCCTTAACTCCCAAGTCACGCTTAATAAGTGATTCCGCTAGATCACCAAAAACGGCGGCAAGCAATAGGACAGCGGCCAAAATTAGACCGATCCACCAATCAAAGCCCCAAAAAATTTGCGTCAGAAGTACGGCGGTAACTACACCAGCAGAAATTGACGCAACCAATCCCTCCCAAGTTTTCTTTGGGCTTACCCCCGGGGCTAATTTATGCTTCCCAAGTTTTCGCCCAACAAGGTACCCGGAGGTATCAATCATGGCCACGGTCACCACGAATGTAATGACCCACGCAGCGCCATCGGGTCTGCGCAAAAGCAACATTGTGAAACTGGTCATCAGCGGCAGGTAAATCACTACAAATGCCGAGGCAGCATAGTCGCGAAGATTGTGGGCTATTGCCTGTCGGGGCGCTTCGCGAGCTTCCCAAAGCAGATGAACCGTGCGCCATAAAATTAGCGCGGCAACTATGCCCAGAGATACGAGCCATTGAAGTTCAGCACCGCCGTAGAAGGCGGCAGGCATAATCAAAACAGAGCCAACCACGGCTGGAACTCGTGGTACGTACCAGCCCTTAAGTCGAAGTGCCGACGAAAGCTCCCAGGCGCCCGCGCCCGCTGCGGCAGCTGCAAGCACGACAAATAATTCTTTGTAAATCAAAACTGAAAGAAGAAATAAAGCGCCTAGAAAAAGTCCAACGGCAACAGACTTCGAGAGGCTGCGGCCGCCGGTTGCTGGAATAGACAATTAAACCTCTAGAAGTTCTGCTTCTTTACGCTTTAGTGCGTCATCAATAGCATCTACGTGAGTCTTAGTAAGCGCATCTAGTTCTTTTTCGGCACGGGCGATATCGTCATCTCCGGCATCGCCATCTTTCTTCAAGACAGCGAGGTCATCGTTTCCTTTGCGACGCAGATTGCGAACCACGATGCGGTGATCTTCGGCTTTTGCTTTCACAAGCTTTACGTACTCTCTGCGGCGCTCTTCAGTGAGGTCCGGCAAAGTAACGCGGATCAGGTTTCCATCATTCTGCGGGTTTGCATCCAGGTTTGGCATCTCACGAAGCGCGGCTTCAATTGCCTTTAGAGCACCCTTGTCATAAGGAGTGATCACGATTGTTCTAGCCTCTGGGTTTGCGAGCTGACCTAATTGACCAAGCGGTGTTGGTGTGCCGTAGTAGTCAACCATCACCTTCTGAAAGATCTGTGGATTCGCACGACCGGTGCGAACGCCAGCGAAATCTTCCTTCGCAGACTCAACAGCTTTGGCCATCTTCTCGCCTGCGGTCGCAATAATTCCTGAAATCATTTGTTCTCCTGTTTACTAAAACTTTAAGCGGTTACGAAAGTACCGATTTTTTTACCCTTGATGGCATCCGTAATGTTGCCCTTGCCCTGCATACCAAACACACGCATCGGCATCTTGTTATCCATGCAGAGGCTGAAGGCGGTCGAGTCAACAACTTTTAGTCCTTGAATCAGTGCGTCTTGGTACGTAATGGTTTCCAACTTGGTTGCCTTTGGATCTTTCTTTGGGTCCGCTGTATACACGCCGTCGACGCCATTCTTGGCAACAAGTACTTCGTCAGCCTTAATTTCCAAAGCGCGCTGTGCAGAAACGGTATCGGTGGAGAAATAAGGCAGACCGGCACCTGCACCAAAAATTACAACTCGGCCTTTTTCAAGGTGGCGTATCGCTCGAAGTGGAATATAAGTCTCTGTCACCTGAGACATTGTGATAGCTGACTGGACTCGCACATCTACGCCGGCCTGCTCAAGAAAGTCCTGGAGAGCAAGGGCGTTCATAACGGTTCCCAACATACCCATGTAGTCGGCACGTGATCTCTCCATACCGCGTTGCGAAAGTTCAGCACCTCTAAAGAAGTTTCCGCCACCAACTACGATGGCTACCTCCGCGTGCTTTGCCCCTTCTGCAATTTCCTTTGCCATTTCAGCAACGATGTCAGGGTTGACACCGAGTGTGCCACCACCAAAAGCCTCACCCGAAAGCTTTAGCAATACACGGCGCTTTTTCTGTGGCACTGGAATCCTCCTGAATAGTCCCTGGATACTGCTTCTATCCTAGGCGTGGCAGTAAAAAAGGCCCGGCCGAAAACGGCCGAGCCTTTTCAAATTTGGGTTTAGGCGCCTACGCGGAAGCGTAGGAAACCTGAAACAGTAACGCCTGCATTCTCAAGCACCTTAGAAACAGTCTGCTTGGTGTCCTTTGCGAAGTCCTGCTCAAGAAGCACGTTTTCTTTGAAGAATCCGGTTACGCGACCTTCAACGATCTTTGAAAGTGCAGCCTCAGGCTTACCTTCGTTGCGTGCTGTCTCTTCTGCAATACGGCGCTCAGTTGCAACTACATCTGCATCTACATCTTCACGCTTTAGAACGCTTGGAGAGAATGCTGCGATGTGAACGGCAACATCGTGAGCAGTGTCAGAATCCGAACCTGAGTAAGCGACCAAAACACCAACCTGTGGCGGTAGGTCCTTGCTAGTGCGGTGCATGTAAGCGTCAACCGCTGCATCCTTTAGAGATCCAACCTTGCGAAGCTCAACCTTCTCGCCCATGATTGCGGCTTCGTCGTTGATTGCGTCTTGAACACTCTTGCCACCGAGGTCGGCTGCTAAAGCTGAATCTAGGTCAGTCGCGCCGGCCGCAGCAATTGCGTCAGCAACCTTGTCAGCAAGCTCAATGAACTTTGCGGCTTTCGCAACGAAGTCAGTCTCGCAAGCAAGTTCAACTAGGTAACCGGT
This sequence comes from Actinomycetota bacterium, assembly GCA_041179545.1. Taxonomy (GTDB): domain Bacteria; phylum Actinomycetota; class Actinomycetes; order Actinomycetales; family Microbacteriaceae; genus Rhodoluna. The sequence goes on along the minus strand of JBEGTF010000004.1, from coordinate 11,880 downwards.
GCCACCGTTTACGCGAGCAACGATCAAACCATTGCTGGTTGTACGACCCTCACGCTTGGTAACACCCTTTAGTCCCTTAAGGCGAAGAACTTCCATCGCCTTGTCTAGGTTGCCGTCTGCCTCATCAAGAGCTGACTTGCAGTCCATCATTCCGGCGCCACTGCGCTCGCGCAGAGCCTTTACATCTTGGGCTGTGTAGTTTGCCATGTTTACTTTGCTTCCTCTACTGCAGCTTCTGCTGCTGGGGTTGTTTCAGCTGCGGCACTTGCTTCTGCAGCGGCATTGCCCTGCTCTAGAAGCTCGCGCTCCCATTCAGCAAGAGGCTCTGCTGCTGCCTCTGGCTTCGAGTGACGAGCAATTAGACCTTCTGCAACTGCGTCAGCAATTACGCGAGTTAGCAACTGAACTGAGCGAATTGCGTCATCATTTCCAGGAATACCGATAGTTACTTCATCAGGGTCACAGTTTGTGTCCAAGATTCCGATAACCGGGATACCAAGCTTCTTAGCTTCGGTGATTGCTAGGTGCTCCTTGTTGGTGTCAACAACCCAAATCGCAGATGGAGTCTTGGTGATATTGCGGATACCGCCTAGAGCCTTCTCTAGCTTGTCCTTTTCGCGACGAAGAATAAGAAGTTCCTTCTTAGTTAGACCAGTCTTGGTCTTTCCGGTGAAGTCCATTACTTCAAGTTCCTTCAGGCGTGAAAGACGCTTTTGAATGGTCTGGAAGTTGGTCAAGAGACCACCCAACCAGCGCTGGTTAATGTAAGGCTGACCAACTCGTAGCGCTTCGGTCGCGATTGACTCCTGAGCCTGCTTCTTGGTACCAACAAAAAGAATGCTGCCACCGTGAGCAACGGTTTCCTTAACGAAGTCGTAAGCTTTGTCGATCAAAGCAAGTGACTGCTGTAGGTCAATGATGTAGATGGGTTCCAACGACGGGTCTGGTGCCCGAAGTGCACGCCGCTGTCTAGCAGCTGGCGGATTGTTACTACTGCCATGAGCAGTGTCTCCTTTTTTGGCGCGCCAAGGCGCCACTCAGTTTTACTGTTTCAATCGGTTGATTGACACACCTGGTGCCGGATCCCTTTCGCCAAATTTCTTTGGACTGAGTGAAAGGTAAATCTGATTCGACACGCGAAGTCGACATGCTTTTGAAGGCCTCAAATTGGGGATTTCGCGAGCTTGCCGCTAAGTGACAGTCTAGCAGCGGAAATCCAGGGTTATCCACCGTTTTCCCAAGGTTTAACTGGGCGGCAGGCCTTAGGTACAACCATTGAACATGCATAAACAACTAAAGAACTTGACCTTGGCGAGCCTGATTTCTTTGAGCCTGTTAATTTGCCTGCAGGCTGCGGCAGCGGCTAATTCATCGCTTCCTCTTGGCAACTGGAATCCACCATTGGAGCCCCCTGTTCGCCTGGTGAACCAGTACCGTCAGCCAAATAGCGACTACTCCGCTGGTCACCGGGGCGTGGATTACCTCGTGACCGTTGACCAACCGATACTTGCCCCAGCCGATGGAAAAGTGTGGTTTGCAGGCACGGTGGCCCAGCGTCCGGTGCTGTCGCTGAAGCATGAAGGCGGATACCTCACCGAATTTGAACCTGCATGCACAGATCTATCTATCGGGGAGCCTGTATTCGCAGGGCAAGAAATTGCCGTGGTGTGCCCGGCCCTGCCGACTTATCAGGGACACTGCCCCAAAGCGGCCTGCTTGCACTTTTCCCTGCGCAGCCCCGTCAGAACAAAGGGAGGAAGCGAATACCTCTCTCCGCTGCTGTTTATAGGTGGATTAAATCCCAGCCGATTACTACCTAGGCTCGCGGATGAGCGTTTTTATAACCGTCCCGAAGGCGTTCTATAGAAACGTGAGTGTAAATCTGCGTGGTGCCCAAACTTGCGTGCCCAAGAAGTTCTTGTACGGCGCGTAAGTCTGCCCCGCCGTCCAAAAGATGTGTTGCGGCACTATGCCTAAGCGAGTGCGGGCCAGCCGCGCCGGTTGGAGTTACCTCTAAAAGATTCGCAACCAAGCTGTAGACCTGGCGAACACCGATGCGCTGTCCACGCGAATTCAGAAGCAACGCCTGCCCGCTTTTTTCGTTTGCCAACATTGGTCGTGCGATTCGAATCCACAGATCTAGTGCATCCCGGGCCGGCTGGCCAAAAGGGACCATGCGCTGCTTTGCGCCTTTACCCATAACTCGCATGATGTTTCTGCTGTAGTCGATACTTTCTAGATCAAGCCCAACAAGTTCGCTGACACGGGCGCCACTGGCATAAAGAAGTTCAACAGCTACAAGGTCACGGATTCCTTGAGGATTATCCTCGGTTGCACGTTCAGTCAAAGATTTAAAAACCATCGACAAACTCTCGCGAGAAACTACCTTGGGCAGTGTTCGGCTTGCTTTTGGAGACCTGAGCCTGAGCCCCGGATCAGATCCAGAAAGTCCATTTTTTAGGGCCCAAGCGGTGAAGGATCTTATGGCGGCGCTCTTTCGAGCGATTGTGGCTTTTGTTAGCCCCTGTTGGGTTGCCTGCCACAACCAATCGCGCAGGTGTTCAAGATTCAAGTTTTCAACATTTTCGATGTTCTTTTTCTCTAGAAAATCGGCAAGATCTTGCACGTCAATGAGATATGCCTTGACCGTATTTTCGGAGTAGCCGCGACCAGCATCGAGATAGGCCTCGAAACCTAAAATCGCTTTCCTAAAACTAGTGCTCACACATCAAACTGTAGTTTGGCTTCGCATCCAAGTGTTGTCACGCCTCAGTATTAATCCGTCTAGCTCTAAATTTGCCAACCCAAAACGGGCTTCGTCACGAGTCAACCCACCCGCAGCACACACCTCATTGATTTCAAGAGCATTGAATCCAATCGCATCCAAAACACGCAATTCAATTGCACCTAAACCGGCCAGCTCAGTCTTTGAAACTTGTCGAGTTTGAACTCCCAGCCGATCAAGAAGATCGGCCGCATCAACCACCAACTGCGCTCTTCCATCGGCCACAAGTTTGTTAACTCCGGCAGATTTTGGTGAAGTGATTGGTCCAGGTATGGCGTAGATGTCTCTGCCAAGGCGCTCCGCGTGCGAGACCGTATTCAACGCTCCAGAACGCCAGTTTGCTTCTACAACCAAAGTTGCTTTTGATAATGCGGCAATAAGCCGATTACGTTGAAGAAATCGCCACTTCGTTGGCGTAGTTCCCGGTGGTAGTTCACTAACCACTGCACCGGTTTGAGAAACGCGCTTTAGTAAATCGGAATTTCCAGTTGGGTAAAACCTATCCACACCTCCAGCCATAACAGCTACCGTCTGACCTTTCAGGGCAAGAGTTGATCGGTGTGCGCATCCATCAATTCCGTACGCCCCTCCAGAAACAATCGGGATGTCTTTTGGCACCAAAGCGCTAATCATCGCGTCGGTGGCGTGTTCACCATATGCTGTAGCTACCCTGGAACCCACGATTGCGATTGATTGACCCAACCCGGCCACTGCATCGAGGCTACCTCTAACCCAGAGCGCCATCGGTGCGTGATTTCCCAAATCGCTGAGTTGTTCTGGCCAATAGTCTGACGTTGGCGTAATGACGTGACCATGAAATTTACGAATTCCAAAAAGCGCCGATCGAACCAAATCCAAAGATAGTCTTGGCTGCCAACGCTCACGAGAATTCATCAACGCCTTTTCGAATACGCCGAATGAATCTAAATCCGTCGCGCAAAGTCCCGCGTCTAAGACTCGCGATTTTACCTGTGAGGGATCACTGCTTTGAATTTGCAATTCAAGGGCTGCAGCTGGACCTAAAGCAGAAACCAGTAATCCTGCAAAACCATCTCCCGGTTCGCAAATAACACTCCAGGCAATGGACGCAAAAACATTCTGTACCTGATCTTCATCGCTTTCCGGCAGCAAAGAAAGCAACTCTTTTTTCGAAATCCTTAAGTCAGCCATTGCCCAGCCTCCCAAAGTCTTCAGAACCCCTCAGGAAGATTGCCTTGGAAACATCAAGTTCATTAGGAATATCTCGCCCAGCAAGATCAGCGACCGACCAAGCCAACCTGAGGCAGCGGTCATAGCCACGCATGCTCATGCGGCCCTTTGCAAGTGCGCTATCTAATCGTGAAACAACCTCAGCTGGAAGTGGCATGAACTTTCGAAGATAGGCACCTGGTACCTGTGCGTTTAGCATCCAGGGCGTTTCACGAAGTCTCGAGTAGGCGCGTGATCGAGCTTCGGTAACGACTTCTCGCAAACCAGCTGAGGTTACGTTTGTGCCCATCTTGGATAGCGTTTTAGCCCGTGAGAGGGCTAGCTGTGCGGGGCTGGCTGCAAAAATACTGAGTCTTATGTCTACGCGGTCCAGCAAAGGCCCAGAAAGCTTGGACATGTAATTGTTCTTTTGTAGATCTGAACAGCGACAAGATCTTCCAGTGCCAAAAGAGTTTCCACAGGGACAGGGATTTGCAGCTAGAACTAGCTGGAATTTCGCCGGAAATTTTGCAGAGCCACCCGATCTGTTTATCACCACTTCGCCGGATTCCAGAGGTTGTCGAAGTGCTTCCAGCACTGGCTTTTGAAATTCCGGTGCTTCATCTAGAAACAGAACGCCGTTATTGGCAAGTGAAATGATGCCCGGTCGAGGTATGCCCATTCCGCCTCCCACTAACGACGAAACAGAAGCACTGTGGTGTGGAGCTTCAAACGGAGGTCGCAGGACAAGCGAGTCATTCGCGATTGCACGATTACCAGAAATTGACAAAACCGCCGTTGTTTCCAGCGCTTGCTCAAAATTCATGTCAGGCAACAAGCCGGGCAGCCTCTCGGCCATCATGGTTTTTCCAGCTCCAGGTGGCCCAATCATCAGGATGTGATGTCCACCTGCAGCGGCCACTACAAGCGCGTCGATTGCATCCTCTTGGCCAAGAACGTCGGACACATCGAGCTGCAAGAAATCTTTTGTTGAATCTAAATTTGTCTTAGTGCCTGCCTCTTGCTTTGATGTAGCCGAAAAGTTTTCTTCAAGAATCAAATTTGCGCCGTGCAGGTTCGCGACCTCTCGAAAACTATCGACTGCAATCACGTCCAAGCCTGATACGAGTTTTGCTTCAGCAAAGTTTGCCTGGGGTACGACAGCACGATGAATTCCAGCATCTTTAGCAACCATTAGCGAAGGAAGGATGCCTGCGACTTTACGAACCGACCCATCAAGACCAAGCTCACCTAGATGCAGACAACCTTCTACGGAGGCGGAACTTAGAGTTCCACTTGCCGCTAACAAGCTCACAGCAATGGCAAGGTCATAACTTGAACCTTGCTTGCGGACAGATGCGGGAGAAAGATTTACGGTCACACGCCGATCTGGCATTTTCAATCCGCTGTTTTGAATTGCGGCACGAACCCTATCTTTAGACTCACTCAACGACGCATCCGGCAAACCAACCAAGACAAACCCCGGAAGGGTACTCGAGATTTCTGATTCAACCTCGACTACTGTGCCAGCCAAACCCATCAGACTGATTGCGTAGGATTTTGCTAATAGGCGTTTAGCGACCATCAGAAGACTTGCTTCAAGTGTTCAATCGCAACTTTGCCATTTTGAATCAGAACAGCTATGGCATCCAATCGCACTTTAGAACCGGCGGATTTATGCTCTGCACACCACTGGGCAGCGAGCTTCCTCATGCGAGACACTTTCAAAGCGGTAATTGCTTCGAACGGGTGGCCGTAACCAGAACCGTTTCGGGTCTTCACCTCAACAAAAATAATTCGATTGCCCTCTTTTGCAATCAAATCGATTTCACCTAAATTGCATCGCCAATTGCGTTCAATGATTTGATATCCGCGGTCTTGAAGGTATTTGGCAGAGAGGTCTTCGCCGTACTTGCCCATGAATTGTTTTTGAGTCATGGGCAAAGCATTGCCCACACGTTTGCATAAAGAAGCCACCACAGAGAATCTGTGGAAAAGTGGTTACTCGCCTACTGCGAATTCCTTAGGGAGATTGAAGCTCGCGCCGGTAAGTTCTTCAACGTTTACATCCTTGAAGGTCAAGACCCGAACGCTCTGCACAAATCGATCTGTGCGGTAGATGTCCCAAACCCAGACGTCTTTCATGTTGAGTTCAAAATAAAAATCATTCACTGTATCAACGCGCTGTAATTCAACTTCGTTTGCCAGGTAGAAGCGGCGTTCCGTTTCAATGACGTACTTGAAGGTGCCTACGACATCGCGGTATTCGCGATACAGAGCCAGCTCAGCTTCTCTGTCGTAGTCCTCGAATTCGTTCTCTTCCATTGCTGAAAGTCTATTCCTCTTGGCCGATCGGCTTGTTCGACACCGCATCCAAGGGGTTGTCCACTGCCAAAATCTTGGTCAACCAAGTAACCCGGTGTTCACTGCTGGGACCCAGATTACGAACAGCCTCAATGTGACTAGCAGAGGCATAGCCCTTGTGGCCAGAGAGGCCATATCCAGCAAATTTGTCCGATAGTTCAATCATCAGGTTGTCACGGGCTACCTTGGCAATCACAGACGCCGCGGCAACTGAAACGCAGTCTCGGTCAGCCTTTGTGCGAACCATGACCTCGATTCCGCTTGCCTTAGGCCCTAACCAATTGTGTGAACCATCCAAAATAATCACAGCACCGTCACTAATGATTTCTTGCCGAAGCTTCTGATTCTCGAGCACTCTTGAAAGTGCTTCGGCCCCAGCAGTGGCCAAAGCGTCCACGATTCCGCGTGAGTCTATTTCTTTAGCTGAGACCATTCCCACCGCGGATGCAGAAACCCATTCGGTCACCGGTCCCACAATTGCATTTCGCACTTTTTCGCTTATTAGCTTTGAATCGCAAAGTTTCTCTGGCCAAGCTGTTTTAGATCTTGAGTCTTCTCTATCCAGTAAAGCCACGCCAACAGCAACAGGCCCGGCGATTGCTCCGCGACCCACCTCATCCATCCCAATTACAAATCGTGCGCCCTTTGCCCACAATTCATTTTCGAGATTAAGGCTTGGGTACGTTTTTGAAGACATCTGGATAGTTGTCCAGCCAGGTGAAGTGACTAAAGGGCCAAGTGACTAAAAAAGCTCTTCCCACTACGACATCCTTAGAAACAAATCCCTTGCTCGGCAGGTCCGTGTGGAATCTTGAATCGGCAGACCCATCACGGTTATCGCCCAGCACCCAGTAAGAATTCGCGGGCACAGTCACATCAAATTTTGTCGTCGACGGCAATTTGTCTGCCGCAAGATACGACTCTGTAATTGCGACACCATTTATGGTGATCTTGCCATCCGAATCACAACACACTACGTGATCGCCACCAACACCGATAACTCGCTTCACTAAATGTTGGCTGCTGTCAGGCGCGGTAATTCCGAAGGCTGAAAGAACCCAATCAGTTGCTGCCGTAACCGGATCAACTGTGGTTTCGTCAACTGTACCTAGCCAGCCTCCCGGATCCTTGAACACGACTACGTCGCCACGCTCAAGGGGTACGACATCTGGGACAAGTTCGTTCACGATGATTCGGTCGTCTATTTGCAAGGTTTCGAGCATTGAGCCAGAGGGAATGAAGAAAGAGCGAATCAAGAAAGTCTTGATTAAAAGAGAAAGCACCAACGCAGTTCCGGCAATAACGAGCAGATCAATAAAGAAAGAAACAAATATGTTTTTTCTAAATCTGCGCCATTTGCTTCGGCGGCGTGGTGCTTTTCTAGTTGGGCTGGAAAACTGCCCGAGGTCTGTCATGTCTTAAGGCTAGATGCTAAAAACTGGATTGAGGTCCAGATTTAAGCGTTGTCGCGCTTTTCCTGAATCTTTGCCTTCTTGCCGCGAAGATCGCGTAGGAAGTAAAGCTTCGCACGGCGCACTGCACCGCGGGTTACAACTTCGATCTTCTCGATTACTGGTGAGTGAACTGGGAATGTACGCTCAACACCAACCTGGAATGAAATCTTGCGAACGGTGAAGGTTTCACGAACTGATTCGCCTGAACGACGAATTACGATTCCCTTGAAAACCTGAACACGGCTGCGGTTACCTTCGATGATGTTTACGTGAACGTTCACGGTGTCACCAACGCGGAACTCAGGAATATCTGAACGAAGAGACGCTGCGTCAACTGAGTCAAGAATGTGCATTTTTGTATCGCCTTCTGTTACTGCGCGCAGGTCAACAACGGGTAAGTAATTGATGGTTGTTATTCATTTGCCTAACTCCCCTGCGGCAGAGTATCTAAGGCGAATAACCTGTTCAGTTTACCTCCCAACACCGATGTCGGCAACCCTCGAAGAACTCGATCGAGCCGGAAACCCAGTATTTATGGGGCAGTTAGCCTTCTAACCGATTATTCTGCAAGCAAATCTGGGCGAACACGTTTTGTGCGCTCAATCTGTTGATCGTGACGCCAGGCCGCAATCGCCGCGTGATTTCCGCTGGTTAAGACTTCGGGTACATCAAATCCTCGCCAAGAAGATGGCTTTGTGTAGCTCGGATACTCGAGCAATCCATCGGAGTGTGATTCTTCGATCAAGCTTTCGGCGTTTCCGATTACCCCCGGAATCAAGCGAGCAATCGCCTCGATCATTGCCAGCGCGGCAACTTCGCCACCATTCAAAACATAATCACCAAGGCTAATTAGGCGAACATTGGCTTTCGTTTCAGCGTAATCAACAACTCTTTGATCAATACCCTCGTAGCGCCCGCAGGCAAAAACAATGTGATCCAGCTCAGCCAATTCGTGAGCGGTAGCTTGCTTGAATTGCTCGCCCGCCGGTGATGTGAAAATTACGGTGCAATTTCCATCCGCAGGCAAGATTTCATCGAATGCCAAGCCCCAAGGTTCAGGTTTCATCAACATTCCAGCACCGCCGCCGTAAGGGCTGTCGTCAACTGTCTTGTGCTTATCGAAAGTGAAGTCACGAAGATCGCGAACTCTCAGATCAATCAAGTTCTTCTCTCGAGCCTTACCTAGAAGAGAAAGATCCAGTGCTTTGAAGTAGTCCGGAAAAATCGTAATTGCGTCAATGCGCACTTATTCGCCCTGTCGTGAAGAGTTCTGGTTTGAAGAAGTACTGTCTTCGTCTGAATTTAGCGTGCGCTCCAGCTGATCACGAATTGCCGCAAACGCCGATGGCTGCTCTTCAAGTGGCAGCGCTGAAACTCGAGCTACTTCTTCTTTTATCTCTTGGGTTAGATCTTCAGACATGACTTCAGCCTATTCGTAAAGAGCTGGTTCTACATCCAGCCCGTAAATTGGAGTTTCTGAGTTGTAAATCACGGCACAGGCTGCCCTCAAGGCACCGATGCTCCCTGGGTCACCGTGGGTGACCAAAACTTTGTTGCCAAGCAACTCAACTCCGGCAGCCTTGCAAGAGTACCCGTGCTTGGTCTTTTTAGGCTGGTCATAATCGGCAAGTAGCTCCGCCATGGTCTCGATTATGTAATCCGGGCGGTCTTCTTTCTTCACGCCCAGCACCTCTTTGCGAGTGCTTATGCCGGTCATCACCAACACCGATGAAATTCCCGCTCGATTAGCGCCGCGGATATCGGTGTCAATGCGGTCACCTATGAAGATTGCCTGCTTAGCTCCGAAGTGTTCCACTGCGGTTTTAAAAATGGCTGGCTCCGGTTTACCAGCAACGATTGGCAACTGCCCAACCGCGGTGTGGACTGCCGAAACCAAAGTGCCATTACCCGGCGCGATCCCCTTTTCACGAGGAATCGTCCAGTCCTGATTGGTAGCAACCCACTTAGCGCCGTTGGCAATCGAGTATGAGGCTTCAGCCAAATCAGTCCAGGCCACGCTCGGATCAAAACCCTGAATTACGCCAGCCGGCTTTTCATCAGAATTTTTAGCCAGCTCAAAACCAGCTTCAACTACGCGTGAGCGCAAGCCCTCGCCGCCAACTACTAAAACTTTGGATCCGGCCGGAATCAAGGTGGCCAAAATGTCCACCCCGGTCTTGGCCGAACCAATCACATTTTCAGGTGCCGTATGAATACCAAAACCGGCAAGCTGATCAGCAATTGTTTCTGGCTTTCGCGACGAATTATTGGTCACAAAACCAACCGGGATTTCCTGCGAAATAAATTTGTTGATGGTTTCAACGGCATCAACGATTGCGTCGGTTCCTTCATAGATCACGCCATCGAGGTCACAAAGTACGGTGTCGTACTTTCCCCAAACCGTAGCGCTCCTCTTACCAAACATTTTTATCAACCAGATTCAATGACAGATAGCAGATGGAAACTTGCTGGGTCGCACTAACGACCGCGCGCGCTTCCGCCTGGTCGGCTTAGACCGCCACCTTTACCGCGGCTGTTTCCGCCACCGATTTTGCTACCGCCGAAAGTGCCATTACCACCAAAGGTGTTGCGAGACTTACGGATTTCATCTAGCGATGGGCGCTTCTTCTCGGCACCGGCATTCTCTTCAGCAGGTTTCTTATCTTCGGCTGGCTTATCGGTCATTTTGTGGTTCTCGCTTCCATGCTTCGCGTTCTACCGGCTTCTCTACAAATTCTGGAATTTCAATTTCTTCCAGTACTGAAAAAACTTCGTCTTCTGGTGACTTGTAACCCGAGTAAGCCTGCTCGGCGCGCTCAGCGAGCTTACGCCAGCGCTTCGATTCTTCGGCTCGGTTCAAAACTTCTAAGGTCTCGGCGTATGCATGAAAAAGTGGTGCTGAATAATCGAAAACCTTCTCAGGATTTAGCTCCGGAATCTGCAATTCGGCCAACGCGAGTTCGTCTTGACCTAGGTCCAAACGAGCGCCAGACATGACGATTGCCAAATTCACTCGAACCTCTGGAGCTAACTTGCTGCGATCAACCTCTCGGCCAAGTTCCAAGCCACGCTCTGGGCGACCAAGTCCACGTTCACAGTCAACCATCAATGGAACCTGATCATTTGAACCCGATATGCGACGGTAAGTAAGTAATTCGCGAAGCGCCAAGGCAAAATCACCAACACCGTAGGCTGTCACACCAACGGTTTCGCGAACCATGCCAATTCGCCCAGCACGTTCAGCTGCCGCTAGGGCGTGCTGGTGAGCAAGTTCCGGGTCTTGATCGTGCAGAATGCTAACCATCGCCAAGTGGCGTGCAACTTTTTCGGCATTTTCAGCGGTCAGCGTCTTCAGTTGAACACGGATGCCAAGCTCAAGATCCTTTTCAGTAATCTCATCAGGGATAATCGGGCTCTTTGGCTTGTCATAGTCGATTGGTCGAGCTACGCGCTCTTGCCAAGCAGGTCGTGAACCGCCAGCATTTGGTCGTGCGCCGCGGCCAGCGGGTGCGTCTTGTCGACGATCGCGGCCACCACGGCCGGAACCCTGTCCTGAATCACGTTCACGCATATTTATCTCCTGTAAGCATTCTACAAATGCCTTGTGAATACTGACTTGTAAACCAGCAAATGCTCGAGCAAATGAAAGTTAAACCAAAATGGCCACCTCGAAAGGTGGCCATTTTGTTAAATTAAGTCCGGCGGTGTCAGTACCATCGGCGCAGGAGGTCTTAGCTTCTGGGTTCGGAATGTAACCAGGCGTTTCCCCTCCGCTATGGCCGCCGAAACACTATTGAGTTATGTTTCGAAAGCACACATTGAAGTGTGATTTTTTGGTTCCCATACCTCGGGAACCACATAGTGGACGCAAGCAAAAAGTTATCAAGTAATCGACTTATTAGTACTGGTCAGCTCCATGGGTCTTTAGTCCCCACTTCCACATCCAGCCTATCAACGCAGTAATCTAGCTGCGAGTCTCTCGGCCGAAGCCATGGAATTCTCATCTTGAAGCAAGCTTCCCGCTTAGATGCTTTCAGCGGTTATCTTTCCCGAACGTAGCTAATCAGCGGTGCTCCTGGCGGAACAACT
>JBEGTF010000003.1:0-34675 GCA_041179545.1 Actinomycetota bacterium | reverse complement strand
TGGTGGTCGATACTGGGATCGAACCAGTGACCCCTTCCATGTCAAGGAAGTGCGCTACCGCTGCGCCAATCGACCAAACAAACGCGATTCCAAAATGAGGATTCGTTGGAGGTGGAGACGGGATTTGAACCCGTGGGTTTACAGCTTTGCAGGCTGTTGCTTTGGGCCGCTCAGCCACTCCACCATGCTTTTGCGAGGCTTACGCCCTATTGCGAGCGGATGACGAGATTCGAACTCGCGACCCCAACCTTGGCAAGGTTGTGCTCTACCAACTGAGCCACATCCGCGTGTCTTGTTTCCAAGACTTGGCTACTCTAACCGAAATTTTTGCCCTTGGCAAACTTCTGCGGTCATTGTTAGCCGCGCCATGACCAACGTGGGTCGGCTTCCGAGTAGGCAGTTTCACCGTGAAGAACGTTGTCAACACCGGCAATTTCATCGGTGCTCGTCACCCGGAAACCAATGGTCTTCTGAATCAACCATCCAATTGCGTATGACGCAGTGAACGCAAAGACCAACACGACAGCAGCGCCGATGGCTTGTTTTCCGAGCTGGTCAAAACCAAAGCCCAAGACGGCACCAACACCAGTACCAAAAAGACCAATGTAAAGGGTTCCGATGAGGCCACCAACAAGGTGAATACCTACAACGTCAAGCGAATCATCAAAACCGAAAACATATTTGAGTTCAACGGCAAGGGCACACGAAACTCCAACAATCAAACCTAGAAGGAGTGCGAAGATTGGCGTGAGATAGGCGCAAGACGGAGTGATAGCAACAAGCCCGGCAACAGCGCCAGATGCCGCGCCAACAGAAGTAGGTTTCTTGTGCACAATTTGCTCATAGGCTACCCAGCTAAGCATTGCCCCAACCGGTGCTGCGAGGGTATTGATGAACGCAAGGGACGCTATTCCATCTGCCGCTAGCTCTGAACCAGCGTTAAAACCAAACCAACCAAACCAAAGAATTGCTGCCCCAATTAGCGTCAGCGGTACGTTGTGCGGAGCATGCATACCTTTGGTGAAACCAAATCGCTTACCAACCACGAGTGCTAGGGCGAGTGCCGAAGCCCCCGAAGCGATTTCTACGACTGTTCCGCCAGCGAAATCCATGACGCCAACGTTGTAAACCAGCCATCCACCATCGGAAATTTTTCCATCTGTGACAGTGAAATTGAAGATCCAACCCGCTACCGGGAAGTAGACAACGATTGCCCAGAGGGCCCCAAATACCAACCACGAACCAAACTTGGCGCGGTCGGCAATAGCACCTGAGATAAGCGCAACCGTGATGATTGCGAAGGTACCTTGAAATCCTGCGAAAGCAAGATTGAATCCGTCGCCAGCCTTTGCCTGTTCAATAACATCAGTCAAGAAAAGTTTGTTGAGGTCGATTCCAAAAACACCATCGATGCCGATGAAGTTTCCGGATCCGGCTCCTCCAAAAGACATGGCATAGCCAAAAACAACCCACATCACACCGATAAGGGCTAGCGAGCCGAAGCTCATCATCATCATCGAGACCACACTGGAAGCCCGCACGAGGCCACCGTAGAAAAATGCCAAACCAGGTGTCATGAATAACACCATTGCCGAACAAATTATCAAGAACATTGTCGTGTTCTGGTGAACCATCTGTCTTCCTTTCAAACGCACCAAAAGGAGGAGCCCGTAAGAGCTCCTCCCCTTGGCTAGAACTATTTAGCCTCGGTCAGCACCGAATGCGTAAGCCTCTTCACCGTGTACCACGGTGTCGATGCCTGCAATTTCATCCTGTGCCTTTACTCGGAAACCAATTGTCTTTTCAATCACGAATCCGATAATCAGTGCAAGTACGAAGCTGTAAACCAATACGGCACCCGCACCCGCAGCTTGCATCGCGAACTGGTGCCATCCGTGTCCGAACGCTGCACCAACTCCGTTTCCGAAGACACCAATCCAAAGTGTTCCAACGATTCCACCAACAAGGTGAATTCCCACAACATCTAGCGAGTCATCGAAGCCAAACGAGAACTTCAGATCAACGGCAAGGGCACAAAGAGCACCGGCAACAAGACCAAGCAGAATTGCGTATACCGGGTCCAGCGAAGCACAAGCCGGGGTTACCGCAACAAGACCGGCAATCGCGCCAGAGCCAGCCCCGATAGAAGTCGCTTTGCCGTGCTTGAACTTCTCAATGATGATCCAGCCCAACATTGCGGCCGCAGGAGCTGCCAAAGTGTTGATGAAAGCAATTGCTGCGATGCCGTCCGCGGCAAGTTCTGAACCAGCGTTGAAACCAAACCAACCAAACCAAAGCAGCGCCACGCCCAAAAGAGTTAGTGGAACATTGTGTGGCTGAGTGATTCCCTTACTGAAACCAAAACGCTTACCAAGAACGATGGCCAGTGCAAGACCAGCAGCACCAGCGTTGATGTGAACCGCTGTTCCACCGGCGAAGTCAATGACGCCTAGTCCGTAGACGATCCAACCGCCGTCAACTACTTTGCCGTCTTCAAGAGTGAAGTTGAATACCCAGTTTGCGACCGGGAAGTACACAACAGTTGCCCAAACACCAGCGAAAATCATCCAAGCACCGAATTTTGCACGGTCGGCAATCGCACCAGAAATAAGAGCCACAGTGATGATTGCGAAGGTTGCCTGGAAAGCAACGAACGCCATGCTTGGGAATGCTCCTGCTGGAGCGGCCGCGTCTGCAACTTGAGCAGTTAGTCCAAGGAATGAGGTGTCGATACCAAACCAACCGTCAATACCAATGAAAGTGTCAGAACCACCGTTTGAAAACGAGATGGCGTATCCATAAAGGACCCAAAGCACCGCGATTAGGCCAAGTGACCCAAAACTGAGCATCATCATGCTCACAACGCTCTTGGCCTTGACCATACCGCCATAGAAGAACGCCAAACCTGGCGTCATAAGTAGAACTAGTGCTGCTGAAATGAGCACAAATGCTGTATTGCCTTGATCCACTTGTTTACCTCTCTCTAAGAAAACAAATAGTTGCCAGAAGGAGTCTGGCTACTAGTTAGAGTTTCCACGACAAAGGTTTCCGTTCTTGACCCGAAATGTTTCGTGTTTGTAAAAGGTCGGGCTATTCGGTCATGGCTCCAAGCCGTGATACCGCTCGAAGGTACTTTTTTCGGTATCCGCCAGATAAGTAGTCAGGTGAAAATACCGAGGTCAAAGGGGTGCCTGTCCCGCGAATCTTCAATTGACTCTCATATGCGCGATCAACAAAGGCCACGAACCGAAGTGCATCAACTTGGTTATCTAAGACGTGGCAGTCGATCAAGGCCAAGTACTCAAACGATTCGAGTAATCTGCCATACCGCGAGGGATGAATTGTCGAAAGGTGTTTCAAGAGTCCGTCAAAGTCATCATATGCGGTCAAGTTTGGATCCTTGTCGGCGAGCCACTCCTCGAGTTCGGCACCGTCCATTTCTTGAGCTTGGGCTTCAATCGGCCTATGTCTGTGATCTTCACCATCGATACGTAACATCTGGAATTGATTGGCAATACCGTGAATCTCTCGTTGAAAATCTGCAGCAGCAAATCTACCCTCGCCCAGCGCATTCGGAGGCGTGTTACTAGTTGCAGCGAATTTAATTCCTTTGGCAGAGAGTTCATTCAAGAGCCTAGACATCATCATGGTGTCACCGGGATCGTCAAGTTCAAATTCATCAATACACAAAAGCTCGAATTTTGCCAAAGCTTTCACTGCTTCCGCGAAACCAAGTGCGCCAATCAGGCTGGTATATGAAATGAAACTCCCAAAAGCTTTTTTAGTACCCCTGAAGCTGTGCCAAATTGACGCCAAGAGATGCGTTTTCCCTACTCCGAATCCGCCATCAAGATAAATACCTACAGCGGCTGTGGTTGATTTAGCAAATAGCCTCCTTGTGCCATTACCTAACGCAAACGCTTCTGCTAGAGCTCGGGCTTCTGCCTGGCTTGGGTATTCCTCGTGGGGGACGTAGTTAGAAAAGCTTGCCGACTGAAACTCGCGTGGCGGAACCAACTCACTCAGCAGTTGGCTAATGCTGGCCTGGGGTTGCAAGGTCACCAAAGACCGGAAATTACCGCTGAAAATTGCCAATTATTACCTTGCCGTTGGTTGTTAGAGGTTCATCAGTTAACCTAGTTGATGGTATCCATAAGACCAGAAGGAATCATCCATCCAATGAGCATTGAATTTGATACAGACGCCAAAATCGCTGGTTACGCACATCCTGAAGTGCTGGTTTCTACTGATTGGCTTGAGAAGAACCTGGGCAGAGAAGGTCTAGTTGTCGTTGAATCAGACGAAGATGTCTTGCTTTATGAAATTGGACACATTCCGGGCGCCGTGAAAATTGATTGGCACACAGACTTAAATGACCCTGTTTTGCGTGATTACGTTTCAGACGAGGCCTTTGCTCAGTTACTTTCAAAGAATGGAATCTCCCGAGACACAACCGTGGTGATTTACGGCGACAAATCAAACTGGTGGGCCTCTTACGCACTGTGGGTCTTCAAACTCTATGGCCACCCAGATGTTCGACTCTTGGATGGTGGCCGCGACAAGTGGATTGCTGAGGGCCGAGCACTGACCAAGGAAGAGTCAACTTCGATCCCTTCTAACTACCCAGTTGTAAAGCGCGATGACAGCACGCTTCGAGCATTTAGAGACGATGTGCTTAAGCATTTTGGAAACCCAATGATTGACGTCCGATCTCCAGAAGAATATTCAGGCGAGAGAACCCATATGCCCGCGTATCCGGAGGAAGGCGCCCTTCGTGGTGGACACATTCCTGGAGCTGCTTCTGTGCCTTGGGCAAAGGCAGTGGCCGAAGATGGTTCATACAAGAGCCGTGAGGAGCTAGAGAAGATCTATCTCGAGGGCGCTGGATTGAAAAATGGCGACAACGTTATCGCTTACTGTCGAATCGGCGAGCGATCCAGCCACACTTGGTTTGCACTCAACTACCTTCTAGGTTTCAAGAACGTTAGAAACTATGACGGATCTTGGACTGAATGGGGCAGCCTTGTTGGTGTTCCAATAGTTAAGGGCAATGAACCAGGCGTTGCACCTAAGGTTGCTTAGTCTTGCCAAAGGAATCAGTTCCAGCTCTGATTGAAGACTTTAATTCGATCAACATAAAAGAAAGGCTGAACCTTTTATTAGAGTTCAGTGAGAATCTTCCGAAACTGCCTGAACGATATTCAGAACATCCTGACCTATTAGAGCGTGTCGAAGAATGCCAATCACCTATTTACCTATTCGTAGAAGTGAGTGCTGGACACGTAAATCTCTTCTTCTCGGCTCCAGAGGAAGCGCCAACCACAAGAGGCTTCGCGAGTATTCTCCATGCGGTCATGGATGGACTAAGCGTGGAAGAGACACTTTCATTCGATGATGATTTCCCATCAAAAATAGGGCTATCCGAAGCTGTGTCACCCCTTCGAATTCGTGGCATGCGAGGGATGCTTGCACGTATAAAGCGCCAGGTTAAAGAGAAGCAATAATTGGACCTCGTTTCCGTTTCATACGGTCAAGAATTCAACTTTTATTCTGAGCGGTTACCAAGCTGGAATGGCTGGCTCGCATCAATGGTCCTTGACTCGAACGGCAATCACATCGGTGTTGACGGAACATCTAAGTCAATCAGCAACAGCATGGACATCCACTTGTTGATGGCACTCCGCGCGAAAAGCGATGTCATTGTGACAACTGGAAAGACAGCGCGGATCGAGGCCTATAAGGCTTCACGTTTTGCCCCGATTGCGATTGTTTCGCGGCAGCCAAAACCACTAGATGGAATTCCGGCTTTTTCTCAGACCGGAGACTTCAAGAGCATCGTGCTCAGGTCTGACGGTCTCGAACTCGATTTCGATGACCTGGGGCGGCAACTAAGGACCCTAGGTTTCAACAGATTCCTTTTTGAAGGTGGGCCGAGCACAATGAGTCAACTCTTGAGAAGTGACGTGGCATCGGAATTGGTTTTGAGTGTTGTCGATGTAGATGCATCGCAGAAACTTGAGCCTCGGAGAATTGCCGAGACACGCCTGGGTCTTGGACCTGAATTTGTGCTAGCTGACGATTTTCTTGCGGAGCGGAACCGGGTCACTAGATGGGTCCGCACAGGCTGACAGCGGCGTGGCTAAAGGGTCATGGCTCAACCACCATTTAACCTAGACACAATGATTGACATCGAGATCCCCGAAGACGCCCCGGCTGAATTCCGCCTAGCGGTGGAGTCGTTGCGCTCAGCCAGTATTCGCGAAGAGCTAATTATCGAGCAGATCGACGCTCCAGGAAAACTTGCTAAACACGAGGTTGCATTTTCAGCAAACGTGGACGCAGCCGCCACAGATGTGTCTTCAGACCTTGGTACGGGGCGCTTCGTGCTTCTTTGGGACCCAGAAGAACCAGAACCATGGCAGTCAAGATTTAGGGTTATTACATTTGCAAAGTCGCCGCTCGAGACTGACATTGGTGCCGACGAGCAAATCTCTGACGTTGCTTGGGCCTGGCTAACAGAGGCTCTCCAGAATCGTCGTGCGAACTTCATCGCGGAGGCAGGAACGGCTACAAGAATCATCTCATCCGGCTACGGAGCTTTGAGCAACCAAAGCGATCACGCCGAATTAGAAATTAGATCTTCATGGTCCCCTGTAGACACCAATGCGGCGGCGCATCTCGAAGCATGGCAGGATCTCGTTTGTATCATGTCAGGATTTCCAAACTTACCTGCCGGGGTTTCAAGCCTTGGCGTATCTCGATGACCGATGAAGTAGCCGAACTCCCCCTTTTAGCTAAACCCCGAGTTCAAGATGTGCGATTGATCGATACCGCAGATCAACTGTATGAAGCTATTTCTATTCTCCAAGACTTGTCAGGACCATTTGCTTTAGATGCAGAGCGGGCTTCAGGTTTCAAGTACAGTCAACGCGCATATCTGATTCAAGTTCACCGCAAGGGATCACCTATCTTTCTGATTGATCCAATAACCATCGTTCAAGAAGAACCAGAGGCAATTGCGCAACTCGCGATTCTACTTTCTACAGATGAATGGATTCTTCATGCTGCAAGTCAAGACATACCTTGCCTACGCGAGCTAGGCATAACACCTTCAAGAATCTTCGATACGGAACTGGGTTCAAGAATTGCAGGCCTAGCTCGAGTGGGCCTAGGGGCAGTGACGGAACATTTCTTGCACGTTCGGCTGGCAAAGGAGCATTCAGCTGTTGATTGGAGCAGTAGACCTCTTTCTGCTGAATGGCTAAATTACGCAGCCCTTGATGTGGATGTGTTGCTTGAATTGCGTGCCGGTGTTGCCGAGTTACTCTCGGCGCAAGGAAAAGAGGACTGGGCTACCGAAGAGTTTGCCAATGTTGCAGCAATGCAACCAAAGGAACCAAAGATTGATCGTTGGCGTGGCATGGCTGGCATGCACGCGATAAAAGACTCGAGAGCGCTCGCCATTGCAAGAGAGTTATGGCTAGCCCGCGAAAACCTTGCTGAAAAACTCGATGTGTCACCTGGGCGGCTTATTCCTGATTCGTCAATTGTTGGGTTGGCAGCAAACCCTGTTAAGTCACGCCCTGAACTTGCGTCGGCTAAATCCTTCACTGGACGGGCAAGCCGTTCGTATCTTGACACTTGGTGGTCTGCACTCAGTGAAGGCTTGAACACCCGTGATTTACCGCCAACGAGGCTCCCGGCAACCGGAATTCCTAATCACCGCACCTGGCCAAACAGATACCCGGAGGCAGACGCTCGGCTGAAGGCGGTTCGCTCAGCACTAGCAGCATTGAGTGATGAGCTGGAAATCCCCGTCGAGAATTTGCTGACCCCAGATTACGCACGTCAACTTTGCTGGGAGCCACCAATTGAATTAGTCGAGTCTGCAATTTCAGAATCACTGAAGAGGTTGGGTGCAAGAAACTGGCAAATACAACTGACTTCACCAGTGATACTAAAAGCACTGATCGAGGCAACCGAGCTAACTACTAAAGCTGAGTCTTCTCCGAGCGAATAGCTTTACCTGGTTCAGATAGTGGCCTCGCGTGAGGAACACGCGAACCAACCACTTGAGCAACAATGTCCCGAGCAATCGCCTGGGCAGTCATACCCACTCGTTCCATGATTTGGGATCTTGACGCGTGCTCTAGGAACTCATCAGGCAGACCAACTTCGTTTAGTGCAGTATCAACCTGTGCCGCGCGCATGTCTTGGCGCACACGAGTTCCGATTCCACCAACTTTGATGCCGTCTTCAATGGTCACGACTAATCGATGTTCAGAAGCCATCTCGATCACTGACTTTGCAACGGGCACAACCCAACGAGGATCTACGACAGTTGAACCTATCCCCTGGGCTGCCAATAACTCGGCAACCTGCAGTCCAACCGACGCCATTGCACCCACAGTAACAATCAAGACATCTTTACTGGCTGACTGGAGCAGGACGTCGACCCCATCATTTGTGCGCTTAACTGCCTTGATGCCAGAACCGACTGTGCCTTTAGAAAAACGCAAAACCGTTGGTGCGTCAATCACAGCAACGGCTTCGTTTAGTTCCTCTCGCAGCGTATTCGCGTCTCGAGGTGCTGCAATTCGTATGCCAGGAATTACCTGTAGAACCGAAAGGTCCCACATTCCATGGTGGCTTGCACCATCGGGGCCTGTAACTCCCGCGCGGTCAAGCACAAAGGTCACGCCAGCTTTGTGTAGAGCTACATCCATTAGCACTTGGTCAAATGCGCGGTTCATGAAAGTGGCGTAAACAGCAACTACCGGGTGAAGACCACCAAAGGCCATTCCGGCTGCCGATGTGACGGCGTGCTGCTCGGCAATACCGACATCAAAAACACGAGTTGGATATTTCTTAGCAAACTTGTCTAGCCCAACCGGGATCAACATGGCGCCGGTGATACCTATCACGTCGTCACGCTTGTCGGCGATTTTTAGGATTTCGTCGCCGAACGCGCCAGTCCAGGTCTCGCCACTTGCATCCTCCAACGATTCACCGGTGCTCGGGTCAATTTTTCCAACAGCGTGGAATTGGTCGTCCTCGTGCAACATCGCTGGGTCAAAGCCCTTACCCTTTTGAGTAATCGCGTGAACGATTACAGGAGATGCATACTTCTTTGCTTGGCGAAGGGCCTGCTCCATCGCAGCGAGGTCATGACCATCAACTGGGCCGATGTACTTTATGTCTAAATTAGGGAACATACCCTTTGGTGCGAAAGTGGAAAGCAAACCTTTGCCTGCTCCTCGTGCCGCAGAGTAAACCAAACGACCAACAAGCCCAAACTTGTAGAACAACTTCTTGCTGAGCTTATAGAGACGTCGATAGTTTTTATCGGTGCGAACGTCGTTTAGATAGCGAGCCAACCCACCGATAGTCGGTGCATAACTCCGACCGTTGTCGTTGACGATGATCACCAATTTGCGATCATTGTCATCTGAGATGTTGTTCAGTGCTTCCCAAGCCATTCCACCAGTGAGTGCCCCGTCACCAACAACCGCGACTACGTATCGATCATTCTGACCAGTTAGTTTGTAGGCTTTGGCAATTCCGTCAGCCCATGATAGCGATGAAGATGCGTGAGAGCTTTCAACAATGTCGTGCTGTGATTCAGAGCGTTGAGGATATCCAGCGAGCCCATCTTTTTGCCTAAGTGTGCTTAGGTCGCGTCGGCCGGTAAGCATCTTGTGCACATAGGACTGATGTCCGGTATCAAAAATTACCGAATCATTGGGAGAATCAAAAACTCGATGAATAGCGACGGTGGTTTCTACAACACCCAAGTTTGGTCCAAGGTGGCCTCCTGTTTTTGCTACAGCAGACACTAGATACCCGCGAATCTCAGAGCATAACTGCTTGAGTTCGGGAGCGCCTAAGCCATCAAGGTCCCTTGGGCCATTGATGTTTTCTAATACGCTCATGAGAACCTCAACCTAAAGCCCCAGAGGGCTATTCCTAGTTATGCGACGAGACTTCGTAGAACGTATTGCAGAATTCCACCGTTGCGGTAGTAATCTGCCTCACCAGGTGTATCAATGCGCACTACGGCATCAAACTCGATAACCGACTTGCCTGCCGCTGAATGTGCCGACGGCTTAGCAACTACCTTCACTGTCTTCGGAGTTGTGCCTTCGTTCAGCGCTTCGATGCCTGTGATTTCGAACTCTTCAGTTCCATCTAGACCCAACGAGTCTGCAGTTTGCCCAACCGGGAACTGAAGCGGAAGGACGCCCATACCGATGAGGTTACTGCGGTGAATTCGTTCAAAACTCTCAGTGATTACGGCACGAACGCCAAGCAAGCTAGTTCCTTTAGCCGCCCAGTCTCGTGAAGATCCTGATCCGTATTCCTTGCCACCAAGAATCACAAGAGGTGTTCCTTGTGCCTGGTAATTGCTAGATGCGTCATAGATGAACGACTGCGGGCCGTCAGCCTTTGTGAAGTCACGAGTATATCCACCCTCAACATCAGTCAAAAGCTGGTTGCGCAAACGAATGTTGGCGAAGGTTCCGCGAATCATTACCTCGTGATTACCGCGACGTGACCCGTAGCTGTTGAAGTCGACCCGCGCGATACCATGCTCCGTCAAATACTGACCAGCCGGTGAATCAACCTTGATTGAACCTGCTGGGCTGATGTGGTCAGTTGTTACTGAGTCGCCAAGCTTTGCGAGAACACGCGCAGCTTTGATGTCTTTCACGGCATCAGGAGTCTTCTTCATGCCCTCGAAATAAGGCGGCTTGCGAACGTAGGTTGATTTTGGGTCCCATTCAAAGACGGCACCCTTAGGAGTCGGAAGTGACTTCCATCGAGCGTCACCTTCAAATACGCCTGCATACTGGGTCTTGAACATATCCGAGTTAATCGACTCATCTATTGTTTTTTGAACCTCTTCAGCTGTTGGCCAAATGTCTTTCAGGAACACTGGGTTGCCGTCAGAGCCTTCACCAAGTGAGTCGGTTTCAAAATCAAAATCCATGGTTCCCGCAAGAGCGTAGGCGATTACCAGCGGTGGCGAAGCCAAGTAGTTCATCTTTACGTCAGGGCTAATGCGGCCTTCGAAGTTGCGGTTACCTGAAAGCACCGCTGTCACTGCAAGATCGTTGTCATTGATTGCTTGAGAAATTTCATCAGAAAGTGGTCCTGAGTTTCCGATGCACGTTGCACAACCATAACCAACAAGATTAAAACCAAGGGCGTCAAGGTCCTTAGTTAGTCCTGCCTTGTTGTAGTACTCAGTGACAACCTTTGATCCGGGAGCCAACGAAGTCTTGACCCATGGTTTTGCCTTTAGGCCTTTAGCAACGGCCTTACGAGCCACCAAACCAGCTGCCAACATCACGGAAGGGTTAGAAGTGTTGGTGCAAGAAGTAATGGAAGCAATTGCAACGTGACCGTTGTCCAGGGCAAACTCTTTGCCCTTCACGGCGGTCGGCTTAGAGGCCGTCGCCGAATAGGTTGGCAGAACAGCTTCGAAAGATTCCTTAGCCTTGCTCAAGACAATTCGGTCTTGCGGGCGCTTTGGCCCAGCAATGGACGGAACAACAGTCGCAAGGTCAAGTTCAAGGTATTCGCTGAAACGAGGCTCAATGCTTGGATCGTGCCAAAGGCCCTGTTCCTTTGCGTAAGCCTCGACCAGATCAATCTGCTCTTGGGCGCGACCAGTGACACGAAGATAATCAAGAGTGACTTCATCAATCGGGAACATAGCGGCCGTTGATCCAAACTCTGGGCTCATGTTGCCGATTGTTGCTCGGTTTGCAAGCGGTACAGAAGTAACGCCTGCTCCGTAGAATTCAACGAACTTGCCAACCACACCGTGCTTGCGCAACATTTCGGTAATCGTCAGCACGACGTCTGTTGCTGTTACACCTGTAGAGATCTGACCGGTCAATTTGAATCCAACAACCTTTGGAATCAACATTGAAACTGGCTGACCAAGCATCGCGGCTTCGGCTTCGATACCGCCAACACCCCAACCAAGAACGCCAAGTCCATTAACCATGGTGGTGTGGGAGTCGGTGCCAACACAGCTATCTGGGTATGCCTGCAATTCCCCCGCCACTTCACGCGCCATTACGGTGCGTGCCAAGTATTCGATGTTCACCTGGTGCACGATTCCCGTGCCAGGTGGGACAACCTTGAAGTCATCAAAAGCAGTCTGTCCCCAGCGAAGGAATTGGTAACGCTCACCGTTGCGGTTGTACTCAAATTCAACGTTGCGCTCAAACGCATCTGCAGAGCCAGCTACATCGATTTGTACCGAGTGGTCAATAACCAATTCCGCTGGTGCAAGAGGATTAATTCGCTTTGGGTCACCACCAAGTTCGGCAACTGCCTCACGCATCGTTGCTAGGTCCACAACACAAGGAACACCGGTGAAGTCCTGCATAATTACTCGAGCCGGAGTGAACTGAATTTCAACGTCAGGCTCGGCCTTTGGGTCCCAATTAACTAGAGCATTGATGTGCTCAGCAGTGATGTTTGCACCGTCTTCGGTACGCAATAAGTTTTCTAGAAGAATTTTCAGGCTGTAAGGAAGGGTCTTTGCGTCCACCGAATTCAACTTGAAAATTCGATATTCTTTCGAACCAACCTTTAGTAGATCTGCAGATCCGAAACTGTTTACCTTGGACATCCTTGTCAACCCTTACTTTCTTTGTTAGCCCTTACAAATTACCACTATTGGCGCTTATTTAGTGACCCACGCACCAGCAGCCAGGTGAACCAAATACACAGGGCATACAGAGGCACACCCATCGCAATTCGGAAGATTCCCAGCAATTCGGTCTGTCCAGCGAAATACAGCGGCACCTGAACAAGCAAACGACTAGCAAAAAGGGAAATCCAAATTCCCGTGGCAATTTGATAGCGCTTCAGCCTTGCCTTATCCGATCGCCACCCCTTTGTATCTCCCAATAAAAGCCCTATCAGTACACCGATAATCGGCCATCGCACCAACGTGGAAACCAGTAAAACAGCTAGATAGATAGCGTTTGTGAAAAAGCCCTGCAAGAAATAATCAGCTGCGTGCCCACCGTCTCTTAATGGCAAAAACGCTGAAATGGTAATGCCGAGTGCACCTGCAATGGCTTGGGTTAGGGGTTTTCTTCGAATTATTTGAATTATCAGAAAAACAGCACTTGAAGAGGCTGCAACCAAGACGGCAAGAAGTGTGTTTTTGAAAATTGCGAGTATCGATACAAAAAGTAGGACCGGTAATACTGATTCGATTATGCCTAGCCAACCACCGACAGCACCGAGCACCGATTGCTTAGTTATTGATACCTCACCTGACTCGTTGTGAAGTCCAAGGCGTTTCGCGGCCGATAGGTTTGGCTCCGACATATTCTAAATCGCCCTTGGCGGCGCGACAGTTCCGCCTGGAATAGTGAGAGTCAGGAGATCTTTTGGCGGTAGCGGAATATCTTCGCGAACTACTACTACAGAACGGAAAAGGTCATCGATGTCTGCTGCCGCACGCGCATCATTAAGCGCAGCTCCCCCAATCACTCCGCGAAGAAACCACTTTGGGCCATCCACACCAATGAAGCGAGCTAGCCTATGCCCGGTTCGATTGCCTGATTCATCATTTAATGGAATTTTGGCGAGCAACTCCGGACCAAATGACCCCACTCGCTCCTCAATCTCGCCTCCCTGGGCGACAATACTCTGGCGCATTTGTGAACGAATCTCATGCCAAATACCCTCGTTTTTTGGCGCCGCAAAAGCCTGCAGTTGAAGCGAGGATCCCTGATAATCCATGCTCACCGCGACGATGCGCTGACTAGATTCCTCTACCTCCAAACGCATCTGCAGTTCGTCTCGAGAAGGAACGCGAAGCGATCCGAAGTCAATATAGGGACGGACCCCCTGAATCTCTGAAATGTCTAGAGGCCCCGCTGTGTTGCGGTCAGCCGGTGCCGACTTATCTGAGGCGTATGCGTCAGCCATTATTTCTTTCCAGTGGAGCCGTGACCACCCTCGCCACGATCGCTCTCTGGCAGTTTCTGAACTTCTATGAATTGAGCTTGTTCGACCTGTTGAATCACGAGTTGAGCAATTCGGTCACCAATTTCCACCGAGAAGTCTTCATCGGTTGTGTTATAAAGATTCACTGCGATCTCGCCGCGATATCCGGCGTCGATAGTGCCAGGTGTATTCAAGACAGTTATGCCGTGCTTGTGAGCAAGGCCTGACCTTGGGTGAACTAGACCAACATAGCCATCTGGAAGTGCTATCGAAACACCGGTTGGAACGAGAACCCGGCCACGAGCTGGGACCGTTGCTTCAACTCGAGATCTCAAATCGGCACCTGCGTCACCAGGTTGAGCATAACTAGGCAAAAAACCCTCTTGGGCGACAATCAAAACAGGCAGATTCTTATTCACGGTTAGAGCGTAATCTAAGAGAATGAGCAATTCCGCCAGAAATCAGGTCATTTATTACGAACGCGTCGTGCCTAAATGGACGAGTTTTCTGCCAATCTTGCTTATTTTCCCAACTTTTTGGCTGACTCTTGCTCCGATAAATCAACTAGTGGGTGTTGTATCAGGCATTGTTGTGACTGCAGTCACCGTATTGATCATGATCCTAAGTTCACCGATAATTAGGCTCGAAGGGTCGATTCTGAGGGTCGGGAGCGCTCAGATTTCAGTGAAACTTCTTGGTAGAGCTGACATAGCACCACCCGGTGATCGCCTCGCCTCTCGCATTCCAGATCTCGATGCGAGAGCATTTTTAGCGCTGCAGAATTCTCGAAAAGGCCTAATCAAGCTCGAAATCAAGGACGCGAACGACCCGACGCCCTATTGGCTCTTTTCGACTGGGGATCCCAAGGGATTTGTTGCTGCTCTAGAGCAGTTAAGAAAGGCTAGTTAGCCTTCACACTCAATACAAACTTTTCCGTGTTTGCCCTTTTTGGCTGCCAAAAGTGAGTGATGCTTCACGATAAAGCATTCCGAACACGTAAATTCGTCATCCTGAGGTGGAAGAACAAGTACGTCAAGGTCCTCTGAGACAACATCAGGAATGGCAAAGCCTTCACCGTGCTCTTCATCTACATCGACAACTCCTGAGAGTTTGTCTGGGATGCGCTCCTTAATAGCCTCGATCGACTCGGTGTCGTCGTCGTTCTTTCTCGGTGCGTCGTAGTCGGTTGCCACTCGGCTTCCTCTCGTTTCTTCAAAGCGTCTTTGCTGTCAATTGTTCGGTCAAGGATCCTGCCCGAATGTGCATAGTTTGCAACAACTAACCAGCAATAGCAAACCAGCAACGCCGAGTATACGCAGAAATCTCGGAGATTCATCGCGCGGCACACCAACGAATAGAAGCGCAAATCCACACATCCGATGGCAAACTTTGTCTCGTAGGAGGCAAAGCTGTATGGATGACATTCGACTGTTTGAGACAGACGGGGATTTTCTCGTTCTTGAAGCACAGGACGGTCAAAAATTTAGGTTGCTGGTTGATGAGGGCGTTAGATCGTCCATCAAGAAGGAACCTCGAATTGCACTCGATTCGATAAGCATCACGCCCCGCGAAATCCAAGAAGAAATTCGAAACGGTGCGAGCATCGACCAGCTAGTGTCTCAATCTGGAGCCTCGTTCGAATTCATAGAGAAATTTGCAGCCCCGGTCATCGCTGAACTTGAACATATTGTTTCCTCTGCACTAAGCGTCAGACTGACCATTGCCGGCGATAGGTACAACGACACCTCACAGATTGAATTCGGTGAAATCATCAACGGACGCCTTGTTACAAGCGGCGCCCACGCAATCAATTGGCTTGCTAAGAAAATCGAACCGAACAGTTGGCACGTAATTGCAAATTACACGCTTAACGGCGCGCAAGGTTCGGCTACCTGGGCTTTTGATCCGCGCCGCCTCACACTTTCTCCAGAAAGTGAAACGGCAGTAACTCTTTCTAGTCAAGAAACAATCAACAACTCCGTCATTCCTAAACTTCGTACCGTCGATACCGCAAACGGTTCAGAGACGGTGGTGATGCCTGACGTGATTCCTATCGGACGAGCCGCTGAGATAGAGACCCCAATCGCGCAAATTCCGCCAGTTACATCAGACACTTTCGAAAACAGTATTCAAGACTCTTCCGACGTAAATCCAAAACCGGTTCCTAGTACTCCAGCGGCATTTCTAAAACCGGTGCAACCACCAGCCGCCGCACCCGAACCGCTTAGCGCAACAGCTGACTTGCTTGAGGCGCTGCGCCGCAAGCGCACCGAACGCGAAGAAACAAGCGAAGAAACTATCGATTTGCAAAGCCATCCGGCTTCCGCTTCTGTTCGCGTGATCGACATCGAGGTCACGAACGCACCACCGGAGCAAGTTTTAGAACCCGTAGGCGAAGAGACTGATCCGTCGCCAACCACCCCTACGAACAACGCTCCAAAAAAGGGTAGAGCAACAATGCCAAGTTGGGACGAAATCGTATTCGGAACTAAAGCAGACGACTAACTACTTCGTCGAGTAAGCACCGAACTTTAGAAGCGGCACAAGAAGCTCATCATCGCTTAATGCACCGTGTTGCCCTACCATTCTTAGGCTTTTTGGCTTCGCAAAATCTCGGTGATACAAAGCTGTCTCGCCATTTGCGACTAAAAATATGTCTGGCATGCGCTCTCGTGCAGCAGCAGTTGTTTCGCCGTACCAACCCGCTTCAATGATTGCTCCCTTAGTGGCAACGAAAGCTCTTTTTCCGAGATGGGTTTCCAAAAGATTTATCGTGCGCTCCTGCACAGCGCCTTCAAAATACAGGAATAGAACCCTGGGGTCTCCTCCAACCGATATCAGGCCAGGGAGTTCAATTTCATCAAGATAAATCTGTCGATCATGCGCAACATCAACGATTCCGTGATCAGCAGTCAGCAGCACTCCGCAGTTCTTTGGAAGGTAATCAGTAAGCTGCCTGATTGCCAGATCTAGATCTTCGAATTTCTCAACCCATTCAGCAGATTTAGAACCGTAAGCGTGTGCTCTTTGATCAAGTTCAGGTACGTAGAGATAAATCAGCGATTTGGAATTTCTCTTGAGAATGTTCTTGGCTGCCTCCACACGTTGCTCAAAAGTCTTTGCCGGCACATACTTGGCTCCTCGCATTGTGGCGTGAGTGAATCCTGAGTTTTCGTATTCGTCAGGTCCAATGAAGAAACAATCAACCGATGCGTCCTTCGCTAACTCGCTAACAGTCTTTACTGGCTGGTATGAAATTGCTTCTTGTTCGTTTGACAGGCCCGTCAGCAGATTGATGTTTCTACCTTGCGCACGATCGAAAATTTGATAACCGACAAGCCCGTGCTCACCTGCTCTAACGCCCGTGCTGAAGCTTGCGAGACTAGCGACTGTAGTGCTTGGGAATCCAACGGCTATCGAACCATCACGCTCTAAGCGCTTGGCCAGAAAGGGCGCATGTCCCGCCCTGTAGCGAACGTTTGCCGACCCAAGGCCGTCGACCAGTACTACAACTGAACTATTGACTCTTGGTAAGCCAAGGCGATTTTCTGATCCAGTGATACTTCCCAGAGCCGAAATGAACACATCGGATAGCCTCCCGAGGGATTTTGGAACCGAAGGTAGCATCATAGGGTCATTCTGCCATAGGCGGAATGTGCATGTAATGAGAAGTGACCACGTTTTAAATTTGGGAAAGTAAATGACCAAGGAAAACCAGAGCGAAGAACGCATCGTTGACATCGACTTGTCAAAAGAAATGCAGGATTCCTTTCTCGAGTATTCCTATTCCGTAATTTACGCTCGCGCCCTACCTGATGCACGTGATGGACTAAAGCCAGTACACCGCCGCATCGTCTATCAAATGGGTGATATGGGGCTTAGGCCAGATAAAGGCCACGTGAAATCTGCTCGAGTCGTGGGCGAAGTCATGGGTAAACTGCATCCGCACGGCGACAGTGCAATTTATGACGCGCTAGTTCGTATGGCACAACCTTTCTCACTTCGCGTTCCACTAATTGACGGCCACGGTAACTTTGGAAGTCTTGATGATGGCCCTGCAGCGGCTCGTTATACGGAAGCCAAACTCTCACAGGCATCCATGCTCATGAATGATGGGCTCGACGAAGATGTAGTTGATTTCAAGCCAAACTACGATGCCCAACTTACGGAGCCCGAGGTACTTCCAGCCGCGTTTCCTAACTTGCTCGTTAACGGCGCATCTGGAATCGCTGTTGGAATGGCAACCAACATGCCACCACACAACTTACGTGAGGTGGTAAACGGTGCGATTTTTCTTCTGAATAACCCAGACGCCACAACGAAACAACTGATGAAGTACGTTCCAGGACCAGATCTCCCAAATGGTGGGATCGTCATGGGGCTAGACGGCGTTATTGAGGCATACGACACCGGTCGCGGAGTGTTTAAGACCCGCGCACGCGTTTCAATAGAAAGTGTTTCACCGCGCAAACTTGGGATTGTAGTCACTGAGTTGCCGTACCTTGTGGGTCCTGAGAAGGTAATTGAAAAGATCAAGGACGGGGTGAACTCAAAGAAACTTCAGGGCATCGCTGACGTGACAGATCTAACAGATAGAACAAATGGCCTCCGTTTAGTTATTGAACTAAAAACAGGATTTGACCCTCAGACAGTTTTGGATCTTCTATACAGATTTACGCCAATGGAAGACAGCTTTGGAATCAATAATGTTGCACTAGTTGATGGCCGCCCACAAACCTTAGGCCTGCGGGACATGCTAGGTGTCTATTTGGCACACCGGATTGTGGTCACACGCAGACGAAGCGAAAACAGACTTGGAAAAAAACAAGCGCGGCTTCACCTTGTCGAAGGTTTGCTTATTGCAATTCTTTCAATCGATGAGGTCATTCAGGTTATTCGCGCGAGCGATGAAGTGGATCAAGCACGAACCAAACTGATGAAAGTTTTTGATCTAAGCGAGATCCAAGCTGAGTACATTCTTGAACTACGTCTACGACGACTGACCAAATTCTCGAAGCTTGAACTTGAAACAGAGAAAAAGAATCTACTAGAAGAAATCAGAGCGCTGAAGAAAATTCTTGGCTCGGAAGAGGTATTGCGCGAGCTTGTTGCAAGTGAACTAAAGGAAGTTGCAGACAAATACGGCGACGACCGTCGCACCACCTTGGTTAGTAACTTCGAAGAGGTCAAGCCCCTCACATCTGCGAAGGCCGCCACAATAAACGCAGAACTAGCAGACACACCCTGCGTAATCGTTTTCACCGCTTCCGGGATGGTTGGAAAGACTAACGTTTGGGATACAACGGCTGCACCGCCAAGCAAGCGAAAGAAACACGACGCAATCAAAACAGTAATTGCTACGACCACACGTTCTGATCTTGGCTTCATTACATCAACTGGCGTAATGCATCGCATTCACGTTGGCGATGTACCTGCGCTCAACGATGTGTTTGATCTAAGTTCAATGGTCTCTGCAAGCTCGTTCCTGGGATTGCCTAAGTCAGAAAAGGTTTTGAATGTATTCGAATTGACCGAGTCAACGGCAATTGCACTCGGCACTGCACAGGGAGTTGTTAAGCGTGTCACCGCTGACTTTGCTCCTAAAGCGGAATTCGAGTTCATATCTCTCAAAACTGGCGACAAGGTGGTTGGCGCAGATTTGGCAACCGACGAAGATGAGTTCGTTTTCATCACCAGCGACGCCCAATTGCTCAGATTCTCGGCCAAGTCCGTTCGCCCCCAAGGAAGAGGAGCCTCAGGAGTTGCTGGCATTAACCTCTCAGACGGGGCGCAAGTTGTTTCTTTTGCAGTTGCTAAATCAGGTCTCGAAAACATAGCCGTGACAGCAGCTAACAGTTCTGGCTCACTCTCTGGCACAGACGCCGGAAGCGTTAAGTGGACTCCCCTGACTGATTTCCCTGCGAAAGGCCGAGCAACCAGTGGTGTTCGGGCTCACAAGTTCATTAGAAGTGAAGACCAGCTCTACTTTGCCTGGGCAGGTCCAATTGAAGCTATTGCCCTATCAGCTGATGGAAAGCCCGCTGATCTTCCTACCGAGCCAAGTAAACGTGATGCCTCTGGTGAGAAATCCGCTGGCGCAATCGGTTCGATCGGGCACAAACTTAGTTGAGTGTTTTGAATTGCTTAATTACTAAGCGTCGATTCTTTCTCGCTCAAACCCGTCAGCGGAATCGATAATAAAATCTCTTCGCGGTGCAACTTCATTTCCCATTAGGAGCTCGAAAACAACTTCAGCTGCCGCTGCGTCTTCGACGCGCACTCGTCTAAGACTACGGGCACTCTTATCCATAGTTGTCTCAGCAAGTTGGTCGGCATCCATTTCGCCAAGACCCTTGTATCGCTGTATTGGTTCCTTGTAACGCTTGCCTGATTTTTCTAGCTTTTTCAGCAGCTCTTCGAGTTCAGACTGTGAATACGTGTAAATGACTTCGTTTGCCTTGCTGCCGGCATTAATAACCTCAACACGATGGAGCGGCGGTACCGCCGCGTAAACCCGTCCTGCCTCAACGAGTGGACGCATGTAGCGGAAGAAGAGTGTGAGTAAAAGTGTTCTAATGTGGGCGCCATCGACATCGGCATCCGACATCAAAATGACCTTCCCGTAACGAGCAGAATCAAGATCGAAACTTCTACCGGAACCCGCACCAATTACTTGAATAATTGATGCGCATTCCGTGTTTGACAACATGTCAGATATAGATGACTTCTGTACGTTGAGGATTTTCCCTCGGATCGGCAAGAGCGCCTGGAATTCACTGTCTCGAGCTAGCTTTGCAGTACCTAGCGCAGAGTCTCCCTCAACAATGAAGAGTTCAGAACCCGCGGTGTCCTGTGTACGGCAATCGACCAATTTAGTTGGCAAGGAGCTGCTCTCGAGAGCATTCTTTCGGCGTTGAGTTTCTTTGTGGCTACGAGCCGAAATACGTGATTTCATCTCTGCAACAACTTTTTCGAGAAGCAAAGCAGATTGTGCCTTGTCGTCGCGCTTTGTACTTGCGAAGCGCGCAGTTAGGCTTTTGGCAACGACATTTGCAACGATGTTCTTTACAGCTGGTGTTCCCAAAATCTCTTTGGTTTGACCCTCAAACTGTGGTTCTGCTAGACGAACAGTCACCACAGCGGTTAGACCAGCAAGAACGTCTTCTTTTTCAACCTTGTCGTTTCCAAGCTTTAGCTTGCGAGCATTCGCATCAATTTGCGATCTCATAGTCTTGAGCAATGACTGCTCGAAGCCTTGAATGTGGGTGCCACCTTTCGGGGTAGCGATGATGTTCACATAAGACTTAACTTCGGTGTCGTAACCAGTTCCCCATCGAACTGCAATGTCAACTTCACAATTTCTTTCTACGTCTTTAGAAACCATGTTTCCAGAAGCATCCAGAACAGGCACCGTCTCTGTGAACGAACCTGCTCCAGACAAGCGCCAGGTTGAAGTCAAAGGAGCGTCTTTGGCCAAGTACTCTGCGTACTCGATAATTCCGCCATCAAACTTAAATTCTTGCTTGTTTGACTTTCCGTCTCGAGCGTCGTCGATGCCGAGCGACAAGCCTGGAACTAGAAAGGCGGTCTGACGGGCGCGCGCTGAAAGTTCTTCAACTGCAAACACTGCATCTTTAATGAATATCTGAGGATCAACCCAGTAGCGCACTCTCGTGCCAGTTACGTTTTTGCCAACTTTGCCAATTTCGCGAAGGATCGAGCCGTCTTCGAAAGGCTTGAAGGAGTTGTCAGGCTTGATGCCCTTTTTATCGTCAAAAATTCCAGGCTCACCGCGGCGAAAAGACATTGCGTAAGTTTTGCCGCCACGATCGACTTCAACGTCTAGTCGTTGCGACAGAGCATTCACAACGGAAGCACCGACACCGTGAAGACCACCAGAGGCAGCATAGGAGCCAGATCCGAACTTTCCACCAGCGTGAAGCTTGGTAAAGACCACTTCAACACCGCTGAGCCCTGTCTTAGGTTCAATGTCCACGGGAATACCGCGCGCTTTATCAATAACCTCGACACTGCCGTCTTTATGCAACGTGACATCGATGCGGTTTCCATGTCCTGCCAGTGCCTCGTCGACAGAGTTATCGATGATTTCCCAGAGACAGTGCATTAACCCGCGACTATCGGTCGAGCCGATGTACATTCCAGGGCGCTTGCGAACCGCCTCAAGCCCCTCTAGAACAGAGAGATGGCGGGCTGAATAGTCATTGTTTGGCACTTGAAAATGCTAACCGCAGCACCAACAAAGTCCTGATCTGACACGGCTTTCAACACTTTGGAGAAACTTCGCAGTTAGCGAAATACCGACCTGAATGGGACTTTTTAGCAGTTTGATGTGTTGAGATTGTCATGAAGAAAGGCTGAAAATGCAACCTGTGAACGACGAACTAGAAACAACTGCGACTTCTGGAGTAGAAGTTTCTCAGAATCGTGAGTTGAATGCAGCTGATCGCTGTGACGTGTGTGGTGCTCAGGCCTACATCAGAGTATCTCTCGCCACCGGCGAACTAATGTTCTGCTCGCACCACGGAAATGAAAAGCGAGCAAAACTAGAGCCGATCGCCATTGCTTGGCAAGACGAAACAGAGAAATTACTCGCTCGCTAGCTCGCGCTCAAGCTTCCAAACTTCCTCAACAATGCCGGCCACTTGGTCGGCATTGTTTTTTGCCTGTGCACCTGAGGCCTGCAGGGTAACTAAGGTTCCAAGCTGAGATTGAAGAACTTCAGCAAGATATGAGTCAACAAAATCGGGATTTTTGGCAAATAGTGGACCGTGAAGTTGTGTTCCCAAGACCAGCCCTTGCTTTTGAATGATTGGGGCCGTTGTCTCAGAGTTTAGATAGCCAAGGATTTCTTGTCCGTCGAGCGTTGCTATTTCAAATTTAGATACTCGCTCAACCTTGTCCACTTTTCCTGGCATCAAACCGAGTTCGATGGCTCTTTCATGACCTGAAGCTACAGCCATGAAGGCCATGCCATTGGCAATAAGGGAAGTGATTTGAGGCACGAGCTTAGATAGGTCGTCTTCAATGTCTGCCCAAGCGGCGATCGAACCGTGGCCAAGGAACACCAGCGCAGCATCAGTTGGGATTGCTTCACCTTTGTCTACGTTTACGATCTCAACTTGATGCCCGAACCACCCAAGGCGTATTTGAGCAACCTTGAGGTTCGCCTGGTCCCCATTCAAATCTAGATGTCGAGAAAATAGCGAAACTAGCTTAATCATCAACGTTCCACAGCTTCCGGATCGGTAAAGCCGAGGTAGCGCCTGGTTCGTCTCATTGCATCGGCCGAGAAAATTACAGTACGTCTGCCGTTTATTGGCGCCGGCTTTGCAAAGAATTCATCAATGGCTTTTTCAATATCAGGTTCAATTTCCTTAATTTCAACACCCTCATATGAGAGACGCAATGCCATTTCTGCATAGTTGAAGCCGGTTACACAATCAACCTTGGGCATGTTTTTGAAATCAACAGTCCACAACCAGGAGGGGTCGTGAACGTCTGTGCCAATTGCAACCATCAACTGCTGCTGATCCTTAGGAAGGTTGTCAAGATTCAACTGAAAGCTCATCGGATTCTGTACCAAAATAAATTCCACTTCAACACCATTGACTGTGGTGATTTCACCGCGGGCAAAAACCGGTGGAAGTTCACTTAAGGTTTGAGCTGCAAGTTTTGCATCGAATGATTGACCTAGATAACGTCTTGCTGATTCAAGTGCTGCTGCGGCGTCTAGTGCAAAATGGATTCCCCTGTTTGGCAGATTGAATTCCACGAGCGCTTTATCAATGCGAGCACTCAAATTTCCATCTTTAATCTTTTCAATCTGGGTATTGGTGTTAGGGCGAGGCAAATCTTTCAAGTAAGTCGGCGCATTTCCCAGTCCGTGCTCTGACGAAGAGATCAAACCTGCATCGAGTCCAAACCAAGAGGTATTGTTTCTCGCTACCTCTTTGTTTATCTGGAGGATGTTTTGATCGTCAGCATTGAGGATCAAGGCATCAGATGCTCGCTTCGCAACTTCGGCAAGTTTATTTCTCACCAAGAGTGGGTCCACGAACCTATCCAATTGATCATCGAGCACATTCAGTACTGTGACTTGCCTTGGTCGAATTCGACGAGTAATTTCTGCCGCGTGGGCTTCGTCCATTTCTAAAATTGCAACGTCACCGGTGATTCGACCAGCAAAATTTGATCGCTCGATTATTGACGAAAAGAAGCCCTGAGCAATGTTCGCTGTGGACGGATTGGTAAAGACTTCTTTTCCATGTGCCCTGGCAATAGCCACGAGCATTTTTGTTGTGGTTGATTTACCAGCGGAACCTGTTACAACAACTAGCCCTTCAGGGAATTTAGACAATGTTTGAGCTAGAAGGCCCGGAGCAATCTTGCTGAGTACCAACCCAGGAAGAGCTGAGCCACCGCCAGGCCTAATTAGGCGCACCAATGCCCGCACGAGGCGTCCGATCAAAATCGCCGGAACATAAAACATTGGTTTATACCTAGGTCTTAGTTTTCTAGGTAGTCGCGCAGCATCTGAGATCTTGAAGGGTGGCGAAGTTTCGACATAGTTTTTGATTCAATTTGACGAATTCGTTCACGGGTTACACCGAACTCTTCACCAATTTGATCTAGAGTCTTCTGGACACCATCGCCGAGGCCAAAGCGAGAGCGAATCACGCCAGCTTCTCTAGGGTGAAGTGAGTCAAGGATTCTTTCTAGCTCACGCTGAAGCATTGTGAAACCAACTGCGTCGGCCGGAACGACTGCCTCGGTGTCTTCGATTAGGTCACCGAACTCACTGTCACCATCTTCACCCAAAGGTGTTGACAAAGAAATTGGTTCGCGCCCGTACTTTTGAACCTCAACTACCTTTTCCGGAGTCATGTCCAATTCACGTGCCAGTTCTTCTGGGGTTGGCTCGCGACCAAGATCCTGAAGGAGCTGACGCTGAACGCGTGCCAACTTGTTGATTACCTCAACCATGTGAACTGGAATACGAATCGTTCTGGCCTGATCGGCCATGGCGCGAGTAATAGCTTGGCGAATCCACCAGGTTGCGTAGGTTGAGAACTTATATCCCTTGGTGTAGTCGAATTTTTCAACTGCTCGGATCAGGCCTAAGTTTCCTTCTTGGATAAGGTCAAGGAATTGCATTCCACGACCGGTGTAGCGCTTCGCAAGGCTAACCACAAGTCGAAGGTTTGCTTCAAGAAGGTGACTCTTAGCGCGTTGACCGTCTTTGACAACCCACTTCAGGTCGCGTTCAACATCACGTGAAATCTTTTTGTCTGTGGCGAGCTTTTCTTCGGCGAAAAGACCAGCTTCAATTCGTTTTGCCAACTCAACTTCGAGTTCTGCATTTAGAAGGGCTACCTTACCGATTTGTTTGAGGTAATCCTTGACCGGATCAGCAGTCGCACCAGTGATAGTGGTTGTTTGAGCCGGAATGTCATCTTCTTCACGGTTGGAAAGAACCATTCCACCGATTTTTGCGATTTCATTTTTAGCTTTATCTTCTTCTGGTTCTTCCTCAGGAAGTTCCTCTTCAACTGCGGCAATGTCTACAACTGCAGCTGCTTCAGCAACAATTTCATCAACAGACTCCAAATCAGCATCATCGTCTAAATCTTCGTCGTCATCGCCGAGCTCCTTAGGAAGCTTGCTTCCCTTCGCTGGTTTAGCTTTTGAAACTGGTAATGCCGCAGCCTTGCCCTTAGCCGCAGGCTTTGAAGACTCTTTCAACGCCGACTTTGCTACTGCCTTATTCGCTGTTTTTGCGACTGGCTTTGCGGGAGATTTTGCTGCTGCCTTAGCGGTTGGCTTCGCAGTGACCTTAGTTGCAGCTTTCGCCGGACTCTTGGTTGCTGCTTTTGCAGCCGGCTTTGCAACAGGCTTCGCCGCTGACTTTGGTGCTGCCTTAGGTGCTGTCTTTGATGTCGACTTTACGACGGCCTTTGCAGACGCAGGCGCAGCGCTCTTTACTGCTGGCTTACTCGTTGATTTCGATACCGGTTTGGCAGAAGCTTTTACCGCGGTTTTTGTGGCCGCCTTCGCCTGTGGTTTATTTTCAGTTTTTGCAACTGCCTTTGTTGCAACCTTCGCTACAGACTTGGCTGCTGGCTTGACGACTGGCTTTGCTGCTTTACTTGCAGAAGACTTATTGGTTGAAGCTGAAATGACCGGGGTTTCCTTAGCTTTTGTGGATTTGGTAGACGAAGTCTTTTCAGAGGCTGAACGCAAAAGACTTGATAGCAAGCCACCGCGCTTTTTGCCGGTCTCAGAATCCTTCTTCGCCACTTTTACCTCTCGATGCCCCCACCGAATCGGTGTCTACCGTTTCGGGCATTACTAAGACCCATGTCAAGTCCCCTATAAATAGGAGTCCGACTGGGTCTTGTTGCAATTATAGCCTCGAATATGGGCACAAGCCCTCATTTAGCGCTTTCGACGACTAATTCGCTCTGAAATGACAACCCCGATAGGCCTAAGCAGTATTCCCTCATCCAAAAAGAGTTTGGCTCTGGCCTTCCTGCGCTCTACAAGGAACATGGTGGAACCAATGGCCAAAACTAGGAATTGGACACTCATTGCCCATCTAAAGCCATTGAGGCTGTAAAGCTCCACCGGTGTTCCTGTTGCCTCAGATACAGCTTTCACCAAGTCAAGGATCATTCCTGCAAGAAACATCATGCTGAAGGTGGCAAGGAATCCACCAATGTTCACGAAGCCGATAGCGGTGCCGAGGCGACGCTTCTCGATAAAACTTCTCGTGTAATCCATAGCAATCATTGACATTGGTCCGCTAGTCGCCAGAACTATACATAACAAAGCGACCAACCAGATAGGGGCTTTGCCCGGTAAGAGAAGAACCAACGCCCAGACAATTGCTAGCGCCAATACTGTGAGCAGAATCAGAAAGGAACGACGCTGTGGAAATCTTGCGCAGAAGTGACTAATCAATGGACCAACTAAGAAACCAATAATGACAAACGAGCTAAGCAGCAGCGAGGCGACGTATGGCGGCATGCCCTGACCACCCACTAAGAACGGATACCCCCACAGCAAAGAGAACACCGATGGAGCAGACTGCAAAACAAAATGGGTCCAAAACGCCATACGAACGCCCGGATGTCGAATATTTTCAAACAGCTGTTTAGTGACGTCCTTAATAACAGGTGTCTCTTTTTGATCCGTTCCATGATCACGATCGTTCACCACGAAGACAGCGCTGATGAATACAGCGGTCAAAGTTAGACCAGTCAAAATCATGAAGGACGTATTCCAACCAAGATCAGTCAATAGAAAGGCAAAAGGTATGGCGGAGACAGCCTGGCCGAGCTGTCCGGTATTTGTCACCAGTTGCTGTATTCGAGTTGCTCTAGCGCCAACGAACCAACCGTTGACTAGGCGTATTACTGAAATGAAAACGAAGGCATCCCCTAGCCCCACAAACATTCGACCAACCACAGCGAGACCAAGTTGCTCTGAGATTGAGACTAAATATTGACCGAGTGTCATCACGAGAGTTCCAAAAACCAACATTGATTTTGAACCAAAACGATCTAGAAGAATACCTACGGGTATTTGCATAACCGCATAGACCACAAGCTGTGCCACCGCCAGAGTTGATAGTGAAGTAGCAGCGACATCAAATCTTTCGGATGCAAGCAACGAAGCAACACCCATGCTGCTTCGGTTAGTCACAGCCATCAGGTACGCCAAGGCCCCGGCAATCATGACTAGGCTCGCGCTGTTCTTTTTCACTTGTTCATTCTCGCAAACGATTAGTCTGCTTACATGCAGCAGGTAGCTATCATCACGGGCGGAAATGCGGGTTTGGGGTTCGAATGCGCTAAGCGTGCTCTTAGCGCGGGATACAAAGTCGTGCTTGCCTGCCGAAACGAACTAAAGGGTGCTGACGCTAGAGAAAGATTGCTTGCTCAATTCCCTGGTGCAAAAATTTCGGTTGCACCGCTCGATCTCTCAGACCTTGATTCGGCGTTAGCTTTTGCCAAGAAATTCGATAGCAATTGGGATTTACTAATCAATAACGCCGGTGCAAAAATTGAAAGTCCAAAGAAGTTAACAGCTCAGGGTCATGAGTGGCACATTGGCGTTAATCATCTTGGCCATTTTGCTTTAACCAGTGGGCTTATGCCGCAAGCAAATCTAAATGCCAGCGTCGTGACCGTCAGTTCGATCGTTGCGCGAAAGGGAAGATTGATTCTTTCGCCATGTGAAATCTTCAACGAACGGCAGGCCTACGCCGATTCTAAATTGATGAATTTAGTTTTCGCACACGAGTTAGCGAAAAGATTCGAAGGGACTGGGCGTAAATCAATTGCGGCTCACCCGGGTTTTGCAAGAGCGAGCGCCTATGGAAATTCACTAATAAGGGCAAGCGAGTACGCATTTGCTCACTCTGCTAAAGCTGGATCAGAATCAATTTGGGCTGCAATAGGCGCTGCGAATGGCGACTACCTTGGACCCAAATATCTTGAACTCTGGGGTAAGCCTGGACAAGCCAGGAAACCAGCAATGGAAGATTCGGCAATCAAGGCGTTTTGGAACCAGAGTGAGGAACTCACCGGAGTGCGATTTGTTTAGTCGTCTAAAGAGTTTTTGCGTCTAGTGGCAAGGTACCCCTCGAGCTCCGCAGCAATTTCCTCTGCAGTAGGCATCTTGAATTCAGGTTTGGCAATCGGAGCACGATTTGGACCTGTCTTTTCGTTTGCATAACCTTGCTCGAGATTTGAAACCATCTTGGCTAGCTCTTCGTTTTTTTCCAACTGTTCTTGAAGCTTGGAAATGAACTCCACGCCTTCATCACGAAGGATGTCAGTAGGGAAAACAAGTCCTGTGGTTGATGCAATCTGCTCAAAAGCTTTGACAGCAGCTTGAGGAAACTCCGACTCACTTAGGTAGTGAGGCACCAACATCACGTAACCAACTGTGGGCAGATCAATTTGACTGAAGCTGTATTCCAAAAGGTGGAGAACGTTTCCTGGCACCTGGGTTTGTGGCTTCCATTCAGACACGGCGTCAATAATTTCGGTTCGATTTCCAGAAACCGTTACCCCCACTGCCCGCGTGTGTGGAATAGGAAAAGGAATCGAGTGCACCCAGGTAAAGTCTTCGACCTCCAAGCCTCGGGCTAGGTCAAGGACCGCTTCTGAAAATTCTTCCCAACGGAAATCGGGTTCGTATCCGTGTAGGTAAAGGAAAGGTTGGTTGACCTCGTCATGGACTAGATAAAGCCCAAGCGTCGGTGGTTCGTAATGTTCGATGTGATCCCGCTCGAAAAACATCACCGGGCGCCTCGAGCGGTAGTCCAGCAGTTCATCGTTCTTAAACTGAACAACCAATTTGGTATCCAAGTTGGCGAAAATCTGGTCTGCGACTTGACTGAGCGTTGATCCGGCATCTGTGAACCCAGTAAGCCCCGCGATCAAGTGAAGGCCCTTAGGTACATCCTCAAACCCGTCCTTAAATTCGAACAGTCTTCTTGAGTGGGTCATAGAAACATCCTAACTTGACGCGTTTAGCATTGAGACATGAGCATTTTGAAAATCATCATCGCGAGCAAAAATCCTGCATTTAGAAAAGGCATCGCTTTTGTTATCGGTGTTAAAGAAGCATCTAAGGGCATGCAACTGACAAGCCAGCACACCGATGTCTCGTCGCTCGCCAAACACGACCTTGGGGATTTAGGCGCATCGACGGCCATGGAATCTGTTTCGCGTGCGCCCGCTCCAAATGGATCAATCTTTGCAATGGTGGGCATTGGCTCGGGGTCTGCTACAAAGCTAACCAGCGATCAGATTCGTGGAATCGGTGGAGCAATTGCTCGATCGTTGAAGAATGTCGAAGAAATCGTTGTCGACCTGGGTGAGCTCAACAAAGACCAAACTCTCGCGTTAGTGGAGGGACTTCAGCTTGGTAACTATGAGTACAACGGTTTAAAGAGCAAGGCAAACATTAAGCCGATTCTTCTTAAGAAAGCAACCGTTATTTCGCAGCAGAAAGTAACTGCTGCGGAATTCAGCAGAGTTCAAATCTTGGCAACCGCTGTTCACACGACGCGCGATCTGGTGAATACTCCCCCCAACCAAATGTTCCCGGCCGCGATGGTGAAAGAAGTTCAATCATCAACAAGGGGGCTTGGTTTATCGGTTGAAGTTTGGGATGAAAAAGCCCTAGCCAAAGACGGTTTCGGAGGGATTCTCGCCGTAGGCATGGGATCAAGTCGGCCACCTAGGCTTGTAAAGATCGACTACCGTCCCAAGGGCGCCAAGAAACACCTTGCACTCGTAGGTAAAGGCATAACCTTTGACACTGGGGGCCTTAGCCTCAAGCCAGCAGAGTCGATGGTCGGCATGAAATACGACATGACCGGCGCAGCAACAGCCTTCCAGTCCGTTTTGGCAATTGCCAAATTGGGGTTACCAGTTCGCGTCACAGCTTGGCTTTGCCTGGCGGAAAACATGCCTTCTGGAACTGCCCAACGC
Organism: Actinomycetota bacterium; assembly: GCA_041179545.1. GTDB lineage: Bacteria > Actinomycetota > Actinomycetes > Actinomycetales > Microbacteriaceae > Rhodoluna. The sequence continues at coordinate 4,163 of JBEGTF010000003.1, read as the reverse complement.
CCAGATGATGTGATCCGAATCCGAAACGGGAAGACCGTCGAGGTATTAAACACCGATGCCGAGGGACGTCTAGTTCTTGCTGACGGGCTTTCAGTAGCCGCCGAAGCCAAGCCTGATCTGATTTTGGACATCGCCACTCTCACCGGTGCAGCCACAATCGCCCTCGGTAATAGGTATGCCGGTCTCATGGGCGATGACAAAGCAGTAGCAAAGGTTGAACTAGCGGCAAAAAACGCGGGAGAACTCGTCTGGCATATGCCACTTCCCACTGAACTTCGAGCGCTGCTGAACTCTGATGTCGCAGATATTGCCAATGTGAAGATCGGTAACCGGGCCGGTGGAATGCTAATTGGCGGGCATTTCCTTCGAGAGTTCGTGCCTAGCGGAATCGATTGGGCGCACCTGGATGTGGCCGGACCTGCCGACAACGGCGGTGCTCCTTACGGATACACGCCAAAGGGTGGTACCGGAGTTGTATTGCGCACTCTCATCGGTGTAGCCTCCGAGCTGGCCGGGGCCAAATAACCCTATTCAGTAGTAAAGTTTGAAGGTATTGACGAAGTTTTGAGGAGAATTTAATTGGCTGACCACAACTTTGACGTTGTAATCCTTGGTGGCGGAAGTGGCGGCTATGCAGCTGCTCTTCGATCTGCGCAACTTGGTAAAAGCGTTGCACTTATCGAAAAGGACAAGTTGGGCGGCACCTGTCTCCACCGTGGCTGTATCCCAACCAAAGCCCTTTTGCATTCAGCGGAAATCGCCGACAACGTAAAAGATGCTGCTCACTACGGAGTACAGGCAACATTCGGCGCAATCGATATGCCTGCCGTAAATAACTACCGTGACACAATCGTCGACCGTCTTTTCAAGGGTCTTACCGGTCTAGTTTCCTCAAAAAACATCACCGTTGTTGCAGGGGAAGGTCGCATGGCCGGCCCTCGCACAATTCAAGTCGGTAACGATTACTACACAGGTGAAAACGTTGTGCTTGCATCTGGATCATTTAGCCGAACTCTGCCAGGTCTTGAAATTGGCGGTCGCGTGATTACTTCGGAACACGCTCTTCAGCTGAACTTTGTTCCTAAAAAAGCAATCGTTTTGGGTGGCGGTGTTATCGGAGTTGAATTCGCGTCAATCTGGAAATCTTTCGGAACAGATGTGACCATCGTCGAGGGCCTACCTCACCTAGTGCCAAACGAAGACGAAGCGCTGAGCAAGGGTCTAGAACGTGCTTTCCGTAAGCGCGGCATTGATTTCAAGTTGGGCGTTCGCTTCGCTGGCGTGACCCAGAGCGAGACCGGTGTTGTTGTCTCGCTTGAAAGTGGCGAACAGCTAGAAGCTGACCTCCTACTAGTAGCAGTCGGTCGAGGACCAAACACTGCTGGCATGGGATATGAAGAGCAAGGCGTAGCGATGGATCGTGGATACGTCTTGACCAATGATCGCCTCCAGACAAATCTTCCAAACGTTTACGCTGCCGGTGACATTGTTCCTGGACTGCAGCTTGCACACCGTGGATTCCAGCAGGGAATTTTCATCGCTGAAGAAATCGCTGGCTTAAAACCAACTGCAATTGATGAAACAGGAATCCCTAAGGTCACTTACTGTGAACCAGAGGTGGCATCGGTTGGTCTAAGTGAAGCAAAAGCTGCTGAGACATATGGCGCCGAGAACATCTCGACTTACGAATACAACCTTGGTGGTAACGGCAAGAGCCAGATTCTTGGAACAGCTGGTTTCATCAAGTTGATTCGACGCAACAATGGACCAGTCATCGGTGTCCACATGATTGGCTCACGAGTTGGAGAGCAGATTGGCGAAGGTCAATTGATTGTGAACTGGGAAGCGTATCCGGAAGATGTTGCTACCTTGGTTCACGCACACCCAACAATGAATGAAGCAATCGGCGAAGCTCACCTAGCTCTTGCCGGTAAGCCTCTTCACGCGCACGCATAAATTTAGAAAATAGAATCCCACAAGGAGCAATAAGTAAATGAGCGAACAAGTAGTTCTTCCAGCACTGGGCGAAAGCGTCACCGAAGGTACCGTGACTCGCTGGCTAAAGAAAGTTGGCGACACAGTTGCCGTTGACGAGCCGCTGGTTGAAGTCTCAACCGACAAGGTAGATACCGAGATCCCTTCACCTGTAGCCGGTGTGATTGAACAAATCTTGGTTCAAGAGGATGAGACCGTTCAAGTTGGCGCTGTCCTGGTAGTAATTGGTAGTGGCGCGGGCGCTGCAGCTCCAGCTCCAGAGGCCCCTGCCGCTGAAGCACCGGCCGTTCAGGCTCCAGTTGTTGAGGCACCAGCGCCAGTAGCTGCTCCCGTTGCTGCACCCGTTGCTGCACCCGTTGCTGCCCCTGTGGCACCAGCACCAGTCGCTGCACCGGTCGCCACACCTGTTGTTTCTTCGAACGCTCAACCAACATCTTCAAGCGTTGACGCTGGATATGTCACCCCACTCGTTCGAAAACTAGCTTCTGAAATTGGCATCGATCTTTCAAAAATCGCAGGCACCGGAGTCGGCGGTCGCATTCGCAAGGATGACGTTTTAGCAGCTACATCTGCACCCGCTGCTGCACCAGCAACTTTTGCCAATCCTGTTCCAAGCTCAGCCCCTGCGGCGCCGTTCGTGCCAGGTGCTGCTTCACCGCTTCGCGGAACCACTGAACCGATGTCGCGTCTTCGCAAAGTCCTTGCAGAACGTGCAGTTGCATCTATGGTTTCCACAGCACAGCTAACCACCGTGGTTGAAGTCGATGTGACCAAGATCGCTGCATTGCGTTCACGCGTTCAGTCACAGTTTGTTGCTGCAACCGGAGGCAAGCTGAACTTCATGCCTTTCTTTGCATTAGCGGCCGCAGAAGCGCTCAGGGTTCACCCAAAACTGAACGCAACCATCGATGGCGAAAACATCGTCTATCACGGCACTGAGAACATCTCTTTTGCAGTTGACACCGAGAAGGGTCTTCTGACTCCGGTGATACGTGATGCTTCAACTCTGAACATCGCGCAAATCGCCCAGCAAATTGCAGACTTGGCCGCTCGCACTCGTGCAAGTCAATTGAAGCCAGACGAACTTGGTGGCGGAACATTTACGCTTACCAACACAGGTTCACGTGGGGCACTGTTTGACACTCCAGTTGTTTTCCTTCCGCAGGTCGCAATTCTAGGAACCGGTGTTGTCACTAAGCGTCCAATTGTTGTGACCGACTCAAATGGACAAGATTCAATTTCGATTCGCAGCATGGTCTACCTAGCTCTTTCCTATGACCACCGCTTGGTTGACGGAGCAGACGCAAGTCGTTTCTTGGTAGACATCAAGTCCCGCCTTGAAGAGGCAAACTTTGATTCTGTGTTAGGAATCTAATTAGAGATTCGAATTTTTGCCCGACTAGTTCTCTAGTCGGGCAAGATTCTTTAAGTGAAACTCTTGCTGATGCTTACTCAGAGTGAGGTCAAACGTGGACGCAAGATCTTCACACCTGATTTTGACGGTAAGGCGTTGGAAGCCACCAAGAAGTTTCTTGTCTAACTCCTCGATCACAATTCGAGGCGAGAGTTGACCGTCAAGCCACTTTTCAACTTGTGCACCGGGATTAGCCAAAATTTCGGAACATCGGGATTCGGTATTTATTCCTGATGAACTCTTCGAACCAGATGAAAATTGAAGGCGCGAGCCGTTGCGCTTTGAAGTATCCAAAGCTAAGTTCAACGCAATTACTAAAGCGATAGCAAAAATATAACCGCCGACTATCGTAATGAATCGCACTGAATGTTTTTTACCATTTTCTCTGTGCTTGGAATTGTCAATTAAATAAACGTAGCCAGAGCGCGACAACCTTGGCTCCAATTCCGATGAATGGAACACTCGCGCGACCCATGCCGAGCGCCATGGGTACCTGAATTTAATCAGGTAACTTTCGGCACGATGTTTCCAGCCCTTGATCCTAAACCGCAGCAGATGTCTCTCCACGCCCCTAATGTTTGGCTTGATCATCTGAACATTTTGTATCCTCAGCCTCAGGGAATTTTCCTTTGCCAAGAGGCTGTTGATAAAAGCAACAACAAGCTTGTAAATAGAATTGGATCATGCCAACAACTCCCCCTCTAGCCAAACCCGACTTTGTCGTTGCTGGCCTAAATCCGGATTTTGTTGGGTA
>JBEGTF010000002.1:0-42716 GCA_041179545.1 Actinomycetota bacterium | reverse complement strand
ACTGGTTCGATCCCAGTATCGACCACCAATAAATAAACCCCGAAAGAATCGGGGTTTATTTTTTTTAATTTAAATTAAGTATTTCCGCAGTTGCTGCCAGAGATGCAGCCGCTTTTTTAGGATCCTTGGATAACTTGGTGCCAAAACTTGGAATTATCTTTTTGAGTTTCCTATCTAGGTCCGGAATCGATCGCGAAAAACTTCGTTCCAGAACTTCGATCATCACATGCACTGCAGTTGAGGCGCCAGGCGATGCGCCTAGCAAACCAGAGATGCTTCCATCTCTAGATGTGATTACTTCGGTTCCAAACTGAAGAATTCCACCCTTGACCTTATCCTTCTTGATCACCTGGGCTCGTTGGCCCGCGTTAAGCAATTCCCAATCGTCCGGATTGGCACTAGGCATAAAATCCTGTAGAGCAGCAAACTTCTCTGTTTTCGTTTTTAGCAGTTCGCCAAGTAGGTAGCGAATCAATGAGAAATTAGTAAGACCCACAGAAATGTATGGAATCAAGTTGGAAGGACGCAGCGAAGCTGGCAGGTCGAAAATGCTGCCTTGCTTTAGGAACTTTGGGTTTGCAGTTGCGTAAGGTCCAAACAGAAGTGAAGCTTTGCCATCCACAACGCGCTTGTCTAGATGCGGAACAGACATCGGTGGAGCACCAACAGATGCCTGGCTGTAGACCTTTGCGGAATGTTGTGCCACCAGCTTTGGATTCGATGTTCTAAGCCACTGACCGCCAACCGGAAAAGTACCGTAACCTTTTGCTTCGGAGATTCCCGATTTCTGGAGTAGCTTGAGTGCCCAGCCTCCAGCTCCTACGAAGACGAACTTAGCGTTGAAGTAATCGGTGTTAGATGTTTCGGTGTTTTTAACCGTCAGGTTCCATGAACCGTCTGCGTTTCGATTCAAGTCCTTTACCTCTGTATTGACAGAGACAACGGCTCCATTGGAAGAAAGGTAGCCCAAGAGTTGTTTCGTAATTGAACCAAAATCTACGTCAGTTCCGCTAGCAACTCGCGTAGCAGCAATCGGCTCTGAGCCCTTGCGTCCCTTGATCAAAAGGGGAGCCCATTCGGCGATTACCTTTGGATCGTCCGAAAATTCGATTCCCGCAAACAAAGGCTCGTCTTTCAAAGCTAAAAAGCGGCGGCGCAGATAATCGACGTCCTTTTCACCATGGACAAAAGATAAATGTGGTGTGGAGTTTATGAAAGAAGCTGGTTTTCCAAGAATTCCAAGGCTTACCAAATGCGACCAAAATTGTCTGCTCAATTGGAACTGCTCGTTAATTGCTACGGCTTTGGCCGAGCTTGGCAACGACCCGTCTTTTGAATCCGGCATGTAGTTGAGTTCGCAAAGGGCTGCGTGGCCGGTACCGGCATTGTTCCAGGGGTTGCTGCTTTCTAGTGCAGGTCCATCAAGGCGTTCAAATACTTGAATTGTGGTTTCTGGATTGATGAGTTTTAGAAGGGTGCCAAGAGTGGCGCTCATGATTCCGCCGCCAATTAAGACAACGTCAAAGTTCTTTGTTGAATTCACTTGTCCAGCATAACTTGCAAGCGAATTAGATAGATGTTCCCACCAGCAAGCCAATTCCATAGGTGATTCCCATAGTTAGCAGGCTTACTACCACGTTTCGAATGATCGCTGCCATCGATTTAGCCCCTCCAATTTTTGCACCCACATATCCCGTTACAGCGAGGGATGCCACAACGGCGAAAACCGTTACCGGGATACGGGCGCTAACCCAAGGTCCTGTTACAGCGAGCAAGGGGAGTAGAGAGCCAGCGGCGAAGGCAATGAATGATGCCAAGGCTGCCTGACCAGGGCTTGCATGCTGCTCTGAGTCAATCCCCAGCTCAGCCTCTGCGTGAGCTTTTAGAGCGTCCTTGGAAGTGAGCTCCTTCGCAACTTTGGTTGCAAGTGCCAGTGACAGACCCTTTTGTTCGTAGAACCAAGCCAGCTCGCGCAATTCACCCTCAGGATCCTCAGCAAGTTCAATTCGTTCTCTGGCTAAGGCGGCTTTCTCACTGTCTTTTTGTGCGCTCACCGAGGTGTACTCACCACCTGCCATGGAAATCGAACCTGCGACAAGACCAGCGACTCCAGCAATCAAAATTGCCGATGAATCCGTGGTGGCTCCAGCGACGCCCATAACCAAACCTGCTGTAGAAACGATGCCGTCATTCGCGCCTAAGACTCCGGCTCTGAGCCAATTGAGTTTCGCTGCCATCGAGTTTCGTTGAAACTCTTGTTTAGCCATCACTGCTTCATCTAGCTGCGCCAACTTGGGTTTGGTCATAATTCAAGAAATTAGCACAGTTGCTTACAGTTGAAAGCAGGCTCGCAGGCTTACGTTAGTTAGAATTGGAGCAAATTCCAGTCAGATGAGGTTCTTGTGTCTTCAGTAAATGTGTCAGTTGACGGTGAGTCCGTCCAAGCTGAAGCGGGCTCTGATGGCTTCAAACTATTTACCGAGCGGTCAGTCGTTGCGATGCGCGTCAACGGCGAACTACGAGACCTTGCCCACGCTATTTCTGACGGAGATGTCATCGAGGCCGTACAGATTTCCTCGCCAGATGGTCTGAACATACTTCGCCATTCAGCAGCACACGTCCTTGCGCAGGCCGTTCAGAACATCAATCCGGAATCAAAACTCGGAATTGGCCCGCCAATTAAAGATGGTTTTTATTATGACTTTGACGTCGAAAACTCTTTCACGCCTGAGGATCTCAAAGCGCTTGAGAAGGCTATGGAACGAATCATTCGTTCGGGTCAAAGGTTCATCCGAAGGGTAACTACTGATGGCGACGCTCGAATTGAACTTTCAAATGAGCCTTACAAGCTTGAACTTATCGGTCTAAAAGGTTCAGATTTGGGTGAAGGCTCCGCCGAAGTTGGTTCTGGTGAGTTAACAATTTATGACAATGTTGATCCGCAGTCAGGCCAGACTGTATGGCGCGATCTCTGTAGGGGACCTCACCTACCTAATACTCGAATGATAGGGAACGGATTTGCGCTGACCCGTGTAGCTTCTGCTTACTGGCGCGGCAACGAGAACAACAAGCAATTACAGAGAATCTACGGCACAGCATGGCCGACTAAGGATGAGCTTCGAGCCCACCAGGAGCGCCTTGAAGAGGCTGCTCGACGAGACCATCGACGCTTGGGAGTCGACCTAGATCTTTTCTCGTTTCCTGAGGAGATTGGTTCTGGTCTGGCTGTTTTCCATCCAAAGGGTGGAATTATGCGACGAGTCATGGAAGATTACAGTCGCAAGCGCCACGAGGAGTCTGGATATGACTTCGTCTACAGTCCGCATATCTCGAAGAGCAATCTATTTGAAATTTCCGGTCACCTGCAGACTTACGCGGAGGGAATGTTCCCGCCAATTCGAATGGACGAGGAGCTCGATGAACAGGGCAATGTTAAGAAGGTTGGTCAGGATTATTACCTAAAACCTATGAATTGCCCGTTCCATATTCTGATATACCGCAGTCAACCGCGCTCATACCGCGACCTCCCGCTTCGAATGTTTGAGTTTGGCACCGTATACAGAAACGAAAAGAGCGGCGTTCTTCATGGACTAACTCGAGTTCGAGGACTTACCCAAGATGACGCGCACCTTTTCGTCACTCAAGAAAGCATGGAGCAGGAACTTACCGATGTTCTTGGCTTCGTGCTTGGGCTCTTGAAAGACTACGGTCTCAACGATTTCTATCTTGAGCTTTCGACAAAAGAAGATGGTAATCCTAAGTTCGTTGGCAGCGATGAGATCTGGCAAACAGCAACTAAGACACTAGAGAAAGTTGCTGCCGATTCTGGTCTTGAATTAGTCCCTGATCCTGGTGGCGCAGCTTTTTATGGACCAAAGATATCTGTTCAAGCACGTGACGCTATTGGCCGCACATGGCAAATGTCCACAATTCAATTGGATTTCAATTTGCCTGAGCGTTTCGACCTCGAGTACACCACAGCCGAAGGGACAAAAGAAAGGCCGGTAATGATTCACCGCGCCTTGTTCGGCTCCGTTGAACGATTCTTTGGTGTCCTCACCGAGCACTACGCTGGCCATTTCCCGCCTTGGCTGGCGCCGGTTCAAGTAGTCGGAGTGCCAATTGCGGAGGCGTTCTCCGCATACCTTCACGATGTTGCCGCTCAGCTTCGCAAATCCGGTGTACGTGTGATGGTCGATGATTCAGACGATCGCATGCAAAAGAAGATTCGCAACCACACTATGAACAAGGTGCCATTCATGTTGATTGCCGGCGAGGATGATCAAAAAGCTGGAGCGGTTTCGTTCCGATTCCGCGACGGGTCTCAAGAGAACGGTATACCTGTCGACCAGGCAATCAAAAGAATTCTGGAAGCAATCGAAACCAAGGTTCAGGTTTAGTTTGTCTACCGAGCAATTCCAATCTTCTGCTGAAATGCCTGGGGTGCCAAACGCTTTTCAGCACCTCTGGACGCCACATCGTTTGGTGTACATCCAGCACGGTCAGCAACCCGCTGATGAAGATTGTCCGTTTTGCTTAGCTGTAGATAAAACTGACGAAGACGCTCTCATCGTTTTCCGTGGCAAGCATGCCTATGTTTTACTCAATCTATTTCCGTACAATTCGGGACATATGTTGGTTTGCCCATACCGCCACATATCAACCTACGATCAAGCAAACACCGATGAAGTTGCCGAAATGGCGGAATTGACTCAGCAGGCCATGCGAGTACTAAGAGCGGTTTCCGGTGCGCACGGGTTCAACATCGGCATGAATCAAGGTGAAGTCGCCGGTGCGGGCATTGCCGGTCACCTGCACCAGCACATTGTTCCCCGCTGGCGCAACGACGCTAATTTCTTTCCAATCATTGCTGAGACTAAGGCGCTACCAAGGCTGCTTGGAGAAGTTCGTCGCGACATTTCCGAAGCGTGGAACAAGGCCTGAGCGCCTAAGTTTCTTTAGGTTAAGTTCGCCGGTTTTTGTGGGCTTAGACTTGTCACATGAGCAATTCTCAGACTTCTAAATCAACTCCTCTTGTCAAGCGTGGCCTAGCCGAAATGATGAAAGGCGGCGTCATTATGGACGTCGTCACTCCTGAGCAAGCAAAGATCGCCGAAGACGCGGGCGCTGTGGCCGTTATGGCTTTAGAGCGCGTACCTGCCGACATTCGCGCCGAGGGTGGCGTTTCTCGAATGAGTGACCCAGACATGATTGATGGAATTATCAATGCCGTATCAATTCCTGTTATGGCAAAGGCACGCATTGGTCACTTCGTTGAAGCCCAGATTCTGCAGGCGCTAAAAGTTGATTACATTGACGAATCGGAGGTTCTAAGTCCAGCCGATTACGTCAACCACATCGACAAATGGAAGTTTGATGTTCCATTTGTTTGTGGTGCAACTAATCTTGGCGAGGCGCTTCGACGTATCACCGAGGGCGCAGCAATGATTCGCTCCAAGGGCGAGGCTGGAACCGGCGATGTTTCCGAGGCCATGAAGCACATTCGAACCATTTCTGGAGAAGTACGAGCTCTGGCTGCTAAATCTGAGGACGAACTTTACGTTGCTGCCAAAGAGCTTCAGGCGCCGTATGAATTAGTTCGTGAAATTGCAACAACTGGAAAGCTTCCAGTTGTAATGTTTGTCGCCGGTGGTATCGCCACACCAGCTGATGCTGCTCTGATGATGCAACTCGGTGCGGACGGAGTATTTGTTGGATCAGGAATCTTCAAATCTGGCAACCCAGCCGAACGCGCGAAGGCAATTGTTAAGGCCACCACTTTCTTCAACAACCCGGATGTTCTAGCGGAAGTAAGTCGAGGTCTTGGTGAGGCGATGGTAGGAATCAACGTATCTGATCTACCCGCTCCGCACCGTTTGGCTGAACGCGGCTGGTAAGCAGCATGCCAATAGGTGTGCTCGCTCTCCAAGGAGATTTCAGGGAACACATTGCCACGTTTGCATCGCTAGGCCAACAGGCCATTGAAATAAGAACAATCGACGAGCTGAACAGTTGCAGCGGCCTAGTGATTCCCGGCGGCGAATCTACCGTCATACAGAAACTCGCGATGAACTATGGCCTGTTTGACCCTATTAAGGAAAAGATACGGGACGGCTTGCCCACCTTTGGAACCTGCGCAGGTTTGATCATGTTGGCCGATGAAATCTTGGACGGAGTTCAAGGTCAGATTGGATTCGGCGGGTTAGACGTCTCAGTACGACGCAACGCATTCGGCAATCAGCTCGACTCTTTTGAAACAGACCTTCCCTTTTCTGGAATTAGCAGCGGTGATGTGCATGCGGCATTTATTCGAGCACCGATAGTCGAAAGCGTAGGCCGAGGCGTTGAGGTGCTATCAACGCTTGAAGACGGCCGAATAGTTGCTGTGAGACAAGATAATGTGATGGGAATTTCATTTCACCCTGAAATTGTTGGCGAGAGCCGCGTGCATAGCCTGTTTCTTGAAATGCTCAGGGTCCAATAATCTAGACTGTTTCCAATCCGGAAATTCTATGTAGGAGCACTATGTCTGGCCACTCCAAATGGGCAACCACCAAACACAAGAAGGCTGTTATTGATGGCCGTCGTGCAAAGTTGTTCGCAAAACTAATCAAGAACATTGAAGTAGCAGCGCGACTTGGTGGCCCGGATCTCGACGGAAACCCAACACTTTACGACGCAGTTCAAAAGGGACGTAAGAGCTCGCTACCAAACGACAACATCGATCGAGCCATCAAGCGTGGTTCAGGTGTCGGTGCTGACGCCGTCGAATATCAAAACATCATGTACGAGGGATACGGTCCTAACGGCGTGGCAATTCTTATCGAGTGTCTAACCGACAATAAAAATCGCGCCGCCGCCGAAGTGCGCCTTGCAGTGTCAAGAAACGGTGGGACCATGGCAGATCCGGGAAGTGTTTCATACCAATTTGCTCGCAAAGGTGTGATCGTGGTCGCGAAAACTGAGGGGACGACCGAGGATTCGATTCTCGAGGCAGTTCTTGAAGTCGGTATCGAAGATGTAGAAGGTCGTGAAGATCAGTTTGTTATCACCACGGATCCAAGTGACATGGTTGCTGTAAGAACAGCGCTACAAGCGGCCGGAATCGATTATGAAAGCGCAGACGTGGAGTTCGTTTCTTCAATGCCCATTCAGGTAGATGCTGAAACTGCGCGCAAGTCGATCGCGCTTATTGATGCTTTGGAAGATTCCGATGACGTTCAAAACGTTTACTCCAACTTGGACATTTCATCAGAGGTCTTGGCTGAGTTAGAAAACGACTAGGTGAACATGCCAACCCGAATTTTAGGAATTGATCCCGGTCTGACTAGATGTGGTGTTGGTGTTGTTGAGGTTGGTACTTCTCGAAAGGTTTCACTAGTTTCGGTTGACACGATTCGTACTGAGGCCGGAGAAGAGCTTGTCGATCGAATTGGTCGCATCGGTGTTGCTATCGAACACCTAATCAAAAGTGCAAAACCGAACGCGATTGCAATAGAACGTGTTTTCGCACAACAGAATCTGAGAAGCGTTATGGGTGTCGCGCAGATAATTGGAGTTGTCTTGATGTTGGCGCACAAGCACAAAATTCCTGTCTACTTACACACTCCAAGCGAAGTTAAAGCGGCTGTAACTGGTTCAGGTCGAGCCAACAAGAATCAGGTTGGTGTAATGGTTGCCAAGATTCTTGGTTTAGCTGAGGTTCCGAAGCCGGCTGACGCGGCAGATAGTTTGGCAATTGCTATCTGCCATGCATGGAAAAGCGCAGGTGGCACACTAACCAGTTCTAACGAAATGACTTCAGCTCAAAAAGCGTGGCAGAGGGCTGAGCAATCCGCCACAGCAGCAAAGCGCCGTTAGTTGGCTGCGATTAGTTAGTCTTGTTTGGTGATCGCCTCTCTCAATGGAAACCTGGTAGCGCTTGAATCCAATAGCGCTGTCATCGACGTTGCCGGAGTCGGGTACTTAGTTCATCTATCTTCAAAAACTGCACACCGATTGAGACTGGATCAATCTGTCCTGCTCTATACATCATTGGTAGTGAGAGAAGATGGTTTTACGCTTTTCGGCTTCGCGTCAGCTCCCGAACAGCGAGTGTTCGACTTATTACGTTCAGTAACTGGCGTAGGCCCAAAATCGGCACTTGCGATTCTTGGTGAACTAACTGTTGACCAAGTAATTGATGCCGTTTCGCAGGACAACGACTCTGTATTCAGAGCTGTGTCCGGTATCGGTCCTAAGACGGCGAAACTTATTAGTCTTACGCTAGCTGGAAAACTTGGCCAATCGGAGTCTGGTTCATCCTCGATTGGTGGCCAAGACATTTCCTCAGTGGTCGCTGCCTTGACTGGACTGGGCTGGAACGAGAGAAGCGCCATCGAGGCGGCTAATCTTGCGGTGAAATCTCTCGGCACCTCTGCTACAACAAATAGCCTGCTAAAGGCAGCTCTTTCACACCTTGGAGCTTCAAAGTCAGTCGGTTCCGGTGATGAATGAGTTGCTGACGCCGTCTAGCGGCGAAAATGATCTCGCTTTTGAGTCCGCACTGCGTCCAAAGTCTTTAGGTGAATTTATAGGACAAACCAAAGTTCGCAATCAGCTCTCGCTGATCCTTCAAGCTGCAACATTGCAAAACAGAACTCCAGATCACATTCTTTTGGCCGGACCACCAGGGTTGGGAAAAACCACCTTGGCTATGATCGTCGCTCACGAGAGTGGCAGGCCGCTGCGGCTAACGAGTGGCCCAACAATCCAGCACGCGGGGGATTTGGCGGCAATTCTTAGCTCTTTGTCACCGGGCGAGGTCTTGTTTATTGACGAGATTCACCGGATGGCTCGATCGGCTGAAGAAATGCTTTATCTAGCCATGGAGGATTTCCGAGTTGACGTTATGGTGGGCAAGGGCCCCGGTGCAACATCAATTCCTCTGGAGATTGCTCCATTCACGCTGGTAGGGGCCACCACTAGATCTGGAATGCTGCCTAGCCCACTTAGAGATCGTTTTGGTTTTATCGCGCATCTTGAGTTCTATGATTCTGCTGATCTCGAGAAGGTGGTTGACCGGGCTGCTGCCAAACTCAACGTAAGTATTCAGCCGGCTGCGCTTATCGAACTTGCCAAACGAAGTCGAGGGACTCCAAGAATCGCAAACCGATTACTTCGCAGGGTCAGGGATTTTGCACTAGTAGCTGGAAAGGAAGACATTGGTTTGGATGAGGCACTAGGTGCCCTTCAGCTCTATGAAGTAGACGATTTAGGTCTAGATCGCCTAGATCGAGAAATAATGAAAGTCCTGGTTGAGCGCTTCGAGGGCAAACCTGTGGGGCTTTCCACGCTTGCCGTTGCCGTGGGTGAGGAGCAAGACACCATTGAGGCAGTTGTGGAGCCTTTTCTGGTCAGAGTTGGGTTGATTTCACGAACCGCTCGTGGTCGCCAGGCCACGGCAGCGGGATTCGCTCATCTAGGTCAAACGCCGCCTGCTACAGAGTTGGATGGGCTCCTTGACCTATAATCGTTAGGACGCCTAAAGGCGTCTTTGTTGTGTTAAATCCCAAACGATAGGCCAAAATGTCCCAGGACGTATTCCTTGTAGTCGCGCTTGCAATTCTTATCGCCATGATGTTCATGAGCTCACGCAAGCGCAAGAAGCAGGCTGCTGATCTTCTAGCCAGCGTAAAAGTAGGTTCAAATGTTGTTCTACACAGCGGCATTACCGGAAAAATCACCTCGGTAGACGGTGACCGCGCAGTTCTTGAGACCACACCTGGTACCAAGATCGCATTCCTAAAGGGTGCGATTCGTAGCGTGGATGCAACTGCTCCTAAGGTCTCAGCAGAGGATAAGCCGGCTGCAAAGCCAGCATCCAAAGCAGTAGCGAAGAAGCCAGCGGCCAAAAAGCCTGCAGCAAAAAAGCCAGCCGCTAAGTAAAACAAACAATAAGGATTTCTGTGTCTGATTCATCTGTAACTAAGGGCGCCAAAAAACGTCTAACCTGGCTCGGCGGCATCGTCGTAGTTCTGATTGGTCTCATCGGTTTGGGAACGGTAACAGGTGGGGGTGCGTCGTTCGCACCAAAATTAGCCCTAGACCTTCAGGGTGGTACACAGATTATCTTGGCTCCTCAGCTTGCTGACGGTGCAACAGTCACAGAAGAACAACTCAATCAAGCCGTTGGCATTATTCGACAGCGCGTTGACGCAACTGGCGTTAGCGAAGCTTCGGTAAAGACTCAGGGCGCTAGCAACATCATCGTTGAAATTCCTGGCACGCCAGACGAGAACACTTTGAAATTGATTCGTTCAAGTGCAAAGCTGCAGTTCCGTCCAGTGATCCTTGCTTCGCAATCCGCATCCGCTGGAACTTCAGCAGAAGCGCCCTCCGCATCTGCTTCGCCACGTTCAGCACCAACTGATGCAAGCGACAGCGCGTGGGTTTCAGCAGAACTAAAAGCTGCATTTGATGCTCTTGATTGTGCAACAACATTTCGTGAACCAGGACAGGTAGATGATCCAACACTTCCGCTGATCACTTGTGATTCAAGTGGCTACGAAAAGTTTGTACTCGGCCCCGTCGAGATTGAGGGTTCGAACATCGCCGATGCAAATGCTGGAACAATTACAACGTCCACAGGCGCATCGACCAACACTTGGGCCGTGAACCTGGACTTTGATTCAACCGGAACCAAGCAGTTTGCAGACGTCACCAGCCGCCTTTACCCGCAGGCAGAACCCAAGAATCGTTTCGCAGTAACACTTGATGGCTATGTAATTACCGCCCCGACTACTAACGCAGTCATCACTGGTGGTTCTGCCCAAATCACAGGAAACTTCGACAAGCTGACCTCAAAGGCTCTTGCCGATTCACTGAAGTACGGATCTCTACCGATTGGTTTTGAAGTTCAAAGCCAAGAAAACATTTCGGCTACCCTCGGTTCTGAACAGCTAGCCAGCGGTCTTTTGGCTGGAGCAATCGGTTTGTTGTTGGTAATTATCTACTCAGTATTCCAATACCGCGGATTAGCTATCGTGACTGTCGGATCACTTGCTGTAGCGGCAATCTTGGTTTATTTGATCATCACAATTCTTTCTTGGCGACAGGGCTACCGACTTTCTCTAGCCGGTGTAGCTGGTTTGATCGTTGCCATCGGTATCACCGCGGACTCGTTCATCGTCTACTTCGAACGCGTTCGTGATGAACTTCGTGATGGCCGCTCAGTAGGTGCCGCTGTAGAGCAGGGTTGGAAGCGAGCTTTCCGAACCATCATCGTTTCAGGATCTGTGAGTCTCTTGGCCGCAGTGGTTCTCTACCTACTTACCGTTGGAAATGTTAGAGGTTTCGCCTTCACGCTTGGTCTGACCACATTGGTTGACCTCGGAGTCGCGATGATCTTCACACATCCAATCCTGCAGCTTCTTGCGAAAGTTAACTTCTTTAGTTCCGGTCACCCTTGGTCTGGCTTTGACTCCAAGGCCCTTGGTGCAACTGGATACGTAGGGCGTGGCCAATTCCGCACAGCGAAGTCAGTTCCGGCTACCAAAGCAGCACAGGCATCTAAGGAGGCCGCTAAGCGCCAAACAATCGCAGAGCGAAAAGCTGCGCAGAATAACTCAGCTGATGGGAGCAACTAATGTCTAAGTTCAGCGAATTTGGAAACGATCTATACACCGGCAAGCGCTCGATAAATTTTGTTGGAAGACGTAAGGTCTTCTATGCCGTAGCTGCAATCATGATCGTCTTGGCAGTGGTATTGCCAACCCTTCGTGGTGGCTTCAATTTTGGAATTGAATTCCGCGGCGGTTCAGAGTTCCGCGTAGCGGGAGTCTCCAATTCTTCGCAGCAAATCGCTGTTGACGCAGTACACCAGGTCGAACCTGAAGCGCAGCCTTTAGTCTCAAACGTTGGGACTGATGCAATTCGAGTTCAGACTGAACAGCTAACCGATGTTAAGTCTGAAGAGGTTCGGGTTGCCCTCGCGCAAGCATATGGTGTTGAAAGTAGCGCGGTAGCAAGCTCTTTCATCGGAGCAAACTGGGGTGCGGATGTAACTGGCAAGGCTCTTAATGGGCTCGTTGTATTTATTGCATTAGCTGCAATTTTGATGGCCCTTTACTTCCGCACACTGAAGATGTCATTGGCGGCCGTCGCAGCTTTGATTCACGACTTGATCATCACCGCTGGAGTGTATGGGGCGCTTGGGTTTGAAGTGACACCGGCAGCTGTCATCGGATTTTTGACGATCCTTGGCTACTCGCTTTACGACACCGTCGTAGTCTTCGACAAAATTCGAGAGAACACATTTGAGGTTGAATTTAGCGAAACGACCACATTTGCGGAGCAAGTAAATTACGCAATCAACCAGACATTGGTTCGATCTATCAACACATCCGTGGTTGCGGTCCTACCTGTTGCCTCGATCCTTTTCATCGGCGCCACGCTACTTGGTGCGGGCACACTTCGCGACATTGCGCTCGCTTTGTTTATCGGAATTATTGTTGGTACGTACTCAACAATCTTTATCGCGGCTCCGCTTTACAGCCACCTTCGAGAAGGCGAATCAAAGTACAAGAAGGCCGCTGAGAAGGTTCTCGCCAGCAAATAATCGCCCGATGTAGGCTAGTCCTATTGAGAAGGGACAGGCGTGAGCGATTCAACTCCAACGGGTAGCATTTCTATCCTGCGCAATCGCTTGCCGCGACTGTTCCCTAAGGCCGGGCCATACGCAGCCGAAATGGGTGAAATTCTTCGGGTTGCAAAACAAAATCACCCGAAGGCTGATCTTTCAATTATTGAACGTGCTTTTGTTGTAGCAGAAGAGGCCCATAGGGAGCAGAAGCGAAAATCTGGTGAACCGTACATCACGCATCCGCTTGCGGTCACTCAAATACTTGCTGAGCTTGGCATTGGTCCGGTAACACTCGCGGCGTCCCTGCTTCATGACACGGTTGAGGACACTCAATATTCGCTTGAAATGCTCACCAAAGACTTCGGTGATGAAGTTGCCATGCTTGTTGACGGCGTAACAAAATTGGACAAAGTCAAATTCGGCGATCACGCACAAGCAGAGACTGTTCGGAAAATGGTTGTTGCGATGTCAAAGGACATTCGAGTTTTGGTTATCAAATTGGCCGACCGTTTGCACAATGCGCGAACATGGGGCTTCGTCTCCGAGGATTCAGCTAAACGTAAAGCACAGGAAACTTTAGAGATATACGCTCCTCTTGCGCACCGACTTGGAATCAGCACTATTAAATGGGAGCTCGAGGACATTTCGTTCTCTGTTCTTTATCCAAAGGTTTATGAAGAGATCGTAAATCTTGTCACCCAGAGAACACCAAAACGCGCCGAGTTTATAGACAACGTAATTGAATCTATTCAGCAAGATTTGCAGGAATCAAAGATTCGCGGTTCGGTAGCTGGACGACCTAAGCAGTATTACTCGATTTACCAGAAAATGGTTGTTAGAGGTCGCGAGTTCGATGACATTTACGATCTCGTTGGTATTCGTGTTCTCGTAGACGAGGTTCGCGATTGCTATGCGGTTCTTGGGTCGATCCACGCTCGATGGAATCCTGTGCCGGGTCGCTTCAAGGATTACATTGCAATGCCAAAGTTCAACCTCTATCAATCGCTTCACACAACGGTGATAGGTCCACAGGGTCGTCCCGTTGAAATTCAAATTCGCACCCATGAAATGCATAATCGAGCTGAATACGGTGTGGCAGCGCATTGGAAGTACAAAGAGCAGGTCGGCAAATCAACTGAAACGGCTGATGAAGATCTGGTCTGGTTGAAGCACTTAACTGATTGGCAAGCGGAGACTCAAGACCCTTCTGAGTTCCTTGACTCTCTAAGGTTTGAAATTGGTGCGAAAGAGGTTTACGTTTTCACGCCAAAGGGTAAGGTCGTAGGTCTTCCGGGTGGCGCCACTCCGGTTGATTTTGCATACACAATCCACACCGATGTAGGTCATCGCACTATGGGTGCCAAGGTCAACGGCCGCTTGGTTCCTTTAGAGACAGCATTGCAATCCGGTGACGTAGTCGAGATTTTTACCTCTAAGTCTCCAGATGCAGGACCAAGTAAAGATTGGCTGAATTTTGTTAAGTCTCCGCGAGCTCGCGCCAAGATAAAACAGCACTTCGCAATCGAACGACGTGACGACGCCATCGAGCACGGCAAGGAAATGCTTGCCAAAGCAATGCGCAAGCAGAATCTTCCACTGCAAAGATTGATGGCGGCTGATGAGCTTGTCAAACTCGCTGGGGAGCTTCGTTTTCCTAACGTTGAGGGTCTATACGCGGCAATCGGTGTAAACCACGTTTCGGCACAGTCAGTGGTCGAGAAACTTGCAAACGCAATCTCGCACAACGAGCATGAAGAGCCAGAATTCCAACTTCCGCCGTCACCTCGTAGCGTGAATCGTCAGCGGTCTAACGATGCAGGAATCTTGGTTAAGGGTGATGCCGATGTGCTGGTGAAATTGGCCAGATGCTGCACTCCAGTTCCCGGCGATCAAATAATTGGTTTCGTCACCAGGGGGAGCGGTGTGTCAGTGCACCGCAAAGACTGCAAGAACGTTGAACAGCTGATGCTCGAGCCGGAGCGCCTTATGGACGTTAGCTGGGCACCTACCTCAAAGAGCTTGTTCTTGGTTCAAATTCAGATAGAAGCGCTAGATCGTGGTGGATTGCTGTCAGATGTGACCCGAGTTCTATCGGAACATCACGTAAATATTCTTTCGGCGTCCGTCTCTACACGATCGGACAGAGTAGCGCTAAGCCGTTTTGTTTTTGAAATGGGCGATGCCCAACTTCTGGAACACCTGCTAAATGCAGTGAGACGAATTGAAGCTGTTTACGATGTCTATCGTGTCAGCAATGCCTAAAAATCGGGGCGCTAAGCCATCGAAGTTTTAACGACTTCTAGCCAAGCTTTTCTTGCCTCGAGAGCTTCGGTTGCATCCTTGATCTTTTTTGCATCTTTAGAAGTAGTTGCCTTTTCAAGTGCAGCCTCGAGCTTCTTGATCGAATCTTCAAGCTGAGCTGTCACGCTGTTTGAACGTTCGATAGCCGCTGGATCTGTCTTGCGCCATTCATCTTCTTCAACCTTGCGAACCTTCGCCTCAATTGCTCGAAGTTTGTCTTCGGTCTCACGCAGCTTGTCTTTAGGGACACGTCCAGCTTTTTCCCAACGCTGTTGTATCGACTGAAGAGTCTTTTTAGCAGCGGCTAGATCCTTTTCGGGATCAATTGAAGCTGCATCCTTTAGAATCTCTAGCTTTGCAGCGAGGTTTTTCTCTTGCTCTGCGTTTTCAACAACGGCTGTCTCAGACTTCTTGGCGAAAATTGCATCGCCAGCTGCTTTAAAACGGGCCCAAAGTGCATCATCAGACTTCCCTGGAGTACGCCCGCTGGTCTTCCACTCATCCAAAAGCTTGCGGTAGCCTGCAATGTCGTCAGAGCCCTTAGCAGCAAGCGCCTCAGCAGCTTCAACGATTGAGTTCTTTTTTGCTTTGACAACTTTGTTTGTCGCGTCCAACCCAGCAAAGTAGCCGCGCTTCGCTGTTTCAAAACGTGTGCGGGCACTTGAAAAACGCTTCCAAATTGCATCGGCTTCAGCCTTGGCTACCTTTGGCCCTGACTTCTGTACCTCTTGCCACTGCTCGAACAGTTTGGTCATCTCGGCGCCTGAAGTTTTCCACTGAGTCTTCGCTACATCCTGGTTAGCAATCTCTTCAGCGCGGATAGCGATTTTTAGGCGAGTGGCAAGCGCCTCGGCGGTAGCTTCCTTAGATGCTTCAGTTTTCTCGGTGACGAGTGCTGCAATCTTTTGGTCCAGGTTGCCGACCCTGCGTCGAAGATCAGCTAGGTCGCCAACAGCCGCTGGTTCTTTGAGGTCTTCAACCAACTTGGCTGCCATTTTCTTCATACCGTGAGAGTCAACTTTGTTTGCAACTCGCTGCTCAAGGATGCGAACCTGAGCTGCCAAGTCTTCAAACTTGCGAACAAAATATGCCAACGCGTCTTCCGCGGATACGCCAGGGTATTGCCCAACCCTACGTTCAGCTCCGTCAATAACGAATACATTGTTTTCAGCGTCGACACGACCGAATTGAGTGGTTGACATGAATGGCTCCTATTTTGTTTAGGCGTCTATTTAATTAGACCGATGGGCTTGTGATTTATTTTAGGACGATGCTGCCGAGCTTAGTTTCAATTGCTGGCTTGCCATCACTAGAACCATCTTGGGTACCCGATTTGATGACCTTGTTCAGTCCACTTAGGCCCTTGGTGATCTTTCCGAAGACTGTGTAGCCGCCAACGTTGTCGCTAGGGATTGTGCTGTCTTTATAGACGATAAAGAACTGACTTCCCATGCTGGAACCATCTCCGCCAACTCGAGCCATGGCAAGAACGCCTTCTTGATAGAGGTTGTCAGCTGGAGCGTTCTCAATCGGTCCCCAGTTATAACCAGGACCGCCGCTTCCGTCGCCATTTGGATCGCCACACTGAAGAACATAGATACCCTCGGTGGTTAGTCGGTGACAGCTAACGCCGTTGTAAAACTTGTTGCTAGCCAAGCTGATGAAGTTTGCCACCGCTTGAGGAGCCTTTGCGCCGTCAAGTGAGATTTCCAGAGTCTTTCCACCGACCTCAATAGTTCCAGTCCATTCGCGGCCTTCTGCGAGAGCAACGGAAGGCACAAGGGCAGAATTAGCAGACACCGATGGGGAAGCGGCAGGGGAAGAACCTAGTTGACCAGGACCAAAACCGAAATAGGCGAGTTGAAGAACGACCGCTGCCACAACTGCACCACCTGAAACCATTATTGCGAAACGATTGTCTTCCTTGCGCTGCAGTTCCTTTTTCGCAGCCGCTGCCTTGTGCGCTTCAAACTTCTGAGCACTTGCCTCGGCGGAGGCATAAATGTTTTGAGACTTCTTTTTCGATGCCACAGTTTCTTCCTTTTCAAATCTTCTCCCTTGATTTTACGCACCTTTGCTGGATCAAATACACTCGCAAGCCCGCGCATCAGATACCCTGATGGCTATGTCAGACCAAACCGGCCTTTTTTCTTTAGCGATGCCTCTTGCGGCTCGAATGCGGCCCAGCAGCCTCGACGAACTTGTAGGTCAGCGACATCTCCTTCGCGCAGGCTCGCCATTGCAGGCTCTCGCAACCAAGGCAATTCCTGGTGAGAAATCTTCAACTGTCTCAGTGATACTGTGGGGCCCGCCTGGCACAGGAAAGACCACAATCGCGCAACTCGTCGCGCGCTTGAGTGGGCGCAGATTCGTGGAGCTCAGCGCCATAACAGCCGGTGTCAAAGATGTCAGAGAGGTGATGGAGCGAGCTCGTGCTGATCGTGATGCGTACGGCGTTAACACTGTGCTTTTCCTAGATGAAATTCATCGCTTTTCTAAGGCCCAGCAGGACGCTCTTCTTCCTGGTGTGGAAAATGGCTGGATTGTCCTTATCGCGGCCACCACAGAAAATCCAAGTTTTTCAGTGATTTCCCCGCTTTTATCTCGATCTCTTCTACTTACTCTTACTCCGCTTGATGACGCCGATGTGATCGCGGTCCTTAGCCGAGCTATCCACGCGCCACAAGGCTTGGCAAACTCAATATCAGCGGATCAGGACATACTGGCTCAGATTGCCCTGCTTGCCGGAGGAGACGCGCGACGAGCTTTAACTGTGCTTGAGGCGGCCGCAACGGTTGCAACTGGAGCACAAGGAACGGGCTTGGCGAAGCCTGTCGCGCTGAGCGAGGAGCATGTATCTGGGGCCATGGATAGGGCTCTAGTTCGCTATGACAAGGATGGCGACCAACACTATGACGTCATCAGTGCGTTTATAAAATCGGTTCGAGGCTCAGACGCCGATGCCGCAATTCACTATTTGGCGAGAATGGTCGAGGCGGGAGAAGATCCTCGCTTCATAGCAAGAAGACTGATTATCCTTGCTGCCGAGGACATTGGACTAGCGGATCCACAAGCTTTGCAACTGGCCGTCTCGGCGGCTGAGGCCGTGGCTCTCATTGGAATGCCAGAGGGAAGGATTCCGTTAGCGGAAGCCACGATTTACCTGGCTATGGCGCCAAAATCAAATTCGGCTTACAAAGCCATCAACTCCGCGCTCGAGGATGTCCGATCTGGCCTTTTTGGTGAGATTCCTAAGCCTCTTCGCAGCTCAAACCATGTTGGAGCCAAGGGTGCAGGGGCAGGGGTCGGCTACCTTTATCCGCACGATGAGGCTAAATCCGTAGTTGCCCAGCGATACCTTGACGACAAGACCATAAACAGGTCCTATTACGAGCCCAAGGAAATCGGTGTTGAAAGAGAGTTTGTTGAACGTTGGTCCCGTCTTCGTGCCATTATCCGGGCTTTCAAAAAATAGCTAACCGCCCTTTATTCAAGCGAAAGTCGCTGTTAGGATAGACAGGTTGCCGACTGGAGCATTTGATCGCGGCTGAACAATTGCTCAATTCACGGTGCGACCTTCTTATAGCCAGAAGGTCCGTGGCAGAGGATCACCTCGATCCGACTTGTGAACATTTACCGCTATAGGAATCTACGGATTCAATGAAAGGAACACGTGTCAAAGACAACACGTACCCGCAGCAAGACTCGCTTGTCGCGAGCTTTGGGACTAGCACTTACTCCAAAGGCTGCAAAGTATCTAGAAAAGCGCCCTTACGCTCCAGGTGAGCACGGCCGCACCAAGAAGAAAGCTGACAGCGACTTTGCCGTTCGTCTTCGCGAGAAACAGCGTCTTCGCGCACAGTATGGCATTCGTGAAGCACAGCTTCGAAAGACTTTTGCTGAAGCAAAACGCGCCGAAGGCCTAACAGGTGAGAACCTAGTTGAGCTTCTAGAGATGCGTCTAGACGCAATTGTTTTGCGCTCAGGATTCGCACGCACAATTGCACAGGCACGTCAGATGGTTGTGCACCGTCACATCCTTGTAAACGGTGAACGAGTTGACCGTCCTTCATTCCGCGTAAAGCCTGGACAGCTTGTTCACGTTCACGCGAAGAGCGAAGTTACCGAGCCATTCCAGGTTGCAGCAGCTGGTGGACACGTTGATGTTCTTCCTCCGGTTCCTGGTTATCTAGACGTTTCACTAGACAAGTTGCAAGCAACACTAGTTCGTCGTCCAAAGCGTGCTGAAGTTCCAGTTACTTGTGAAGTTCAGCTTGTGGTTGAGTACTACGCTGCTCGCTAATCGCGACACCGATATTCAGCAACTATAGAAATTAGGGGAGTTCAGATGAGCGGTGGAGACATTGCAGCGTTAATAGCCGCTGGAGGCTTCGTGCTTCTTGTGCTATTCATCGCGGTGCCTTTGCTAAAGCTGGGCCGCGTTCTGGATGAGACTCGCAATTCAATTCGCGATCTCAACGAGAGCGTTGCTCCACTGCTCACTGAACTAACCGATACCGTGACTGCAACCAACAAGCAGTTGGCTCGCGTTGATGTAATCACCGAGAACGTCGCAGAAGTTAGTTCAAACATCAGCTCACTAGTTGCTGTGTTCTCTTCCGCAGTTGGATCACCTTTGGTAAAAATTGCCGGCCTAACTCAAAGCCTGCGTAGCGCCCTAATCGGTAAAAAGAAGTAGGAATCAGAATGAAGAAGATCTTTTGGCTAGTCGTTGGCATTTTTGCTGGCGTTGAAATCAAGAAGCAACTTGATAAGAATCCGAATGCTCAGGCTCTTCTTGCCGATGCAACAGCGCGCGCCAAGGAATTTGGCGAAACCGCAACTGAGGCGTTCCTAGACCGCACCGCTGAACTAACCGGAACTCCTCGCACCGCCAAGGCTACTCCGGCGAAGAAGACCACGGCTAAGAAACCTGCCGCAAAAAAGCCGGCAACTTCAAAAAAGCCAGCGGCTAAGAAGTCTCCAGCAACTAAGCCTGCTACCAAGTAATCGTGCAGACCGCCGAGATTCGCCGGCGCTGGCTCGATTTCTTCGAGAGCAAAGGCCACACAGTTGTACCTTCCGCTTCATTAATTAGCGAAGACCCCTCTCTTCTATTTACTGTTGCTGGAATGGTCCCATTCATTCCCTACATGAGCGGCCTTGTTCCTGCTCCGTACTCGCGCGCAACCTCAGTTCAAAAATGTGTGCGCACGCTAGACATTGAAGAGGTTGGCAAGACCACTCGCCATGGAACCTTCTTCCAGATGAATGGAAATTTTTCTTTCGGCGATTACTTTAAGAAAGAAGCAATCGCATACGCCTGGGAATTCTTAACCGGTTCTAAGGAGTCCGGTTGCCTAGGACTCGATCCTCAACTTCTTTGGGTGACCGTATTTCAAGATGACGATGAGTCAATTGGTATCTGGCGAGAAGTTGCTGACATTCCGATGGAACGCATTCAACGTCGTGGAATGAAAGATAACTACTGGTCTACCGGACAGCCGGGACCAGCAGGACCTTGCTCCGAAATTTACTACGATCGCGGTCCGGCCTATGGTCGCGAGGGTGGCCCCGAAGCCGACGAGGATCGCTACATCGAAATCTGGAACCTAGTGTTCATGCAGTACGAACGCGGTGAAGGAACTGGCAAAGACAGCTTTGAAATTTTAGGTGAGCTTCCAAAGAAGAACATCGACACCGGTATGGGCCTAGAGCGTGTTGCGTTTTTGATGCAGGGTGTTGAAAACCTTTATGAGATTGACCAGGTACGACCAGTGCTCGATCTTGCTGCAAAAATTTCTGGCAAGACCTATGGCGCAAACGTTGAAGACGATGTGCGAATGCGTGTTGTCGCTGATCACGTTCGTTCGGCTTTGATGCTAATCGGCGACGGAGTCACTCCAGCTAACGATGGCCGCGGTTATGTTTTGCGCAGATTGTTGCGACGAACTGTTCGCTCGATGCGTTTACTTGGCGTTGAACGTCCGGTATTTACAGAACTCTTTACTGTTTCGAAGGACGCCATGAAGGCGGCATACCCGGAGCTTGAGGCAGAGTTCGAACGTATTTTGCGAGCTGCCGTCGGAGAAGAAGAAACTTTCTTGCGCACACTTACTGCTGGCACCGTATTCCTTGATCAGGCGCTAGCTGAGGTCAGGTCAGCCAAATCTACACAACTAGCCGGTGACGCAGCATTCCTACTGCACGATACCTATGGCTTTCCAATTGATCTCACACTGGAAATTGCAGAAGAGGCGGGGCTCACTGTTGATCGTGATGGTTTCAAGGCGCTCATGTCTGAGCAGCGAGATCGCGCAAAAGCAGACGCTCGTGAAAAGAAACTAGGTGGTACAGACCTTTCTGTTTACTCAGATTTTCGCGCAAAGGGTGTGACCCAGTTCACGGGTTATGAACACCTGGAGACAGAAGCAAAGGTCTTGGGAATAATCGTTGACGGGGCTGAAGTTAAATCAGCACTCGAAGGCCAAGTTGCAGAAGTGATCCTTAACGAAACTTCTTTCTATGCTGAATCCGGAGGTCAGGATTCAGATGCCGGATTCATTATTGGCGATGGTCTTGAGCTTGAAGTACTTGATGTGCAGAAGCCAGTCAAAGGTTTGATTAGTCACAAGGTTCTGGTTCGCCGTGGCTCAGTAACTATCGATCAAAAAGTATCCACACAAGTTGATCCCGAATGGCGCATCGGTGCTCGTCAGGCACACTCCGGAACCCACGTTGTACACGCAGCTCTGCGCGAAGTTCTGGGCCCAACAGCGTTGCAAAGTGGTTCGTACAACAAGCCTGGTTTTCTTCGTTTGGATTTCGCTTGGGGTCAAGCGTTGTCCGCCGAAACAAAGTCAGAAATCGAAGAGGTTAGCAATCTTGCGATTCGCAAAGACCTAGCGGTTTCCGCACAGTTCATGTCGCTTCCTGAGGCCAAAAAATGGGGCGCAGTTGCACTGTTCGGCGAAACGTACGACGAAAGCGTGCGCGTCGTTGAGATCGGAGGCCCATGGTCTCGAGAACTCTGCGGTGGAACACACG
Organism: Actinomycetota bacterium; assembly: GCA_041179545.1. Taxonomy (GTDB): domain Bacteria; phylum Actinomycetota; class Actinomycetes; order Actinomycetales; family Microbacteriaceae; genus Rhodoluna. Next base: position 20,746 of record JBEGTF010000002.1, on the reverse strand, counting down.
TAGACCACAGCTCACAAATCGGTATGTTGTCGCTGATAGGCGAATCATCGGTTGGCTCAGGTTCACGTCGCTTGGAAGCATTGGTAGGTATCGAGGCATTCAGAGCATTTGCAACAGAGCGTGCTCTGGTATCTAGAATGACCGAACTTCTAAAAACACCACGTGAACTTATCGAAGAGCGATTGATTTCAACAATTGAAGATCTAAAATCAGCTCAACGCAAACTTGCCGCATTACAGTCAGGTCAACTTGCAACGCGAATACCTGAATTAGTTTCTTCTGGAATCAGCATTGGTAATTCTAAATTTGTGGCTAGCGATCTAGGAGAGCTATCGTCCGTCGATGATTTGCGCACTATCTCTACCTCAATTAGAGAGAAACTGTCGGGCGAATCTGCGGTTGTCGCGATCTTCGGAACCGTCGAAGGAAAGCCGATGCTAGTAGTTGCGACAACGGAATCAGCACGAGCAAACGGTCAAAAAGCTGGTGCACTTGTTCGTGTCGCTAGCTCAATACTTGGCGGCGGCGGCGGAGGCAAAGACGACCTCGCACAAGGCGGTGGCGCAGATTCTGCCAAGATTCCTCAAGCCATTTCGGCAATCAAAGAAGCGCTAAGCGCCTAGTGCGAACCGGTCGTCGACTAGCAATCGATGTAGGCAAAGTCCGCATCGGCGTTGCCGCCAGTGATTTTCATTCGATTCTGGCCTCCGGTGTAGCCACTGTCCAACGAGGAGCGGATCTGGAATCCGCTGTTTCTGAGTTGGTTCAGTTGATTATCGAGATTGAGCCAATAGAGATTTACGTAGGATACCCAATTTCGCTTTCAGGTTTGGGCTCATCATCAGCAAGCGATGCCGTAGCTTTAGCCTCGGCACTTGCATCAAAGATAGATGTCCCGATTCGACTGATTGATGAGAGATTAACGACCGTCACGGCTGCAAACGCCTTAAAAACTTCTGGGCGCGATTCAAAATCCGGGCGAAAATTCATCGATCAGATTGCCGCAACCGTAATCTTGGAGCAGGCGATGGAAATGGAAAAGAACTCGGATTCCGCACCTGGTATAAAAATCGAGGAGATTGATGAATAAGTTTGCTCGCCGACGAATTGTTGTCGGCTTTTTGGCCTTCGTCATCTTGCTTATTGGCGTAGTGGGCTATGCAAACAAAGGAGTTATTCGCGCAGCCTACGAACAACTCCAAGGTAATGACTATCCCGGACCTGGATCCGGAGAAGTTTCAATCACCGTTAGAAGTGGTGACAGCGGAGAATCTATTACCAAGCAATTGGTTGATGCGGGAGTCGTCAAGAACTTCCGAACAACTTATCAACTCGTACTCGATCTGAATCCAACTTTTTATCCGGGTATTTTTACGCTTAAAAAGGAAATGCGCTCGGTCGACGCGATTAGCGCACTGACAGATCAAGATTCTGGCTTTCTTAACCGCACGACAATAAAAGAGGGCCTGAGAGCTAGCGTTTTGTTTTCCGTACTTTCCGAGTCAACGGGATTGCCAGTTTCTGATTTTCAAAAACTTTTTGTTCAACCAAAGCTTTTTGGCCTGAATCCCTCGCTGACCAACATAGAAGGCTACCTATTCCCGGCGACTTATACTTTTGCACCGGGTTCTTCAGCTCAAGAGGTGCTCCAGGTGATGGTCGACCGCATGCAGCAAGAAATTGAAAAATTCAAGATACCCGCTGACAAAGTGCACGAGACGCTGACACTTGCTTCAGTAATTCAAAAAGAGGCCCGTATCCAAGATGACTTCTATAAAGTTTCAAGAACATTTCTAAACCGCATCAAGGACGGAATGCATCTGCAGTCAGACGCAACAGTTAGCTATGGCGTTGGTGGAAATACCGTGAGCACATCACGTGCAGACAGAGCAGACAAAAACCGCTACAACACGTATTTGTATCCAGGGCTGCCAGTTGGACCGATATCAGCACCGGGGTCAGTAGCAATCGACGCAGCGCTGCACCCGGCGGAAGGAAACTGGTTTTACTTCTGCACAGTCAACCTAGAAACGGGAGAAACGGTTTTTAGCGAGACGTACGCACAACACGAAAAGGCTGTGGCTCAGTGGTTGGCTTGGATGAAAGAAAATCCTGGTTATGAATAAGTCATACGCTGTACTCGGTTCTCCTATTGACCACTCAAAATCGCCGATTATTCATCAGGCTGCATACCGCGTTTTATCTGAAGATTGGGCCTATTCTCGCTTTGAAGTTGCCAAAGGCGGTCTAAAACGCTTTATCGAGAATGATGGCATCATGCACGACGGTTACAGCGTCACTATGCCACTGAAAGAAAACGCTTTTCAGTTTGCTTCCATGCATGACACGTTTTCTGAACTTACCGGAACGGCTAACACGTTGGTCAAAATTGATTCAATTTGGCATGCATTCAACACGGACATTTTTGGAATAACGCAGGCCGTTTCACTAAATTCAAACTCCATAATCAGAAGTGCTCTGATTTTGGGTTCTGGAGCAACTGCTAAGTCGGCGTTGGTTGCGATAGCACAAATTTCGCCCACTGCCGAGGTTAAGGTCTGGGCCAGAAACAAAGCGGCCAGCGAAAGCCTCATCAACTTCGGTAAATCCATAGGATTGACCGTTTCGCTCGCCAGACTCATCGGTGTTGCAATCAAGAACACTGACCTAACGATTTCAACCTTGCCTGGCGGAGCGACCGACGAATTGGCGACAAAGTTAGCTAAGCGCAAGACACTGAAGCCAAATGGGCTACTTCTAGACGTCGCCTACGATCCATGGCCTAGCAAACTGGCTTCATTTTGGACCAGTCGCAGTCAGCCAGTCGTGAGTGGTTTAGAGATGCTTTTATGGCAGGCAGTTGCCCAGATTCGAATCTTCAAATTCGGAAACGCAAATCAAGCTCTACCTAATGAGATTGCTGTGGTCCAAGCAATGCGCAATGCACTCGCTGAATAGTCAGTAATCAACAGCTACTAACGACATCGTGTGGCAAAATAGGGCTATGTTACGTTGGATCACCGCAGGGGAGTCGCACGGGCCTGAGCTCGTTGCAGTACTTGAAGGCCTGCCAGCAGGAATCGCCATCACGACCGCCGATGTGCAAGATGCGCTTGCTCGTCGCCGGCTAGGTTATGGCCGCGGTGCACGTATGAAATTTGAGCTAGACGAAGTGTCTCTTTCCGGTGGCGTTCGACACGGTCTGACAATGGGTGGACCGGTAGCAATTACGGTCGCAAACACAGAGTGGCCAAAATGGCAGGATGTGATGTCAGCAGACCCAGTTGATGAATCCAAGCTTTCTGGAGCACGAGCCGAGGCACTAACTCGACCCCGTCCGGGCCACGCAGACTTCACCGGTATGCAAAAGTACGGTTTCCTCGACAGTCGACCTGTGCTTGAGCGAGCAAGTGCCAGAGAAACCGCTGCTCGGGTAGCTCTTGGAGCAGTCGCTTCAAGTTTTCTGAGCGCCCTTGGGATCAAACTTGTGACACACACGGTTGGAATAGGGCCTGTGCTCGCAAGTCCTGAACTAGCCCTACCAAAGCCGTCCGATGTCGAATCAATTGACGAAGATCCAATGAGATGCTTCAACGCCGAGCTTTCAGCGGCAATGATCGCCGAAGTAGACGAATGCCACAAAGATGGAGACACTTTGGGCGGCGTTGTTGAAACCTTGGTTTACGGATTACCACCAGGTCTTGGCAGTTTTGTGCACTGGGATCGCAGATTAGATTCCCAACTCGCGGGTGCCCTAATGGGAATTCAAGCCATCAAGGGTGTCGAAGTTGGTGACGGATTTGAAACTGCCAAGCGTCGCGGATCTGTGGCTCATGATGAGATTGAACGAGATGATAATGGTGTTGTTCACCGACTCACCGATCGCGCAGGTGGCATCGAGGGTGGTATGAGTAACGGTGAAATTTTGAGAGTTCGTGCTGCGATGAAGCCAATTTCGACTATTCCTAAGGCTCTAGCAACCATCGATGTTTCGACTGGCGAGGCGGCAAAAGCACATCACCAGCGTTCTGACGTTTGTGCAGTTCCTGCTGCCGGTGTTGTTGCAGAGGCAATGGTTGCTCTAGTACTTGCAAATTCAGTACTCGAAAAGTTTGGTGGTGACTCGCTAGTAGAGACTAAGAGGAACCTTGACTCCTACATCGCGAATATTCCTGCGGTACTTGCATCAGCTGACACCGCAATCTAGGTCGTCATGCCACTCAAGTCCGAAGTCATTGTTTTGATTGGTCCAATGGGCGTCGGCAAGAGCACGGTTGGCAAGAAGCTTGCAAAGGCACTTAAGGTTCCTTTTTTAGACACCGATAATGTCATCAGCAACACACATGGAAAAATTGCAGACTTTTTCGCGGCACACGGTGAAGACGCTTTCCGAGAAGTCGAATACGAGGCTTTACGTGGCTCTTTGATATTTCCAGGCGTTGTGGCTACCGGTGGCGGTGCAGTATTACTTGAGAAATCTCGTGAGTTGCTAAAGAGTGCGACCGTTGTTTACCTAGCAACCGACGGTAAGCACATGGCATCACGCCTTCGAAACAGCTCGAGGCCGCTAATTAAAAACGGCATTGATGATTGGAAGCGTATTTACGATTCACGTAAAACTATCTATGAACAAACCGCTGATGTCACCATAGATACATCTGGGCACCCACTCGCGCAAACTATCGCCGAAATAAGAGAAAGATTAAGTATCTGATGTCAACAGCAACAGAAATTAAAGTATCTGGAGTTGACCCGTACGAAATCGTAATTGGACGCGCTCTTTTGGGAGAAGTTGCAAAAGGTTTGGGTGACAAGGTCAAGAAGGTATTGGTTGTACATCCTGTTGCTTTGACTGCTTCAGCGGAGCTGCTGAGAGAGACACTGGTCGAAGCCGGTTTCGAGGCTATTTTGGCTGGTGTTCCAGATAGTGAAGATGCCAAGAGAGTTGAAGTTGCGGCGTTCTGTTGGGGAATTATGGGCAAATCTGATTTCACGCGTTCGGACGCCGTCGTTGGTTTTGGTGGGGGCTCCACGACCGACTTGGCTGGCTTTGTCGCTGCCACGTGGTTGCGCGGTGTGAAGCTAATCCAGGTCCCAACAACACTGCTTGGAATGGTTGATGCTGCTATTGGCGGCAAAACGGGAATCAACACCAGCGAGGGAAAGAATCTCGTCGGCGCTTTTCACGCTCCCGCAAAGGTAATTATTGATCTTGACACCTTGCAGTCCCTCGCGAGAAACGAGATTCTCGCCGGTTTCGGTGAAGTTGTTAAGTATGGATTCATTGCAGATCCAGTAATTCTTGATCTAATCGAAAAAGACGTGACATCCGCCACAGATCCAAATTCACCCGTATTTCAAGACATCGTTCAGCGCTGTGTGGCTATTAAGGCACGCGTGGTTGGTGAAGACTTTAAAGAAGCTGGCCTTCGAGAAATTTTGAACTATGGCCATACTCTTGGTCACGCTATCGAGCATGCCGAAAGATACAAGTGGCGACACGGCGCCGCGATTTCAATCGGCATGGTTTTCGTTGCGGAGCTTGCGCGCTTAGGCGGCAGATTGGGCGATGCCGCTGTTGATCGTCACAGATCGGTGTTGGGACTTCTAGGTTTGCCGACCACTTATTCCGCAGATAAATGGAATCAGCTCGTTGAGACGATGCAGCGCGATAAGAAGTCCAGATCTGGCAACCTAAGATTTGTTGTGCTGGATGACATTGCCAAGCCGACAATTATGAGTGCTCCGACTCCAGAAATGCTTTTCGCTGCTTTCCAAGAAATCGTCGAAGGCTAACCTAGCCAGGTATTTGGCGAGGGACTAACCTAGAACCATGCAAAAAGTAATGGTTTTGAATGGTCCAAATCTTGGTCGCCTAGGTTCGCGTGAACCGGACATCTATGGGGCCATGGACTTCAATGCCCTAGTTGCTGCAGTCCAAGACAAAGCAAGCACTTTGCACCTAACCGTTGAGGTTCGCCAAACAGATAGCGAGAGCGAACTTATTGGTTGGATCCATGAAGCAGTTGACAGCGCAACCAATGTCATTTTGAACCCGGCGGCTTTCACTCATTATTCATACTCTCTTCGTGATGCCGCCGTTCAAATAACTAAAGCTGGACTTCAACTGATTGAGGTTCACCTAAGTAATCCTCATACCCGCGAAGAATTTCGACACACCAGTGTTATTTCAGGTGTTGCCACCGGCGTTATCGCTGGTTTTGGCATCGATTCTTACTTGTTGGCATTGGCGCAACTAGCCAAATAAGTTCAGGGGGGCCGCTGTTGGCCCACTAGAATTGGGGAAGTTATTGCGCCATTGAGCGCATCTGAATTCGCTAATAATTGAAACGAGTGATTGCGTCATGGCAACTTCAAACGACCTAAAAAATGGAATGGTCCTCAATATCGAAGGTCAGCTTTGGGCTGTGACCGAATTCCAGCACGTAAAGCCAGGAAAAGGCGCCGCCTTCGTCCGTTCTAAACTTAAGAACGTCCTGACCGGCAAAGTTGTTGAGAAGACATTTAACGCCGGTGTGAAAGTAGAAGTTGCAAATGTCGATAAGCGCGACATGACATACCTATACAACGATGGCGAAGGCTTCATCTTCATGGATAAAGATACCTTTGACCAGGTGACACTGTCTGACGCTGTTGTTGGCGACGCGGTGAATTACATGCTCGAGAACCAGGAAGCCACCGTTGCGATGCACGAGGGTAATCCAATCTATGTTGAACTTCCTGCATCGGTTGTTCTTGAAGTTACCTACACAGAGCCTGGCCTGCAGGGTGACCGCTCAAGTGGAGGAACCAAGCCTGCAACGGTAGAAACCGGCCTGCAGATTCAGGTTCCACTATTTCTTGAGAACAACACCAAGGTTCGTGTGGACACCCGTACCGGCGATTACCTTGGTCGCGTGACCGACTAATCGGTGAGCGCTAGAACTAAGGCTCGCAAACGCGCGGTTGACGCTGTTTTTGCAGCCGATCTTCGTAAGATTTCGCCGCTGACACTTTTGGATGATGTCGCCGAACTTGCAGCGGATCGTCAAAACCAAGAAATAATTTTTGGATATGCCCGCGAGATAGTGCAAGGGGTCGTTGATCACCATGAACATATTGATGATCTTCTCGAGACCTATTCGCAAGGCTGGGCATTGGATCGCATGCCTAACCTAGACCGGGCAATTCTTCGCGTTGCAGTTTGGGAAATCCTGCACAACCCAGATGTACCGGATGCCGTCGCCGTAAACGAGGCAGTTGAGATGGCCAAGGAGCTTTCCACCGATGATTCGGGATCATTTGTCAATGGTTTGCTTTCGCGCATAGCTTCGACAAAGACCGCTAACTAGCGGATGTCTCCGGGTGATTTTTACCCGAACCCCTGCTAGAGTTTTACAAACATCCTTTAAAGGCCGTCCAGAGAGGCGGAGAAGGAGGTGGGCGTGTCCTCACGCACCGTCTTAAGCAGCGAAGACATCGACCGCGCAGTCACGCGCATCGCTCACGAAATTCTTGAAGCCAATACGGCCGTTCAAAAGAGTTCCTCCCAAAAAAGTGGCACTAAAAACCTCGTAATTTTAGGCATTCCAACGCGAGGTGTCTTGTTGGCAGAGCGCATCGCTTCAGTCATTGCCAAGGCCGAACCCGATGCCGACATTTCAAACATTCTTGGTCGCCTAGACATAACCATGTACCGCGATGACCTGGCAGTTAATCCAACACGCACAATCACAGAAACCCTAATTCCTAAGCAGGGGATCGACGACAAAGTTGTCGTCCTTGTTGATGATGTCCTCTTCAGTGGTCGAACAATTCGCGCTGCACTTGATGCCCTTGGTGAGTATGGCCGGCCGCGCGCAGTGAAGCTCGCAGTGCTCGTTGACAGAGGTCACCGTGAATTACCAATTCGCGCCGACTTCGTAGGTAAAAACCTTCCAACGGCTCGCGAAGAACGAATTAATGTAAATCTTTCAGAGACCGACTCTCAAAACGCGGTGGTGATCGAATCTTGAAAAATCTTTTGTCAGCCTCAGATCTGAACCGTAAAGATGCAATTGAAATTCTTGACATTGCCGAAGAAATGTCGGGAGTCAATCACAGAGACATCAAAAAGCTTCCGACGCTTCGCGGGAAAACAGTTGTGAACCTGTTTTTCGAGGACTCAACACGCACCAGAATTTCTTTTGAACTTGCTGAGAAACGTCTTTCTGCTGATGTGATCAACTTCACGGCAAAGGGATCAAGTGTTTCAAAAGGGGAGAGCCTCAAAGACACTGCTCAAACTCTTGAGGCCATGGGTGCGGATGCCGTAGTGATACGTCACCCTGCATCCGGAGCTGCTTATAAACTTGCCCACTCTGGCTGGATCAACGGCAGCATCATCAATGCCGGTGATGGAACTCACGAACACCCAACTCAGGCGCTCCTGGATGCTTTCACTATGCGCAAGCGAATCCACGGTGCTTCATCAATCGGTAAAGGGCTTGATGGAGTCAAGGTAGCTATCGTTGGTGACATCTTGCATTCAAGAGTCGCAAGATCAAATCTGATTCTGTTAAACACACTGGGCGCTCAGGTTCATTTCGTTGCCCCTCCTACACTTCTTCCTGCCGACCCCAGCGCTCTGCACGCAAGATTGCACTACTCACTTGATCAAGCAATTGAAACCGAGGATCTTGACGTTGTAATGATGCTTCGAATCCAGACTGAACGAATGAATGCTTCATACTTCCCATCAGAACGAGAATATTCAAGAATATGGGGATTCAATGCACAACGACTTGCCCAGCTCAAGAACAGTGCAATTGTGATGCATCCTGGGCCGATGAACCGCGGTCTTGAAATTGACGCTATCTCTGCAGATTCGCCTCAGTCAACCGTTCTAGAGCAAGTAAAAAACGGAGTATCGGTGCGCATGGCTGTTCTATACGCACTTCTTTCGGGTGAAAGGAACACCAATGTCAACTAACTTCGTCCTTAAGAATGTTCAGCTTTCCGACGGGAGCACTCAAGACATTCAAATTCAAGATGACGTAATCATTGCTGTTTCATCGTCATTGAGCGCTTCATCACTCGATAAAGCTGAGGTAATTGAATGCAGTGGACTCGTAGCTCTTCCTGGCTTCGTTGATCTGCACACACACTTACGCGAACCCGGCTTCGAACAAAGCGAGACCGTTCTCACCGGGACCCAATCGGCTGCCCTTGGCGGCTTCACCGCAGTGCACGCCATGGCAAACACGATGCCAGTTGCCGATACAGCAGGTGTTGTGGAACAAGTTGCCTCGTTAGGTAAAGAAGCAGGCTATGCCGATGTCTATCCAATCGGTGCAGTCACGGTTGGGCTAGACGGTAAGCAGCTTGCCGAGCTAGGAGCCATGGCCAACTCAAAAGCCAAGGTCAAGGTTTTCTCGGATGATGGAAAATGTGTCCATGATCCGGTAATTATGCGTCGTGCACTTGAGTATGTGAAGGCTTTCGACGGGGTAATCGCTCAGCACGCCCAAGAACCACGCCTTACCGAGGGAGCACAAATGCACGAGGGTGCGGTCAGTGCAGAGCTCGGTTTGACTGGTTGGCCTGCGGTTGCTGAGGAATCAATAATTGCTCGCGATGTTCTGCTCGCCGAGCACGTTGACTCAAGAATCCACATCTGCCACCTGTCCACCAAGGGTTCAGTTGAAATCATTCGTTGGGCGAAGGCGCGAGGCATCAAGGTGACTGCTGAAGTAACTCCGCATCATCTCTTGCTAACTGATGATCTTGCACGAAGCTACGACGCAATCTACAAGGTAAATCCTCCGCTGCGCACCGCCGATGACGTTGCTGCGCTTCGTGAAGCACTAATCGATGGCACCATCGACATCATCGCAACAGACCACGCCCCACACCCAATTGAATCGAAAGATTGCGAATGGAACGCAGCGGCATTCGGAATGCTTGGGCTGGAGACCGCCGCCTCAATTGCACAAGAGGTTCTGATTGAAAGCGGCAAGTCAGATTGGAATCGATTTGCCGAGGTATTGTCCATTAACCCTGCGCGGATCGCCGGTGATGAGCAGCAAGGGCAAAACATTACGCCGGGTACGATTGCCAACATTGTGTTGATTGACCCAAAGGTCAAGCGAAAGGTAGTTGCTGAGTCGGCATCTAAATCAACAAACTCCCCATACGTAGGTCTTGAACTTCCCGGCAAAGTAGTACACACGATTTATCGTGGCTTCTTCACTGTCCGCGATTCAAAATTAGCAAAGCAGGGCAAACGCTAATGACTAAGCAAATCATGGCAATTATTAGCCTTGCCCTATTCCTTCTTCTCGCAGGTTTGGCATTGCGCGGCTGGCGTAAACGTTCGGCATCCCAGTCATCTGAGTTCTCTGCGCCACTTGAGGCTTTGGAGTACTTCGGAGAATTGCTTGAACAGGCAAAGGCCTTCTATGTGGCCACAACTCGTGATTCTAACCACCTTGATCGAATCACTGCTTATGGACTTGGCGCAAGAGGATTTTGCCAAGTTTTCATTTTCACTGAGGGAGTCCTCATTGTCCGTAAAGGGGAAAGGTCCTTGGCCATCGATAGCTCAAAAATCACAGCGGTTGAGCTTACCCAGGTTGCTATCGACAAAGCAGTTGAGTCCAACGGACTGACATCTATTGCTTGGCTTCATGACGGCGTAAAGCTTGCTACACAGCTTCGCATTGTTGATGATGTCGATCGCGGAAAAATCGTAAAAACTTTGACAGAAAAAATCATTGGCGACGCAAAGAGGGAAGTAAATAAATGAACCAGGCCCTGCTAGTTCTTGAAGATGGTCGCGTTTTTCGCGGGCAGGCATACGGTGCAGAAGGAAAGGCCCTTGGAGAAGTTGTTTTCGCTACGGGCATGACTGGGTATCAAGAGACACTGACTGACCCAAGCTATGCGGGGCAGATCGTCGTGCAGACTGCGCCACACATTGGCAACACTGGAGTGAACTCTCGCGATGAAGAATCTAATCGTGTTTGGGTTGAGGGCTATGTGGTACGCGACCCGTCAAGAATTGTTTCTAACTTTAGGTCTGAGAAATCGCTGCCGGAAGAGCTCAAGAAATTCGGTGTGGTTGGAATCTCGGGTATTGATACTCGAGCACTGACGCGTCACCTTCGTACCGCAGGATCGATGCGCGGAGGTGTGTTCTCAGGCGAGGTCTCAAAACAACCGGTGGAGGAGTTGATTGCCGAAGTTAGAGGTGCAGCCAAGATGAAAGGCCTGTCATTGAGTGACATGGTTACAACGCCAGCGAACTACACCGTACCGGCAGAGGGATCCAGGGTAGGCCGAGTGGCAATTGTTGACCTTGGAATCAAGCGATCAACAATTGAGCACATGGCAGCCCGAGGTTTAGAGGTGGTTGTTTTTCCAGCCAAGGTGGATGCAGCTACATTGCTGGAGGCCAACCCCGACGCAGTCTTCTACTCAAATGGTCCAGGAGACCCAGAGGCGGCTGGTGCACAGGTAGAGGTGCTTCGCGAAATTCTCGATAAGAGGATCCCTTTCTTTGGTATCTGTTTCGGCAACCAGCTACTTGGTCGGGCCTTGGGATTTGAAACTTATAAATTGCCGTTTGGTCATCGCGGCATCAACCAGCCGGTGATGGATCGCAGAACCGGCAAAGTAGAAGTAACGGCACATAATCACGGCTTTGCTGTGAAGGTGGATGGCGGGCCTGAGGTTCAAAGTCCTGCTGGCTATGGTCGCGTGAGCGTAAGTCACATTTCGCTGAATGATGATTGCGTTGAGGGTCTTGAGTGTTTGGACATTCCGGCATTCTCCGTTCAGTATCACCCTGAGGCTGCTGCGGGGCCACACGATTCCAACTATCTCTTCGACCGCTTGGTTGAACTAATCTCAAACAACAAGGTGGCCAAGTAATGCCGAAGCGTATTGATATCCAAAGTGTTCTAGTTATCGGTTCGGGGCCAATCGTGATTGGTCAGGCGTGTGAGTTTGACTACTCGGGTACACAAGCCTGCCGCGTTCTTCGTGCTGAGGGCATCCGAGTAATCCTCGTTAATTCGAACCCGGCGACCATCATGACCGACCCAGACTTTGCAGATGCAACTTACATCGAACCGATTACGCCAGAGGTGATTGAATCAATCATCATCAAGGAAAAGCCAGACGCAATACTTCCAACGCTTGGAGGTCAGACTGCTCTAAACGCAGCCATGGCGTTGCACGAGTTGGGAATTCTCGAGAAGTACAACGTGGAGCTAATCGGTGCCAAGGTTGATGCGATCAAAAAAGGTGAGGATCGTCAGATATTCAAGCAGCTAGTACTTGATGCTGGCGCTGACGTTGCCAAGTCGGTTATTTGTAGCACTGTTTCTGAGTGCGTTACAGCGGCCAGTGAACTCGGTTATCCACTCATGGTTCAGCCATCTTTCACAATGGGTGGACTTGGATCTGGTTTCGCTTACGACGAAGAGGAGTTGCGACGCATTTGTGAATCAGGTTTGCAGGCGAGCCCAGTAACCCAGGTTATGCTCTCCGAATCGATTCTTGGATGGAAAGAATACGAACTCGAATTGATGCGTGACACAAACGACAACTGCGTCGTTGTTTGTTCAATCGAAAACGTTGACCCGGTTGGTGTACACACCGGAGACTCAATCACAGTCGCCCCAGCATTAACCCTGACTGACCGTGAATACCAAAACCTTCGTGACATCAGCATTGACATCATTCGTGCTGTTGGAGTTGACACTGGGGGCTGCAACATTCAGTTTGCTGTTGATCCAACAAATGGCCGCGTCGTCGTTATCGAAATGAACCCTCGCGTTAGCCGTTCCAGTGCGCTTGCTTCAAAGGCAACCGGCTTTCCTATTGCAAAGATTGCTGCCAAGCTGGCAATTGGCTACACGTTAGACGAGATCCCAAACGACATTACTCGAGTGACGCCGGCAAGCTTCGAGCCAACCCTGGACTACATTGTTGTCAAGGTGCCTCGTTTTGCTTTTGAAAAATTTCCGGCTGCAAACAACACTCTCACCACGACTATGAAGTCTGTTGGCGAAGCCATGGCAATTGGTCGCAACTACAGTCAAGCTTTGCAAAAAGCGTTGCGCAGCCTTGAGAAGCGCGGTTCATCATTCCACTGGGATGGCCCGCTTGGCAATGTTGCTGAACTGCTGGAACAAATAAAAACTCCAACCGATGGCCGAATCGTTCAAGTGCAGCAGGTACTTCGTGCCGGAGCTACCGCAGAGCAAGTTTTTGACTCAACCAAGATTGACCCATGGTTTATCGACCAAATTGTATTAATAAACGAAGTGGCTGCCGATGTTGCAGCCGCACCGTCGCTTGATGCTTCTGTCATAAAGATGGCGAAGGATCACGGTTTTAGCGACTCACAGATTGCTCAGATTCGTGGGCTATCCGAAGCCGAGGTGCGATCAATTCGTCACGCTCTTAAGCTGCGTCCGGTGTTCAAGACTGTTGACACTTGTGCAGGTGAATTTCCTGCCGAAACCCCTTATCACTACAGCACCTATGAAGAAGAGACAGAGGTCGCTCCTTCGGATCGCAAGAAGGTAGTGATTCTTGGGTCAGGTCCGAACCGTATTGGTCAGGGTGTGGAATTTGATTACAGTTGCGTTCACGCATCATTCGCGCTATCGGACGCAGGTTATGAGACCATCATGATCAACTGCAATCCAGAAACCGTTTCGACCGACTACGACACATCAGACAGGCTCTACTTTGAACCACTTACCCTTGAAGATGTGCTCGAAGTCATTCACGCGGAGCAACAAAGCGGCGAATTAATAGGCGTAGTCGTTCAGCTTGGCGGTCAAACCGCACTTGGTTTGGCAAAGGGGCTTCAAGAGGCGGGCATTCCAATTCTTGGTACCTCACCGGACGCAATTGACCTTGCCGAAGAACGCGGATTGTTCTCGAAGATTCTTGAAGCCGGAGACCTTCTCGCGCCTGCTAATGGCACTGCACTGAACCTCAGTGAGGCAGAAATCATTGCGTCTCGAATTGGATATCCAGTTCTAGTTCGTCCATCGTTCGTGCTTGGTGGGCGTGGCATGGAGATTGTCTACGACCAGGCTGGCATTAGAGACTACTTCGAACGAATCGCAGATCAGGGGATTGTTGGCCCAAACCATCCACTATTGGTGGATCGATTCCTGGATGACGCGATCGAAATCGACATCGACGCGCTATTCGATGGAACCGATCTTTACGTTGGTGGCGTAATGGAACACATTGAGGAAGCCGGAATCCACTCTGGTGACTCAAGTTGTACATTGCCGCCGATCACAATGAGTGATTCGCAGATAGCACGAGTTCGCGAAGCCACACTAAAAATCGCTCAGGGTATCGGTGTTCGTGGATTGCTCAATGTTCAGTTCGCTTTGGCTGCAGATGTGCTTTATGTGCTGGAGGCAAACCCTCGTGCTTCAAGAACGGTTCCATTCGTCTCCAAGGCACTTGGCATTACTCTCGCTAAGGCAGCTTCGCTTGTAATGGTGGGTAAGACTATCAAGCAGCTAGTGAGCGAAGGGCACCTTCCTGAAAAGGATGGCACCTACATTCCTGCGGGTTCACCGATTGCGGTTAAGGAAGCAGTGCTTCCGTTCAAGCGTTTTGCAACCAAAGACGGGCGCTTCGTAGATTCTTTGCTTGGCCCTGAAATGCGTTCAACTGGCGAAGTCATGGGCATCGACGTGGACTTCCCTAAGGCGTTTGCCAAGAGTCAGTCTGCGGCGGGCAGTGCTCTTCCAATCTCAGGAAGCATCTTTATTTCAGTGTCTGACAGAGACAAGCCACAGGTAATCCTTCCGGTGCGTCGTCTGCAGCAGCTTGGATATAAGGTTCTCGCTACAAGTGGCACAGCTGCGATCCTGGCTCGACACGGAATCGAAGTTCAGGTAGTTAGAAAGCACACCGATGATAATTCGGTTGCAGAGGGACCTTCGATTGTTGAATTGATATCCGCCGGAAAGGTTGATGTTGTAGTCAACACACCTTCGGGTTCGAGTGCACGTAAAGATGGATATGAAATTCGGGCGGCAACAACAGCTGCCGACAAGGCGATATTCACAACAATTGCTCAGCTGAGTGCTGCGATTGGTTCCTTCGAAGAAGTCATCGCGGGTCCGTTTGCAGTCAAGTCACTTCAAGATCACGCAATCGATCGGGCGGTGGCTCTTGCCAAGTAGTTTTGGATCAAAACTAAGCGACTCATTTGCCAAGTACGGTCAACTTTGTGTGGGGATTGACCCCCATGCATCGTTACTTAATGACTGGGGACTGAGTGATGATGTTCGAGGGCTGGAGACTTTTGCAAACGCTGTCCTAGATGCCACCGTGTCGAGAGTGGGCATCATCAAGCCTCAGGTTTCTTTCTTTGAACGCCACGGCTCAAAGGGATTTGCCGTTTTGGAAAAACTGGCTGAGCGTGCAGCGCAGACGGATCTTCTGGTAATCATGGATGCTAAGCGTGGTGACATTGGAACAACCATGGATGCGTATTTTGACGCGTGGCTTGGAAAAAATGCACCTTTCATGTGCGACGCACTAACAGTTTCGCCGTATCTAGGTTTTGACTCCCTAAAGCTAACGCTAAGTGGAGCCGCCGAACGTGGCAAGGGGGTGTTCGTTCTCGCCGCAACATCAAACCCCGAAGGCGCAAGTGTTCAACGCGCAACGGTTGGCACAAAAACTCTTGCAAGATCTATCTGGGATTCACTCAGCGACATCAACGGTGTGACCGCCGATGGCAAGGCAAGGTACGGTTCGTTCGGAGCAGTCGTGGGTGCGACACTAAATCTTAAAAGCTTTGGACTAGAAGATGTTCTTGAGGGTCAAGATTCATACGCAACACCTATCCTTGCGCCTGGATTTGGTGCTCAGGGTGCTGAGTTGAGTACCAGCAAGCTGCTTTTTGGCGCAGCAGCAAAGCAGGTGATTCATTCGGTTTCTCGAAGCGTTCTCCAGTCTGGAGAAGCAGGTTTAGCAAAATCAATTGAGTCAGCCAAAGCAGAGCTTGCTGTTGGCCTAGGCTAATTTCATGTCGAATAAGTTGATTGTCATCGCTGGACCAACCGCAGTTGGCAAGGGCACGGTAGTCGATTACATCGTGGATCACTTTCCAGGATTTCACCTTTCGGTGTCAGCAACAACCAGGGACCCAAGACCGGGTGAGATCGAGGGCAAGAGCTATTTTTTTCTTAGTTCATCGGATTTTGATCAACTAATTGCCGAGGGTCAAATGCTGGAGTACGCAACGGTCCATGGTTTGAACAAATACGGAACGCCACGGAAACCGGTCCTTGAGGCCCTTTCCCGCGGCGAACACGTCATTTTGGAGATTGATCTTCAAGGAGCCAGGCAAGTGCGCAAAACCATGCCCGAGGCCAAGTTCATCTTTATTAGCCCACCAAGTTGGGACGAGCTGGTTCGCCGACTTACCGCTCGTGCCACTGAATCCGCTGCAGAACAGGCTAAACGCCTCGAAACAGCGCGCGAGGAACTCGCAGCGCAGGGAGAATTTGATCATGTAGTGATTAACGATGAGGTAGCCAGATGTGCCGCCGAAGTCGTAGAATTGACAAAGAATTAGCGGCGAGACCGCGAAAACACCAAAACAACAAGAAGGTTGAACCATGTCTGAAAAGCTTGAAGGAATTGTTTCTCCAGCGATCGACAACCTGCTAAACAAGGTTGATTCAAAGTACGAACTAGTGATCTTTGCATCAAAGCGTGCTCGCCAGATTAACGACTACTACTCAGCTCTTCACGAGGGCAGCCTTTTCAATAATGTTGGCCCTTTGGTAGATGCAACTGTTGATGAGAAGCCCCTGACGATTGCAATGCACGAAATCGATCAGAACAAGTTGCAGAAGCACGCAACAGAGTAGCCCCAACAAATACCCTAAAAGACCAAGCCAATGCACGTAATCGTTGGTATTACCGGTGGCATCGCCGCCTATAAAGCCGCGAATATAATTCGCTTGCTGACTGAGGCTGGACACACCGTGAAGGTGATTCCTACACAAAATGCTTTGCGCTTTATTGGCGCAACAACGCTCGAAGCCTTGTCCAAAAATACGGTTGATGCCGATTTGTACACCGATGTGGAATCCGTGAAGCATGTTTCCCTGGGCCAGGAAGCTGATCTGGTAATTGTTGCACCGGCAAGCGCCGCTTTTCTTGGCCGATTCGCAGCAGGTATAGCAGACGACTTATTGGGGAACACACTTTTGGTCACGAAGGCTCCCATCGTCTTGGCGCCAGCGATGCATTCGGAAATGTGGCAAAACCTGGCTACTTCAGAGAACGTTTCAACTCTCGCCAAGAGAGGTGTGCACATTCTTGAACCCGACGTAGGCAGATTGACCGGTGAGGACAGCGGCATTGGCCGACTCCCGGAACCCGAACAAATTGTTGAGTTTGCTCTATCCAAAATAGCTAAGCAAGACCTTGCAGGAAAAAGATTCCTCGTCACTGCCGGTGGCACACGGGAAGAAATCGACCCAGTACGTTTCATTGGAAACAAATCTTCTGGTAAGCAGGGAATTTACATCGCACTAGAAGCTGTCAAGCGCGGAGCAAGTGTGACGCTCATTGCGGCGAACATTGATGCGATACCTTCTGAAATTAAACAGGTTGAACGAGTTCAAAACGCAAAACAGTTGAACGAGAAACTAAATGAGCATCTTGCCAACCATGATGTCCTGGTGATGGCTGCCGCGATTGCGGATTTTAAAGTTCTAAATCCAGCTACGAGCAAGCTTAAAAGAACTGAGCTAGGGGACCACCTACAGTTAGAACTCATAGCGAATGAAGACCTTCTGGCAAATGCCGTCAAGCGAATTCATTCGGAAAACCTGAGTGTCCTTTCGGTTGGATTTGCTGCTGAAACGGCGCCGGGGTTACAGCAACTGGAACACCTAGCGAAGCACAAACTTGAAAAAAAGGGCTGCGACTTGATAGTCGCAAATAACGTTTCGAACGGTGCCGTATTTGATTCCGAAACCAACGACGTATTGATTCTCACAAAAAGCGGTAGGTCGTTGGCTGCTCAGGGGTCGAAACGTTTAGTAGCCGCAGAACTGCTAGACGTCATAGCTGACCTGCAATCCAAATGATTGCCAGGGTGGTGATTGACTCACCGCTTCCGCAGTTGGATCGACTATTTGATTATTCGATACCTAATGAACTTCTGTCCCAAGTGGTTGCAGGTGTCCGTGTGCGTGTGCGGTTCGGCCGTTCAAAGAATCTTCTTGACGGCTTTGTCGTTGAGGTAGTTCAATCAAGCGATTTCTCGGGCGAACTAAGTGGAATTTCCGAATTAGTTTCCGCAGCACCCGTATTAGATCCAGACATTTACAAACTAGTTCGCGCAGTCGCCGATCGGCAGGCTTCAACAGCATCGGACGTTTTGCGTTTAGCAATTCCAGATCGTTCGGTAGCGGTCGAGAAGAAATGGCTTGAGACGGCAGGTGTTGCTGCATCAAGAAAAAGCTCTAATAAAGGCACTAAACAAACAGCCTTAGTCGCTCCGTTTACTGATGTTGACGGGCCTATTTGGGCAAAACAGATTCGCGACACCTGCGTGCAGTCTGTCAAGGCCGGATCATCCGTAATCATTTCGGTTCCAGATTTTCGAGATCAGAACGCACTGCTTGAGGTTCTCAGCTCTTCGGAAATCGGCGAAGCAGTGGTGAACTTCACAACTGATACGCAAAAATCCAAAAGATACGCAGCGTTCCTTGCGTGCCTTAGTAACGACGTGAGCATTGTTATCGGAAGCAGATCAGCAATTTATGCTCCTGTTCGGAATTTGGGGCAGATTATTGTCTGGGACGATGGCGACTCTAGCCATCAAGAACCAACCAGCCCATACAGTCACACGCGTGAAGTTGCTTTGATGCGACAGCGTCTGTCCAATTGCGATCTACTTTTCTTGGGTCACAGTAGATCAACAGAGGTCTCTCGCTTAGTGTCACTCAAATTTCTGGAAGATGTGAGCAGTCCGTTCAAACTTCCAAAGATTGCCAACACGGATACATTCGATGGCATGGCGGGCAGTTCGAGAAGGGCTGAAACTCGGAGCGGTGCTAGTTCAAGTCGGTGCAAAGGGAACCGCAACATCGGTGTTTTGCAACACTTGCGATAAACGCGCAGAATGCAGACACTGCAATGGCCCGCTGTGGATTGATGAGCGCAATTATGTAAAGTGTCGTTGGTGCAACGCCGTAAACATGGACTTCCGCTGTCAAGAGTGCAACGGTGTGAAATTGAAGCAAGGTTCAGCAGGTACCACACGTACCCTGGCCGAATTTGGTAGAGCATTTCCCGGCGTGCAGTTGGTTGAAGCAACAGCTGAAAACAAAACCCAAACACTCAAACCCGGCAAGTTCCTAGTCGTGGCGACTCCAGGCGCAGAGCCTAGGGTGACTGGTGGCTACTCCGCGGTAGTTATTTTGGACGCAAATCGTGCATTGAATCGCGATTCGTTGCGAGCCACGGAAGACGCGGTGCGAAACTGGTCAAACGCAATTGCCCTTGGTAGCAGAGATTCCAGGTGTGTCCTGGTTGGGGTATCGGGCGTTCTTGCGAATAAGTTCTCGTTGTGGTCACAGGCTGAGATTTCCCGGCACGAATACTCGACTAGAGCCGAGCTTAGATTTCCGCCGGCTATCAGGCTTGCCTCAGTTGGTTCCTCTAAAGAATTGATTCAAGAGGTGCTTTCTGAACTTCAAGGGCTCTCAGATATAGAAACTCTTGGCCCAATTCCAATCACAACAAAGGGAGTTAGTTCAGAATGGCGAGTCTTAATAAAATTTGATTATTCTGACGGCGCCAAACTCGCCGAACTACTTAAGGCACTGTCGCTGAAACTGTCTGCCGGCCAGCAAAGGATTAGTGCCA
The DNA here is from genome assembly GCA_041179545.1 of Actinomycetota bacterium. Lineage (GTDB taxonomy): Bacteria > Actinomycetota > Actinomycetes > Actinomycetales > Microbacteriaceae > Rhodoluna. The sequence continues at coordinate 817 of JBEGTF010000002.1, read as the reverse complement.
AAACAGGTCGCGGGGTTCGGCCAATCCGCATCAAGATGGATGATGTGGAAGTAATCTAGGAGGCTATGAGAGTAATTTTTGCTGGAACGCCTGCCAATGCGGCTACCACGCTAATTGCTCTAAAAAACTCCGGTGTTGACATTGTTGGGGCTCTTACTCGAACAGATGCCGTAATCGGTCGGAAGAAAATCCTAACGCCATCTCCGGTGGCCTTGGCTGCTGAGGCCCTAAGCATTCCAGTCATCAAAGCCAACCAGGTTGATCAAGAAACTCTCGAGAAGGTTTTGGCCCTAAACGCTGACTTGGGAGTAGTAGTTGCCTATGGCACGTTCCTCAGTGAGGCGGCGTTGAGTTCGCTTCCAAAAGGCTGGATCAATCTTCACTACAGCCTGCTACCTGCTCTTCGAGGCGCAGCGCCGGTTCAGCACGCCCTACTGGAAGGGCTCACTGGAACCGGAGTAACAGCGTTCCAATTAGACACTGGCATGGATACCGGGCCTGTATTACTCCAGGCACCAACTACCATCGAGCAAAATGAAAACGCAGGCAGGTTGCTGAGCAGACTGACGGATTTAGGAATTAGCGTCCTACTTGAAATTCTGCCCGCGATTGCCGCGGGAATTGCGGTGTCTAAAACTCAAGACGGCTCAGTCGCATCTTTTGCACCAAAAATAAGTCGCGTTGATGCGCAAATCGATTGGTCTGAATCGGCGAAACGAATCGAGAACAAAGTCCGCGCGATGAATCCTGAACCAATGGCTTGGACGATCTTGGAATCCGAATCATTCAGAGTTTTAGAAGCTCGCGCGTGGTCTGA
>JBEGTF010000001.1:0-59710 GCA_041179545.1 Actinomycetota bacterium | reverse complement strand
CGCCGGGTTCAAGACTGTCAGGCCAAAGAATTTGGCAAATGTTTTAAATCTCGAGGCAGGAGAGTTGCTTAGGTCTGGGTTTTCAATCTTTGAGCTTTTGCGAGCGTCAGAGAAAATTTTTACGGCTACGTAAACCAAAATCGCTGATCCCAAGACGCGGAGCGGAAACACCCAACCGCTCAAGGCGTTGATAATTGCGTTTCCAAAAGCAAAAACCAAAGCCGCATATGAAAAGTCCACCGTAGCCATTGCCAGTGTTGTACTGATCAGCAGAATTGCCATTGGGCCAAGGGGAATAGCAAGGGCAAGACCCGCCAAGCCACCGGTAATCAAAACGTCCACGTGGCAATCTTGGCATACTTGGTACATGACCTCAGGAATGTCGATTGCAGATTGGCTGGTTTCTAACGGAAACATCGCTTTAGAAGTTATTGGCACCCTGGCCTTTGCGCTATCCGGGCTTTTGGAAGCCGCACGAAAAAAGCTCGACATTGTTGGAATGGCAATGGTCACTTTTCTCGCTGCATTTGGCGGCGGAACACTGCGAGACATTTTGCTTGATCGCAGACCATTCTTTTGGGTTCAGAACCAGTTTTGGATCTGGGTTGTTCTAGGCATGTGTCTATTGGCACTTATTTTTATTCGTGGGCGTCATCTAGAGCCAACTGAGCGTGCAACCGCTTGGCCAGATGCTATCGGGCTTGGGATTTTTAGCGCCGGTGGAACTTTCATTGCACTGCAAGCAGGCATGCCTGCGATTGTTGCCGTGATTATGGGAATCATCACCGCGGTTTTTGGTGGAGTACTTCGAGACGTAGTCGTCAACGAAATCCCACGTGCGTTTGTTGATCACCAGCCCTATTCCATACTGGCCTTTGCCGGAGGTTGGGTCGTGGTTGGAATGGATTACTTAGGGGCGAGTTCGTTCATCGCTGTTGGAGTTGGAGCGCTAGTAATCACGGTGCTCAGATTCGCAGCGATGATTCTTGGTTGGCGACTGCCAACCTGGCGCGTTTAGAAGTTAGTCCGTCGTGCACGGCGCGAGCTGTGCAACTCGCTGCGGGGTGACGCCAAGCAAAATGGCAATGTCTCTCATTGTTAGACCTTCATCGCGCATTCTGGAAACTACATCGCGAATTTCGTTCGACGCTTCCTCTTGAAGTTTTGCAGCATCGCGCATCTTTGCCTGAGCAGCCTCAATGTCGCAAATGATTCCCGGCATAACTGCCTCAACCTTCACAACGATGTCGCACTTAGATTCGCCGGTAGCTTTTTCGGCCAAGACCTTGATCTGTTCGGTTGCCTTGTCTAGGCGCTTGGAGGTTGTTTTGTAATTACCAAGCGAGGGGACTGCAATTAGCCAGCCGTCATCTTGACGTTCGGCGCGTGCCTTGATCTCCATGACTTCCCTTCGTGAACATTTGTCTAGGGCTACTTGACAAATCTTGTCAACCCGTGCTTTACTAAATAACTGTAAGTCCGAAACCTCGGATATTCAACACAATAAGGGAATTTCATGAACATCTTTTTAGCAATCGCCGCGCTTGCGGTTTCAATTTTTAGCGCATTCGGCTTCTTTAAGGCTGGCTCATTCAAGTCAAAGGCAACCAAAGAGACACTTCTTGGTGCAGGCATGGGTTGGGTTGAAAAGACCCCGATGGGCGTAGTCCGTCTAATTGCCTGGCTCGAAATTCTTGGAGCAATCGGTGTTGTAGTAGCACCGATCGGCGCTTACCTAACCGGATTTGTTTGGTCTCAGTGGGTGGGTATTGCTGCGGGTGCAGGTCTTGCTTTGACCATGGTCGTAGCATTCCTGATGCACGCTGCACGTGGCGAGGCTAAGTACACCTGGAAGATGAACCTTGGCCTATTCGCAGGCGCAGCTGTTGCGACTGCTCTACAGGCTCTGGTAGTTCTACCGCTTTTCTAATTCAATAGTTTTTATTCCGGCCCTATTTGCTGCTCTGCGAAGAGTGGTCAGTAGGGCCGGACCCGTTACGATAATCAACGCGATTGTGGTGATTGCGCGGCCGGCATCCCAAAGCAAGCCCCCGGTTAGAATTTCGTATTGCAAAAAGCGCGTCATGTTTTCGATTGGCCCTGCGCCCGCGAGGTAAGAAACGTCACTGCCAACTCCGGCAAGAAACGGCCAGTTCCACATCGTCATTAGTGCACCGTAAATAAAACTCGCAATTGCGCCGAAGAAAATCAACAGAATCACCTGCAGCCAAATTCGCTTGGTCTTTGGCAATAAGCCTGCTCCAACACCGATGAGCGCCGCCGCCATCATTTGAAAAGGAAGCCAAGGGCCAACCCCTCCAGTAATAAGCCCTGACACTAAAAGCGAGAGCGCACCCATCAAGAAACCGAAACCAGGGCCAAAGACATAGGCGCTGATGATGATCAGAAAAAACGACGTTTCGACTCCGGCAACCCCTGCGCCAAGCATGCGAATCAAGGCGTTGAGTGCAGTCAGCACCCCAAGCATGGCAAGTTGCCGAGAATCAACTTTCCCCGATGAGTATTCATTGACCGTAAGAATCAAGATGGTGGGCATCAAAAATAGAAAGACAACCTGGGCAAACTGAGCTTCAGATTGTGCTGAAGCCGATATGTACAAGGGCCAGGTGAAAATCAAAAGGGAAGCCAGAATTGCAAGCGCTAGATACAAGACTCTGAAGAGAGGCTTAGCTTTCATGCTTCACCTCGATGTGATCAATACTTAGGACTCCTGGAGTTTTCGTGATGTCTGCCACTTGGGTGGCAAATTCAGTTCCAGGTAGAAATATTTCTGCCGGTGTTCCACTTGCAATCAATTGGCCCTTTTCCAGCACGAGAATCTGATCGCAGAGCGCTGCAAGAAATTCAACGTCGTGACTTGCCACCAGAATCGCTTTACCATCCCGCTTAAGTTTCTGCAGAGATTTGGAGAGCTCCTGCTTGGCTGTGTAATCCAAGCCTCGAGTTGGTTCGTCCAACAAAACCAAGGGAGCATTTTTAGTGAGCTGAGAGGCTAGCACCAATGCAATTTGCTGACCGTTGGATAAATCGCGTGGATGAATACCCGGGTCGACTCTTCCAACAAGATTCGCAAATATGCTTGACGTTGTTCCTGAGGCAACTTGACTGAATGAGTCTGATTCAGCGAGTTCCTTGCCCAACGAATCCAGAAAGAGCAGGTCGCTTGCTTTTTGTGGCACCATGGCAACCAAGTTGATCCGGTCTAGGTTGTTTAGTTTGGCAGGATCTTTTCCTTCAATTGTGATTTGCCCAGCTACGGAAGCATCTTTGCCCCAGCCAGAACCCTGTAGCGCCCACAAGGTGCTGGATTTTCCAGAACCGTTCCTTCCCATGAGTGCCGTTATTTGGCTGCTTTGAAGTTTGAAGCTCACGCCTGAAACAGCCACGGCATTCTTAAAGTTCACTGAAATATCTTTAGCAACTGCAACGGTCTTGCTTGTGCCGCTCGCATCACTGGAATTGTGATTGGCACCTTGTTTAATGACATATTTATCAGCGGTCGAACCCCAATAGTTCTGAGCCATACTCACGGTAGTTGCCGCTGGAGTCCAATTTAGTTTTCTGCTCAGGGAAATTAGCGGCGGTTCAATTCGCGGGTCATTGAAAGCTATTTCGGCTGGGCCTTTGGTCACTGAGCCATCTCGATGCACCAAAACGATTGAATCTACTAACTCCATTACTCGTTCAACCCTGTGCTCGGTAAGAAGAATTGTGACTTCTCTCTCACTGGCCAATTTTCGAAGAAGCTGAACGGTTCGCTTTGAAATGTGTGTGTCTAGGGCTGAAGTGGGTTCATCGAGTAACAATATCTTTTGCCCTGCAGCAAGGGCAGCACCAATTGCAACACGCTGTTGCTCGCCACCGGAAATTTCTTCAAGCTTTGAATCAAGCAGATGTTCAATTTCGACTAACTTGGCAATCTCAACCACCCTTACCCGCATGAAGTCAGGGGCTAAACCCAGTTGCTCCATTCCATAAGCGAGTTCTTCAAGAACCGTTTCGGTCACGAAACTTTCTACTGGATTCTGACCAACGTACCCCACCACCTCGGCAATTTCATTTGGCTGAAGGTGGGTAATGTTTCGACCATCGATTGAAATTGATCCACTGAAATTGCCCCCGGTAAATTGTGGTGCCAGACGGTTGATGACCTTCAAAAGAGTGGATTTGCCACTTCCGGTAGGACCTGCGATTAGTACAAGCTCTCCTTTGCCTATCTCTAGATGGACTCGTTTCAGAATGGCTGAATCGGAGCTTGAATAGCTAAACGTGACGGAATCTAGCTTGATCATTGGTTCCACCAGCCAAGTGCCACGCTTGCAAAACTCAGTGCCCCAATCGCAAACGCAGCTGCGTCCACAAGTTGCAGCTTTTGAATTGCATGTGAAGTTCTCAATCTCTTAGCCGAGGCTAATTTCAAAGTAAGAAATGAAAACGCAAGCCCAAGAACTAGCGAAGTTATAGACAGGGCATTTGTCAGGCCTACGGTTAGTGCAGCGTAGGTGCCAATGATGATCAGCGACACTGCGGCTAGTGAGCTAAAGCGGGCAAGCTTTAGCTCAATCGGGCGCATCGGGCCCGTGCGACCAAAGCCACGAGATGACATGCTTGCAGCAAGATTCATCGATGCCTCGATGGTGTCTTCTAGCACCGGAATAACGATGCTGGTCATTGCGCTGAGCGAGCCGCTACGACCCCGGAGTTCCCGTGCTTGTCTTACCCTGTGGATGCTTGTCACCAATTGCGGCGCCAGGTTGATAGCCATGCTTACTGCTGCTGCAATTTCATAGAGAGCACCAGGTGTGTATTTCAAAAGCTTACGAGGATGACAAAGAGTGGTTGCCATGCCGATACTCAGAATAATTGTGCCCAGTCGAAGCCCGTCGACTATCGCAGAGTCGAAGGATGCTTGGCTCAGGGGCCCTAGTAAAGAGACTGTCCCGCCAAAGCCAAGATCAACTTCCAGTTTCGGCAAGATGACCAAGAATGGTCCAGTGCTATCGCCTAAGTTGAAGATTATTCTAAAGATCAGTCGAGTCAATATAACTAAAGCTGCAAAAATGAAATAGAAGCGCATATTCTGAAGCCACCGCACTCCAAAGATCATTGACAGTAGAACTGTGCTAGTGGCTAAAACAATTAGAGGAAGAGCTTGTTCAGCAAGAATGGCGGCTGCTGAAAATATTAAACCTAATGCCCACCATGTGACCGGGTGAAGAACATCCGAGCTCAGCGACCCTCTAATTCGAGCCTCACTCACGGGCATTTGAATGGCGTGGGATCGGTTGAAATTTCGCTTGGCGAATTGGCAAATAGCCACCCTTCGAATTCACCACAGGCTGGAATTCTGGTTGCGGCTCCCACCGGGCTCCGTTGCCATTTGGCAGGTGGCAAATTTTGCTCATTTGCCGAAGCGCTCGAGTAAAAATATGTCCAGCTTCCACTGGCAAAATCCGGAGTACCAAGGCAATCTTCCTTTTCGGCGTCAGGAAAATTATCTATGCGGCAAACGAACGCCTCAGGGTATTCGCTGGTGCCAGCGACCTTCACTCCGGCTGCTTCAAAAAGTTCCCAGCCCGTGCCAGAGAAATCGAGAACGCATCTAGCGATTGGCTCTTGGCCGCTATTGGTTCCAAAATCAACCACCAGGGTCACACCATTATCGGAACAAGCGCCATCTGAAACCGTCGCGTTGCTGGTTTGGCTTTTTTCCATTTCAAGATTGATTACTCCACCGATTGCCACGAGTGCAATAAGGAAAATAAGAACCGCGCGAAATGGAACTTTAATCATTAGGGAAGTAGGTCTAGGTAGCTTTTGCCAAGTAATGGTGCAATTGCTTGAGCCGTGGCAAATTTATCTCCGACACCTGCCGACCATGAGGTTAGAAATCCTCCTTTGGGGGCAAGTTGACTCTTCAACCAGATCGAGTAGGTCGCAATCTTTTTTCCGGCTGCCTTTAGTCCCATGGCGGCATAAGCGGTTGAGTTCACTGAAGCCTCACCGTAAGCGTTCCAATGATTTTTATCTACTGCAGTTGCTATTAGGTAAGCGACGGCTTTTTTCTCAGCCTCGGCGCGTTTTTTATCTTGGGCATCAGTGCCAAAATCCTGACGCAGGTTGATCGCCTGTAGCGCCAGTCCCGTCGAGTCGGGCGTCGATACCTTTGGGTCAACTTCGCCAAAACCACCATCGGTGTTTTGCAGCGTAAGCATTCTTTGCACGACTTTATTGGCCAGTGTGTGTTCCTGATAACTGTTCAGCCCTAGCGCGACCCAGGCGTAGTCAATCGCCCCCGAGGTGACACCGCTAATTTCCCCAGTCTGACTGTTTATTCTGGCGGCGAGTTTCTTAAATACGTCGTAGCGAATGGAATTATTTGGAACATGCACGACTTCGCTGGTGAAAAGAAATTTTCCTGCCCTACCAACATTCAAAGACAGCGTTGCATCTTTGTTGTATAGATATCCGTTAGAGGCTGTACCCAAAGGTTGAGATCTTGTAGCGAGCATGTAGTTGACCGCAGGCAATTGCTGCACCAGGGTTCTACCGCCAGCCTTCAGCTGCATCATTGCATCGAGGGTGAATCCATATTCAACAGTTCCCGGGGTTGAACCTTCTAACCCTTTACCGTTTAAAAAAGACTTTGCCAAAAAATTCACGGTGGTTGAATAGTTTTCCGCAGCAGTGGCAGATGGAATTGGCACTGTACCAAAAGCCACAGTGACTGCGACGACTGCTGCAACTTTGCCGAGCTTGAATTTTGATACCGGTATTTGAGACAAAGTGAGCCTTTCGCATTGATGCGTGTGCGAAGGCGAAAAGGTGCGCGTGCACCAATTCGACTCCGACCGCAGTCCTCGACGGTAAAAATGGAGTCATTTGCGAATCTGCAGGCAATCCGACTTTCGAGAAATTCGATCACGGTTGCGGGTCAGCGTCGGATTTTCACCGACTTCCCCTGCAAAATGCAAAAGCTGCTGGCATCAAAGCCAACAAGGTAAAGATACCAGCACGGGCCTAGAGATGAATGTATGTTGCAGTCGATTACGGAAGTGGCAGGTTTTTTCCAACTAGCGAGTAACCAACGAACGAAACTGCGTCCAATACGAAGTGGGCAAACACGAGGGGCATAACGCGACCCCACTTTTTGTAGGCCCAACCAAAAACCAAGCCCATTGCAAAATTGCCAATGAACCCGCCGAAGCCTTGATATAGGTGGTAGCTGGCTCTAATTGTTGAGCTGATAAGTAGTTGAAATCTTGGTGCGATGCCCAGGCGAGTTAAACGATCAAATAAGTAGGCGACCACAAGCACCTCTTCAAGTAGCGCCGCGCGAACGGCTGCCAGAAGAAGAACAGGAATGACCCACCAATAGTCAGGTAACTCAGCCGGAACAATTTTTGATGACCAACCAAGTAAACGCGCTGCAATGTAAAAGCCAATTCCTGGAATACCAATGGCTGCCGCTAGCCAAGTGCCTCGGCTCAGCCAAAAACCTGGTGCCTCAAAATTTAGGCCGATGTTTTTGAATGGGTTGCCGTTGGTTTGCCAAAGAAAATAAAGAGCCAGTGCCACCGGCGCAAGTCCGAAACCCACGGAAAGCAATTGATAGGTGAAATCCAGCCACTCACGCTCGGCCATCGCTCCGTTTATAAGAGTTGTCTGACCAGCTAGTCCAGATTTGGCAGTCAATTTGGCAATTAGGGAAACCACTGAATAAACGGCGGATGCGCCGAGGCTCAGCGCAAAGACAATCAAGATTTCAGTGATCGTTTGCTTGCGGCCCCGTTGGTCTCTAAGGTTTGTCATCAATCACACATTCTGCTGTTCCGCCAGGCAAACGATGGCGATTATTGGCCACCCAGCCGTAGACGAGTGCTGAAATGGGGGAGAAAATATCGATCAAAAGACCAAGAGCTCGCCACCTAACTTGCTTCTGTTGCCTGAATAGCCAACTAACAGCTCGATGGCCACCGTACTTGTTTTCGCCTTCGACTAACCAGACTTGGCTTTGAACATCGGCCAGTTGTAGGCCAAATTCGCTGAAATCAACTTTTTGAAAGGCCACATAGCGGCAAAATAAAGGTAATTTCTCCAACGCCCACTTCAGGCTTTGCTTACAGAAGGCGCAATCGCCGTCGTAGATGAGCAGGGCATCGGTGTTCACATACACAGGGTACTTGCTGTTTATGCCCTTTTATCCCTGCCTATTGGGGGCTTTCGCAGGTAGACTGAAACGGCAGGGGCTCAAAGATGCAATTCTGCACCCCCTAATAATTCACACCGATAAATTCAAAGATTTATCTCAAACAATGCGTCAACTCTGTTTGGCGCGCTCACAATGAGGATGTTCCTATGGCTCAGGCCACCAGAGATGACTTGCGCAATGTCGCAATTGTTGCCCACGTAGACCACGGTAAGACGACTTTGGTTGACGCCATGCTTCGTCAGACCGGTTCGTTCAGCGACCACGCCGCAGTAGGCGAGCGCGTGATGGACTCAGGCGACCTTGAACGCGAAAAGGGAATCACCATTCTCGCGAAGAACACCGCGATTGCTTACAAAGGTGACCACTCAGGCGGCAAGGAAATCACAATCAACGTGATTGACACCCCGGGTCACGCTGACTTTGGTGGCGAGGTTGAGCGCGGCCTCTCGATGGTTGACGGTGTTGTGCTGCTAGTTGACGCATCTGAAGGCCCATTGCCTCAGACTCGTTTCGTTCTTCGCAAGGCACTTGAGGCAAAGCTTCCTGTTGTTCTGCTTGTAAACAAGACAGACCGTGCCGACGCTCGTATTGACGAAGTTGTTGAAGAGACTCACGATCTATTGCTAGGTCTTGCTTCTGACTTGCACGATACTGTGCCGGATCTAGACATCGACGGAATTCTTGAACTTCCAATCATTTACGCATCAGGTCGTGCGGGAATTGCATCGCTAACCAAGCCTGCTGATGGAACTCTTCCAGAAGGTGAAAACCTAGAGCCGCTATTCGGCGCAATCATGAAGTACATCCCGGCACCGAAGTATGACGATGAAGCTCCGCTTCAAGCACACGTGACCAACCTTGACGCTTCTCCATTCCTGGGTCGTCTTGCGTTGCTGCGTATTTTCAACGGAACTTTGAAGAAGGGTCAGCAAGTTGCATGGGTTCGCCAGGATGGCACAACTCAGAACGTGAAGATCACCGAACTTCTAAAGACCAAGGCGCTTGAGCGCTTCCCGACTGAAGAAGCAAACCCAGGTGACATTGTTGCGGTTGCCGGTATCGAAGAGATCACTATTGGTGAAACTCTTGCCGACCCAAACGATGTTCGCCCGTTGCCAATGATTTCTGTTGATGACCCAGCCATCTCGATGACTATCGGTATCAACACTTCACCAATGGCCGGTCGTGTCAAGGGTGCGAAGGTCACTGCACGTTTGGTTAAGGATCGCCTCGACAAGGAACTCATCGGTAACGTGTCAATCAAGGTCCTTCCTACCGAGCGTCCTGATGCCTGGGAAGTACAGGGTCGTGGAGAGCTTGCTCTTGCGATTCTTGTGGAGCAGATGCGTCGTGAAGGCTACGAACTAACCGTGGGTAAGCCACAGGTTGTTACCAAGCGAGTTGATGGCAAGCTTCACGAGCCTTTCGAAGACTTAACCATTGACGTACCTGAAGAGTTCCTAGGTTCGATGACCCAGCTGCTTGCAGCGCGTAAGGGTCAGATGAAGAACATGGTGGCTAACGCAACCGGTTGGACCCGCATGGAATTCCGCGTACCTAGCCGTGGCCTAATCGGTTTCCGCACTGAGTTCCTAACTCAGACCAAGGGAACTGGTATTGCCAACGCAATCTCTGCAGGCTACGACGCCTGGGCCGGAGAAATCACCACCCGCAATAACGGTTCCCTAATTGCAGACCGAGCGGGTGTTGTAACTCCGTTCGCAATGATTGGCCTACAGGAGCGCGGTTCATTCTTCGTTCAGCCAACCAGCGAGGTTTACGCAGGTATGGTCGTGGGCGAAAACTCACGTGCCGACGACATGGAAGTAAACATCACTAAAGAAAAGAAGCTCACCAACATGCGTGCAGCGTCTTCTGATGAATTCCAGTCGCTTACCCCACCGCGCACTCTTTCGCTTGAAGAGTGTCTAGAGTTCGCTCGCGAAGACGAATGTGTTGAGGTTACACCTGAGGCAACACGCATTCGCAAGGTTGAGTTGGACTCAAACGTTCGCGCCCGTCTGTACTCACAGCGCAAGCACGCAAGCGAGAAGAACTAGGTTTTTCAAAGCATTACCCTCGGCTTCTAGCCGGGGGTTTTGTTTTTAACCTAAAGTTGAAGCATGGCCAAAGCTAAGTTCGCCCCTAAGCGTCTTCTGATTGTGCACGCACACCCAGATGACGAAAGCCTTTTCACCGGGCACATCATCGCCGACCGAATTGCAGCAAAAGCAGAGGTGATGGTTTTTACTTTGACTCGCGGAGAACGCGGCAAAGTTAAGCTAGACGAACTAAAGCCGCTCGAGGGTGACCTTGCGGCAATGGGTTCATTCCGCGCCTCCGAACTAATTGAGGCCTTAAAGGTATTTGGCAACGTAGAGCATGCATTCGCAGGAACGCGTGCCTATCTCGATTCTGGAATGCGAATTAATCCATGGGGAAAGCCAGCTAAACCACGTGATCTTGACGAACTTGCACTAGCTGCGGCAGCAACCACAATCATCGCCGATGACATCGCCGCAAAAATTATTGAATTCAAACCGGATGCAGTTTTGACCTATAACCGCCGCGGTGGTTTTGGTCACCCGGACCACAAAATGGCACATGACGCCACCGCCATGGCAATTCGAAAAGTTTCAAAGAAAATTCGCGGTCGCGCTCCAGAATTCTGGGTGATTGCCGAACCTCGCGAGCCGTTCGATGCGGAAATCGGTAACGCAAAGACGGCACCGGTAAAGAAAGCTGCTCTTGAGGCCCACGCCAGCCAAGTTGCAGTTCACGCAGAGACTTATTCCGTGGTGCCGGGAAAAGAGATTCGATATGACCGTCCAGAGCGCATTCGTAAATCTTCACCAAGTGTGCTCGTTAGCATTCGCTCAGCCTTTACCTTCTTATGGGCTATGCCATTGGGCGTGCTTTTAGGTCTCGCCGGCACAATGATGCATCAGGTTAGGGCAAACAACGAATCCCAGACCCCTATCGGGTTGATTGTGGCGTTGGTAATGACTGTGTCCCTAGCGATGGCACTTCGCCTGCTGCGCAGGAGTCGTGGCGCGCTTTATCTTGTGACTGCAACCCTTGCAGCGACAGTTTTCTGGCTAGCCCAGCGTCAGCCTGGCGGAGAGCTTTTCATTCCGGGAAATGACGCTGGAAACATTTGGGCTTACGGCTCGATTGGAATTTTTGCCCTGGTAATCATGTTTCCAAAGATTCAACCTGGGGCGTGGCGCCGAAGTTCACGCGGCCATCGTTAAACTAGACGCAGTTCCCGAAAGGATTCACATTGACTTACGTAATCGCGCTTCCTTGCGTTGATGTAAAAGACAAGGCCTGTATTGAAGAGTGCCCGGTTGATTGCATCTATGAAGGTGACCGCATGCTTTACATTCACCCCGATGAATGTGTGGACTGTGGAGCTTGTGAGCCAGTTTGCCCGGTTGAGGCTATCTACTACGAGGATGATCTGCCATCGCAGTGGTCTGAGTACTACAAAGCAAACGTGGAATTCTTCAGCGAGATTGGTTCTCCGGGCGGTGCAGCCAAGGTCGGTCTAATCAATTCAGACCACGCGGTAATTACTGCGCTTCCAAACCAGGCGCAATAATTTCATGTTCGATCGATTGCCCGAATATCCTTGGGAGCAACTAAAGCCTTATGCGGCTAAAGCGGCTCTTCACAAGGGTGGTGCCGTTGATCTTTCAGTGGGTTCGCCAGTTGATCCAACGCCAGCAATCATTCAAGATGCTCTAAACGCATCCTCTAACGCGCCGGGATACCCATCGACCGGCGGTTCTCCAGAATTTAAAAATGCAGTCGTTGAATGGTTTGCTCGCCGCCGCGGCGTAAAGGGTTTGAATCCTGAGCAGGTAATGCCGACAATCGGTTCAAAAGAATTAATATCTTGGTTGCCACTCTTGATGGGTTTGGGGCCTGGCGATGTTGTTGTTCAGCCCAAGGTTGCCTACACCGCTTATATCGTTGGTGCGGCACTTTGTGGCGCAGAGATAATTTCCGAAGATGATCCTGCCAAGTGGCCAAGCAACGCCAAATTGATTTGGATTAACTCACCGGGTAACCCCGATGGTCGCGTGATGGATGTTGCCGAAATGAAGGCTGCGGTTGATCGTGCGCGTGAACTTGGCGCCTTGCTAGCCAGTGACGAATGCTATGCAGAACTCGGTTGGGGTGAGTGGAGTGAGAAATTAATTCCAAGCGTTCTTGACCCACGAGTCTGCGGCGAGAGTCACGAGGGAGTGCTCGCGGTTTACTCACTTAGTAAGCAGTCAAACATGGCCGGCTACCGTGCTGCCTTCGCTGTTGGTGAGGCAAAACTAATCAAGGGTCTGGTCAACCTGCGTATGCACTCGGGTCTCAACACGCCAGGTCCGGTTCAGCGAGCCATGGTCGTGGCGCTTGGTGACGAAGAGCACGTTCAAATCGAGAAAGAAATTTATCGGGAGCGTCGCGAAATTTTGCTTGATGCGGTTCGCGCTTACGGATTCCGATTAGCGGAAAGCCAAGCTGGGCTATACCTCTGGGCAACGCTTGGCGAGGACTGCTGGAAGACCGTCGACCGCATGGCTGAACTCGGCATCGTGGTTGTACCAGGAACCTTCTATGGCGAACACAGCACTGAATTTGTGCGCTTCTCAATCACTGCGACCGATGACAAAATTGCCGAGGGAGCGCGCAGGTTGCGCGATGCCATAGGCTTATAAAAGGCCTAATCAGGGCAAAAACACAGCACTAGGAGCTTCGATGACCTCGAGCGATAAAGTAACAGTCACCTACGGTGAGATCACCGCAGACCTTCCTGTAATCACAGCCGTTGACGGCCATGATGCAGTGGACATTTCAAAATTCACATCATTGACTGGACTTACCGCCTACGACCAAGGTTTCGTAAACACAGCTTCAACAAAATCTGCCATCACCTTTATCGATGGTGAAAAGGGCATTCTTCGTCACCGCGGTTACCCAATCGAACAACTTGCTGGCTCAAAGTCTTTCCTTGAGACTGCATGGCTTCTTATCTATGGCGAGCTTCCGACTCTGGCTCAGTTGACCGAATTTGAAGAGAAGATTCGTCGCCACACTTTGGTTCACGAAGATCTAAAGAACTTGTTTCATGCAATGCCTCAAAACGCACACCCGATGGCGGTTCTTGCAGCCGGAGTATCAGCGCTGTCAACTTTCTATCAGGATTCACTGGACCCACACGATCCTGAGCAGGTGGAACTTTCCACTATCCGTCTACTGGCGAAGCTGCCGGTTCTTGCAGCGTATGCTCACAAGAACAGCATGGGTCAGGCTCTTCTTTATCCAGACAACTCGCTTTCATACGTTGAGAACTTCTTGCGTTTGAACTTCGGCAACATGGCAGAGAGCTACGTACAAAACCCGGTGGTCACCAAAGCGCTGGACACGTTGTTGGTTCTACACGCAGACCACGAACAAAACTGTTCAACTTCAACCGTTCGTTTAGTGGGTTCAAGCCAGGCAAACCTATTTGCATCAATCTCATCTGGCATTAACGCGTTGTTTGGTCCACTGCATGGTGGCGCCAACGAGGCTGTACTTGAAATGCTTCAGCACATTCAGGATTCGGGTGAGAGCGTGCAAGCTTTCATCCAGCGAGTAAAGAACAAAGAAGACGGCATTCGCTTGATGGGATTTGGTCACCGCGTTTACAAGAACCTTGACCCGCGTGCACGTATCGTCAAGTCAACCGCAGATCAGGTTCTTGCTGAGCTTGGCGTTACCGATCCGCTTCTACAGATTGCAAAGGAACTTGAGGCCGCTGCTTTGGCTGATCCTTACTTCCAGGAGCGCAAGCTTTATCCAAACGTGGATTTCTACACCGGCGTTATTTACAAGGCGCTTGGTTTCCCGCCGCGCATGTTTACCGCGTTGTTTGCAATGGGACGCTTGCCAGGTTGGATTGCACACTGGCGTGAAATGAACGTTGACCCGGCAACCAAGATTGGCCGCCCACAGCAGATTTATGTTGGTGAACCAGAGCGTCAGCTAAAAGGTTTCTTTGGTTAGGGCCAAATAAAAAATCCCCCGAATTCTCGGGGGATTTTTTTATTGCCTAAAAGTTAATCGATTTTATTCAGCCAGTAAACAACGGTGTCGCCGTAAGATTTTTCTTCGTCGATCTCCAAGCCCGCCGGAATAGCTAGCGCATCTGAGCGACTGGAACGTTCAACCATCACAACCGCATCCTTGGTGAGACGTGGCAATAGAGCCTCAAGGTTTTGAATTACCTCTTCGTTGACTACTTCGTATGGTGGGTCAATAAAGACAAGATCGTATTCGCCGCCATCGGTGTTCAAAAAGTTTTGAACAGACTTATTAGCAACCTTGGTAACTGCTTCAAAGAAGCCTTCTTTTTCAAGGGCTTTTTGCACCAGCTGGCTGTTTTTGATGCAAACGGCGGCTGCTTTGCCGTCTCGCTCAACCAGCATCGCTGAAATTGCTCCGCGGCTAATGGCTTCAAGGGCAAGAGCGCCTGTGCCGGCGTAGAGGTCTAGTACCCGCGCGCCATCAAGTAAGTCCCGTGAAGCTAAGCGGTTAAAAATCGATTCGCGAATTCGATCGCTTGTTGGTCTGGTTACTTTGGCTGGGCTGGTGAGTTGTCTCGAACCTGCAAGACCGCCGATGATTCTTGTCATAAGGGTTCAATCATAAGTGTCGCAACTCGGTGCTAGTCAGCACGCGCAGCCCGCCTGCAGCGAGGGTCGCTTCGGACAAGCGAAGATAGAACAATGCTGCTTCCAATCGAATCGCTAGATCGCGTACTGGGTGATCGCACGGCAAAGTCGTTCGCCAAGCATCTAGGGCTTCGCACCGTTTCTGATTTGCTCATGCATTTTCCTCGCCGATACTCAACCAGGGGAGAGCTAACCCCAATCAGTGAAATTCCACTGGGGGAGCCGGCTACGGTTGTGGCTGATATCGTCGAAGTGCGTGAGCGTCGCATGAAAGGCCGCAGCGGAAGCATTCTTGAAGTCCGAATCACGGATGGCCACGGGTTCATGACTCTTTCATTCTTCAATCAGGCTTGGCGCCAAAAAGAATTGCGCACTGGGGCTCGGGGTTTGTTTGCGGGCAAGGTGAGCAGCTACCAGGGTAAGTTGCAGTTAGCCCATCCGGATTACGAACTTTTTCCCGAAGAGATCTCTGATGACGAAGCTAAACGCTGGGCTGAACTTCCGATTCCGATTTACCCTGCGGCCTCAACCGTCACCACCTGGGCGATTCAAAGATCGCTAGGTGTGGTTTTAGACACCCTGGCACCAATAGCTGATGAGTTGCCTGCGGAAATTGTTCAACAAAACAAACTGCTATCGCTCGATGAAGCGATAAGGAAAATTCACAAACCGGAAAAGCACACCGATTGGCAGTCGGCGCGTGACACCTTAAAATTTCACGAAGCCTTTCTGCTGCAGGCAACCCTTCTTAAACGTCGTGCTGAGAATAAACACCTTGCGGCAACTCCGCGCATTGCTGGCAAGAGTGATCTGTTATCGAAGTTCGATGAATCGCTTCCATTCACCCTGACCAACGGGCAGGTTTCTGTTGGGCAAGAAATCGCAGCCGACCTAGCAAATTCGCATCCGATGAATCGCTTGCTGCAGGGTGAGGTCGGTTCCGGTAAAACTCTTGTCGCGCTGCGTGCGATGCTCACCGTTGCCGATTCCGGTGGCCAATCGGCGCTACTTGCACCGACAGAAGTTCTTGCGGCTCAACACTTCAAGTCCATCGAGAAAACTCTGGGCGAGGAGCTAGCCAAAGAGCTTGGCTTGACTTTATTGACCGGTCAAATGAATACGACTGATCGCAAGCGAGCAATGTTGCAGCTTGTTAGCGGAAAAGCACAAATAGTGGTTGGCACCCACGCCTTAATTGCAGAGAAAGTCGAGTTCCTAGACCTTGGCCTGATTGTCATCGATGAGCAGCACAGGTTTGGAGTAGAGCAACGTGAAGCGCTTCGACTCAAAGGAAAGCAACCTCCGCACGTTCTGACCATGACAGCGACACCAATTCCGCGCACACTAGCCGTGACCGTTTTTGGTGACCTGGATGTTTCCACATTGACTAAGCTTCCAGCTGGTCGACAGGGAATTACTTCTCACGTGGTTCAACTTTCTCAACCAGCCTTAGTTGCAAGAACTTGGCAGCGTATAGCTGAAGAAGTTGCAAAGGGGCGACAAGCTTTTGTTGTTTGCCCCAGAATCGACGAAGACGATCCTGGCGAGGAACTAATTGAATCTGGTGGCGCAGCGGAAGAGGAAGTCACATTCTTAGACGGCACCGATGCGCAAGCGGCAGAGTTTGCCAAAAAACCTAAGCAGCTGCTTGCTTCTGCACTTGGTATGACGGAGTCGCTCAGAAATCTTCCGAGCCTTGCCGGATTGATAATTGAAACATTGCACGGCCGAATGTCGTCCGAAGAAAAATCAGCTGTGATGACTAAGTTCACCGCCAAAGAAATTGACATTCTGGTTTCCACCACCGTCATCGAAGTGGGTGTGGATGTTCCAAACGCAACTGTGATGGTGATTCTTGATGCCGACAGATTTGGTGTGAGCCAGCTCCACCAATTGCGTGGCCGAGTTGGTCGAGGTGGCAACGCCGGGCTTTGCCTGTTACTCACTTCAGCCGAAGAGGGGTCACTGGCTCTGGAGCGAGTTAAGGCAGTCGCAAATACTCTGGACGGCTTTGAACTCAGCGAAATTGATTTGGAGCTTCGCCGCGAAGGAGATGTGCTCGGCCAATCTCAGTCCGGCGGTCGTTCAAGCCTCAAGCTCTTGCGTGTTCTGCAGGATGCCAAACTAATCCAAGCGGCGAGGGTTCAGGTCGAAACCATCATGAATTCCGATCCGACACTGGAAAAATACCCCGAATTAGCTGAATCTTTGGCCCGTCAAGACCAAGATCGACAAGCGAACCTAGCCAAGGGGTAATCCGCTCGGCTAACCTAGAGCAATGCCAACAATCGCGGTTTACCCAGGATCATTCGACCCGATCACTTTGGGCCACCTGGATATTGCTGCGCGTGCAGCCAACCTTTTTGACGAGGTTCACGTTCTAGTGGTGCATAATCCAAGCAAAGCCCCAAGATTCTCCAGTGAAGAACGCGTTGAGCTCATTCGCACCAGCTTGGCCGAGCTCAAAATCGCAGGCCCTGCAAAAATCAGCGTGGACACACTCGATGGCGGCCTCTTGGTCAATTACTGCAAGATGGTTGGCGCCTCCGCTCTGGTCAAGGGTTTCCGCACCAGCGTTGACCTTGATTACGAACTTCCCATGGCTCAGGTCAACCGTGACCTAGCTGGCGTGGAGACAGTATTCATTCCGGCTGATCCAATCCACGGACACGTCTCAAGTTCACTAGTCAAGCAAGTGGCAGATCTGGGCGGAGATGTCAGTAAGTATGTGACCCAAGCCACCGCGCATGCTCTGGCAGCATCGGTGTCTAATCGAAAGGCTCAAGACTGATGAGTGCTAGCAACACCGAATTTCAGGTCGCTGTTCACGATTTGATGCACAAACCTGGGCAAATGCGCGAATTGAAGCTCGATATTGTGACTCCCGAGCAAATGGGCGAGGGGATTGCCCTAATCCCAAAGGGCGCCGAGCTGGATCTAGATGTTCGCCTGGAGTCGGTCCACGAGGGCATTTTGGCCACCGGCGAGGTCTTTGTTGATGCCGATGCCGAGTGCAGCCGCTGCCTAGAGCCCCTGACCGTCCCGGTTGAGGTGGATTTTCAGGAACTTTTCGCCTATTCTTTAACCAACGAGGATGAACACGTTGTCGAAGACGAGCAAATCGATCTAGAACAAATCATCCGTGACGCGGTAGTACTAAATCTTCCGTTCCACCCACTTTGTAGCACTGACTGTTTAGGTTTGTGCGCGGAATGCGGTGTGAAGATGGCTGACAATCCGCACCACGTGCACGAAGCTCCGATTGATTCGCGGTGGACTGCATTGCAAGAACTTCAGAATCAAGAGCTTCATAAAAAGGAAGAGTAAGTACCATGCCAGTACCAAAGAGACGCCTATCCCGTGCACGTACACACGCACGTCGCTCACAGTGGAAGGCCGCTGAAGTTACCCTGGTGAAGACCATTGAAAACGGCAAGACCGTTTACTCAATGCCTCACCGTGCGAAGCTTGTTTCAGACTCAGCCGGTAACGCGCTGTTCCTTGAGTACAAGGGCCGCAAGGTCGCCGACGCTTAAGACTTTCTAAGTCGCGATGAACCTCAACGTTCTATGCACTCGCTTAGGCGTTGAAATCGAGCCACAATTACTCGAACTCGCACTTACCCACCGTTCGTACTCTTACGAACACGGCAATACACCCAACAACGAACGTCTCGAATTTCTCGGGGACTCGGTGTTGGGTTTTGTCGTTACGGCACACATTCATGATCTTTTGGTCGAGCTCCCAGAAGGCGAACTCACCAAAGTAAAGAACGCGGTTGTATCAGCGCGTGCGCTCGCCGGAGTTGCAAGTGAACTTGGCCTCGGTGAATTTCTGCGTCTAGGTAAAGGCGAGGACCAAACCGGTGGACGAACCAAACTGAATTTGCTTGCCGACACCTTCGAGGCGATCTTGGGTGCGGTTTATGTTTCAAAGGGTCTGGATGAAGCTCGCGGCATTGTTGAGCGTTTTGTTTTCCCCCTGCTTCAAGACACCGATGCACTGCGCGAAAATAGCGACCCAAAAACTACGCTCCAAGAAAAAATCCAAGAGCAGGGCAAGAGTGCACCTGTTTATGAAACATCTTTTGAAGGTCCAGATCACGACCGTGACTTTCACGCCAAAGTAATCACTGACGGCGTTGTCATTGGCGAGGGAGATGGCAAATCTCGCAAGGGTGCCGAAACCGAGGCAGCCATCGACGCTCTAGCAAAACTCAAGTAGTTCAATGCCGGAATTACCAGAGGTCGAAACCGTTCGAGCCGGCCTGGCTCCAGCGCTCACCAATGCAACCGTTATCGGGGTTGATGTTCTAGATTCTCGATCGTTGAAGAGACACCCAGGCGGAGTAAAAGATTTTCAGCAAACCATGATTGGCGCCAAAGTGCTGGGCGTGGTTCGTCGCGGTAAATTTTTGTGGCTGCCGCTTGAGGTTAAAGGCAAAAAGCGCTCACTCGCGATGGTTGGGCACCTAGGGATGAGTGGCCAGATGTTGCTGCGCAAACCCGCAGACCCTGACGATAAGTTGACCCGTGTCGTCATCCGGCTAACTACCGCCCGCGGAAAGCAAGTCGAATTTCGCTTCATCGACCAGAGAATTTTCGGTTCCCTTGCTATTGATGAAATGCAGCCGACAGCTGATGGAAAACCGGGCGGCTTTAGCGCAGGCGTAGGTAAAGGGCAGCCTTGGCTGAATTTGATTCCGATTCAGGCAGCCCACATTACCCGCGATCCATTGGATGTTGATTTCGATGAAACGGCCGTGCTCGCAAAATTTAAGAAAAAGAATTCAGGCATCAAACGTGTGCTGCTTGATCAGCAGACCCTAAGTGGCATCGGCAATATTTACGCCGATGAAGCCCTTTGGCGATCCAAACTTCATTACGACCAGCCGGCAGCAAGCATTTCCGCCGCTAAAGCCAAGGAGTTGCTCGAAAACGTACGTCAAATCTTGGCCAAAGCCGTGGAAGAGGGTGGCACCAGTTTCGACGAACAGTATAAAAATGTGAATGGCGAAAGTGGCTATTTCGCAGTCTCTCTCAATGCCTATGGGATGACAGGGCTGCCTTGTAATCGGTGTGGTCGGCAAATAAAGCGGGATTCGTGGATGAACCGCGGCAGTCATTTTTGCCCTAATTGCCAGAAACTCAAGGCTTAAACCGCCGGATTTACTGGGGCCGGGGCGGGCAGTGGCAAGAAGGCCCCTCGAAATAAGGTATTTTTGTAAGTCGCGGCAGTTGGTCCGCAAACAAATAATCGGCGAAGGTGGGGAGTTAGCTTGTATCTCAAGAGCCTCACCCTAAAAGGATTCAAATCCTTCGCCCAACCAACCACCTTTGCCTTCGAAAAGGGTGTCACCGCTGTTGTTGGTCCAAACGGTTCCGGAAAATCTAACGTTGTAGACGCGCTGGCCTGGGTTATGGGTGAGCAGGGCGCCAAGAGTCTTCGCGGTGGAAAAATGGAAGACGTCATCTTCGCCGGTACCTCTACAAAGGGACCTCTTGGTCGTGCCGAGGTAATCCTCACGATTGACAACGCCGATGGAGCTCTGCCAATTGAATACGCAGAGGTGACTATCTCTCGTACCTTGTTCCGCAATGGCGGAAGCGAATACGCCATCAACGGCGAACCGGTTCGTTTGCTAGATGTTCAAGAACTCTTGAGTGACTCGGGTCTTGGTCGCGAGATGCACGTAATTGTTGGTCAGGGACAACTTGATTCTGTTCTTCGTGCGACTCCAGAAGAACGCCGCGGATTCATCGAAGAAGCCGCCGGTATTCTGAAGCACCGTCGCCGCAAAGAGAAAACTGAGCGCAAGCTTGACGCAATGCAGGCGAACCTCACTCGGTTGAACGATTTGGCTGGCGAAGTACGCCGCCAGTTAAAGCCACTAAGCCAGCAGGCTGAGGTTGCTCGGGAGGCTCAGGGCATCGCAGCTGTTGTTCGTGACGCAAAGTCACGATTGTTAGCTGCGGATATTTCTGAATTGCACCGCGGACTGGAAGAGACCGCAAAATCAGAAGCGGATCGTCGCGGTGAGCGCAATATCTTGCAGACTTTGCTTGCCGAAAATACTGCTCGCCTAGGACAGCTTGAAGCTGCCCAGGTTTCCACAGAGCTCGACCAGGCTCGCAATCTTTCTTATCAGTTTGACTCTCTTGCAGAACGACTTCGTTCTCTGCTTTCAATTGCAAACCAGCGCGTTGCACTTCTCAGTCAGCAGGCTGAAGTCGCTGCCGGACAAATTGACCCGGCAGCCCTGGACTCTGAAGCTGATCAAGCGATTGCCACCGCCACCGAACTTCAAGCAACTGTAGAAACTTTAAAGCAGGCTCTGCAAAGCGCCGAAGAATCTCGAAGCGAAGCTCGTGATGCACTCGAAAAGTTCGATAACCAAGTTGCCGAACAGAATGCACTGATTTCAAAATTTGACCTTGATAAAGCTCGCCTTGCGAACGAAGCTGCCGTTGCTGAATCTAAGTTGGTCGGTGTTCGCGGTGAAGTAGTGCGACACGAGAGTGCTCTTGGTGAAGCGCGCGATCGTCACGCTGCACGAAAAGCTGAATACGACGCTGAGCTACAAGCGCAAGATCAGCAGAACTCGTCTGATAGCGCACTTGAGAACCGATACGAAGCAGCACAGAAAGCGGTTTCAGAGGCAAGTGCACGAATTGATGCGTTGCGCGATGAGCTGCACAAGGCTGAGCGTGAACGTGACTCGCTTGCTGCAAAGCGCTCAGCGCTAAACCTAACCCTTGAGCAAAAAGACGGTGCCTCAGAGATCGCATCTGCTGGGCTGCGCGGTATCCGCGGATTAGTTGCCTCGCACATGACAATCCAGAACGGCTTTGAAGCAGCGATTGCTGCGGCACTTGGCCCATTGGCCGATGCCCTGGTTGCCGATTCCCGCGATGAAGGTCTTGCGGCGATTGAGCACCTGAAAAAGAGTGACGGTGGTCGCGTTGAACTTATCGTTGCAGATGTTGACGCCAAGGGTGCAGCAGCAAACTTGCCAAATATTGCCGGCGCTCGTGCAGCGGCAGATGTAGTCGATGCACCAACTGGAATTCTTGCGTTGCTATCAAGCGTGGTCATCGTTGACGATCTAGACGCAGCTCGTGAGCTTTATTCACGTGACTCATCAACTTTAAAGTTGACTCTGATTACTCTTGACGGTGACGTGCTTACCGAATCGGTAATTCGCGGTGGCTCATCGTCTGCACCTTCAAAGCTCGAGCTTGTGGCAGAGCGTGATGGAGCTGAAAAGCGTCTGAGCGAAGTCAATAACTTCATCGAAAAGTCCAATTCGGAACTTGCCCAGGCTCGTTCTACCGAAGATGCCGCTAAGGCTTCCGAGAAAGAAGCGCTTGCTGCGCTTAACGAACAAGACGCAACCTTGGCAGCAAATGCCGAGAAGCTTGGTCGTTTGCGCGTGCAGGTAGAAGCATCAGAGGCAGAGCTTGAGCGTTTGGCTTTGGTTGCTGAAACTGCTGCAGAGGGAATCGCCGCTGCCGAAGCCGCGCTGAATGCAGCAATTTCCGCACACGATGAATTTGCTGCGCAGGAACGCCCGGAACTTGATCTAGCTAACCGTCAGACACTTGCCGACAACCTGGAACAAGAGCGCCAGCGTGAACTTGAACTTCGCATTGAACTTGGTGCTGCAATTGAGCGCGTTCGTGTAGAGCAAGAGCGCGCTGCTGCACTTCGTGCACAGGTGGGCGAAGCAAAAGACGCAATCGCGCGTTCTAAGGCTGCGGCTGCTGTTCAAGCGCGTCAGCTTGCTTCAGCCAAGCGAGTTCTGAACGTGCTGCCAACCCTTATGGATGCCGTTGCGGACAGTGCCTCAAAAGCAAAGTTCAAGCTTCACGAACTCGAATCTCAACGTCAAAACCAGAACACGGAGCTTGTAAAACTTCGTGGCGAAACTGCAGAGATTCAGATGAAGCTTTCTGGTTTGACTCAGAGCGTCCACGACATGGAGCTTTCTAACCATGAGAAGCGCCTGACCTTGGCCAACTTGGTGACTCGTGCAAACGAAGAACTTGGCCTGGAGCAGACTGTTTTGCTTGAAGAATACGGTCCAGAGATTCCAATTCCTGACGAAGATGCCGAAGGCGGTTTCAAGCCATTCGTTCGCGAAGAGCAGCAGAAGCGACTAAAGGATGCCGAGCGACTATTCGACAAACTTGGCAAGGTAAACCCGCTTGCTCTCGAAGAGTTTGCTGCCCTTGAGCAGCGTCACAAGTTCTTGACCGAGCAGCTTGCTGACCTAACTCAGACCCGCAAAGACTTGCTCCAGATTATTGAAGATCTAGATGTCAAAATGCAGACCATCTTTGGCGATGCATTCGAAGACACTCGCAAGGCCTTCGAAACTGTTTTCCCAACTCTTTTCCCAGGCGGAACCGGTTCCATCTTCTTGACTGACCCAGACAACCTGCTTACCACCGGTCTTGAGGTAACAGTAAAGCCAGCGGGTAAACGAATCGAACGACTCTCACTACTTTCCGGAGGTGAGCGTTCATTGGCAGCTGTAGCACTTATGGTTGCAATCTTTAAGGCGCGCCCTTCACCGTTCTACGTTATGGATGAGGTTGAGGCGGCTCTTGATGATGCCAACCTTGGTCGTCTGCTCCAGATTTTTGAAGACCTGCGCACCAATTCGCAGCTAATCATCATTACTCACCAGAAGCGAACCATGGAGATTGCGGATGCTCTCTACGGAGTTTCGATGCGCCAAGATGGTGTGTCTGCAGTGGTTGGGCAGCGCCTAGCCGAAAAGGAATAGACCTTGGCTTTCCTTTTCTGGAAGAAAAAGCGCGGTGCTGAAGGTGAATCTGTTGAGCAATCGGCTCAAAATAATTCCTCCGTTGCTATAGACGCAACTTCCGAAATTATTTCTGAGCCGGAAACTCTAACTGCGCCGGCAAAGCCAGAAAAGCCAGCCGCTTCGAATGTTGAAAAACAAGCGCAGCTAGAAGCTGTAGTTCTTCCTAAGCGCAGTGCGAAGAAGGGGATTCGATCTCTATTTTCAAGAATCAAGTTTGATCCAGAAAATCTTGATGAGCTTGAAGACACTTTGATTCAGGCGGATTTTGGGGTTGACGCGGCGGCAGCAATTGTTGATGAAGTTAAGTCGCGCGCTAAAAAATCTGGTGCCAAATCAGATAAAGAGTTGAAAGAAATTCTGGCTGGGGTCATAGAGCAGAATCTGGAGCACGATGCAAAGGCATTGAACCTAAGCGACGGCCATACTCCTTATGTGGTTTTGGTCGTGGGTGTAAACGGTGTCGGTAAAACCACGACAATTGGCAAACTTTCTAACTGGCTAGTGCAAGGCGGCTTTAAAGTTTTCATTGGTGCTGCAGACACCTTTCGCGCAGCGGCAGTAGACCAGGTCGCAACCTGGGCGGAACGTTCCGGAGCAACCCTGGTGAAGCCAAAGCAAGAGGGCCAAGACCCAGCATCGGTGGCTTTTGAAACAGTTGATGAGGCAATCAAGCATGATGCCGACATCGTGATTATTGACACCGCCGGCCGATTGCAAAACAAAGCAGACCTAATGAACGAGCTGGACAAAATTCGTCGCGTGATTGAAAAGCAAGCTCAAATTAGCGAAGTGCTGCTGGTGCTTGATGCAACCACTGGCCAGAATGGCTTGGCCCAGGCAAAGGCTTTTGCCGAGGTCGCGAAAGTTACAGGCGTTGTGCTAACCAAGCTCGATGGCACTGCGAAAGGTGGAATCGTCTACTCAATTCAGCGCCAACTAGGAATTCCTGTGAAACTGGTAGGCGTGGGTGAAGGTATCGAAGACTTTGCATTTTTTGATGCAAATGAATTTGCAAACGGACTAGTGAACTAAGGAGGGGAGTGATGTTCGGAAATCTTTCAGATCGTCTCATTGAGACTTTCAAAAACCTTCGAAGCAAGGGCAAGCTAAGCCCCGCTGATATTGATGCAACCCTCCGTGAGATTCGACGCGCGCTGCTGGATGCAGACGTCTCGCTTGATGTAGTCAAGAACTTCACAACTGCGGTTCGTGATCGTGCGCTAGGCGATGAAGTTTCTAAGGCTCTAAATCCTGCACAGCAGGTTGTGCAAATTGTTAACGAAGAACTCGTCAAGATTTTGGGTGGCGAGCAGCGCAAACTTACATTTGCCAAAACCGCGCCGACAGTGATCATGCTGGCAGGTCTTCAGGGTTCGGGTAAAACAACCCTTGCGGGAAAGCTTGCAAAGTGGCTCAAGGATCAAGGTCAGACTCCAATCCTTGTTGCTGCCGACCTGCAGCGACCAAACGCTGTGAATCAACTTCAGGTAGTTGGTGAGCGAATTGATGTTCCCGTTTTTGCTCCGGAGCCAGGTAATGGAGTTGGCAATCCGGTAAGCGTTGCTAAGGATTCAATAAAGCACGCTAAACAGAAAATGTTCAGCGTGGTCATCGTCGACACTGCCGGTCGTTTGGGTATCGACGAAGAGTTGATGAACCAAGCAAAAGACATACGCAAGGCAATTGACCCCGATGAAGTACTTTTTGTAATTGACTCAATGATTGGCCAAGACGCTGTCAATGTTGCAAAGGCATTTGACGAGGGTGTTGGAATTACAGGTGTCGTACTCACCAAGCTCGATGGTGATGCACGCGGTGGTGCGGCGCTATCGGTGGCATCTGTCACAGGCAAGCCAATTCTGTTTGCTTCAAACGGTGAAGCCATGGATGCATTTGAGCTGTTCTACCCCGATCGCATGGCTAGTCGCATTCTTGACATGGGTGATGTGCTGACTCTCATTGAGCAGACTCAAAAGAACTTCGATGAAACAGAGGCTCGTGCGCTGGCCGACAAGATGGCCAAGGACGCGTTTACGCTCGAGGATTTTCTTGATCAGATGCAACAGCTCAAAAAAATGGGCTCTCTGAAGAGCATGCTGGCCATGATGCCGGGTGCTGGTCAAATGCGCCAGCAGCTCGAAAACTTTGATGAAAAAGAAATTGACCGAACCGAGGCAATCATTCGCTCGATGACCCCGGCCGAGCGCCGTCAGCCAAAGATTTTGAATGGGTCACGCCGCTCGCGCATTGCCAAGGGTGCTGGAATGACCGTCACAGACGTGAATTCGCTAGTCAACCGCTTCGAACAAGCCGCCAAAATGATGAAAACCGTGGCCAAAGGTGGGGTTCCGCAGATGCCGGGCATGCCTGGAATGCCAGGTATGGGCGGCGGCTTTGGCGGCGGGCGACCAGGTAAATCCGGCAAAGCTAAGGATAAGAAGGGCTCCAAGTCTGGAAATCCGGCAAAACGTGCGGCCGAAGAAGCAGCTCGTGCGCTTGGTCAGAACCCAAGCGAGGGTTCATCGGGGTCCGGTTCCGCCTTCGGCTTGGGTGGATAGTCGGGCTAAACCCCGGACTAACTAGCGCCATGCCTGATTTTCTGGCAGAATAGAGCGGTTGTCGCCGTTTGACCCTCTAACCAAACGATTACGACAACCCACAGAGCTTTTTCTTCCGAGTGTGCCCCCACGCTCACGGTTGATCGTTCGCCTCAATACGAAAATCAGGAGCAAAACGTTGGCTGTAAAAATCCGCCTAGCACGTCACGGAAAAATCCGTACCCCGCACTACCGCATTGTTGTTGCGGACTCACGTACACACCGTGATGGTCGCGTGATCGAAGAAATCGGTCGCTACGTACCGACCAACAACCCATCAATCATTGAAGTTAACTCTGAGCGCGCTCAGTACTGGCTTGGCGTTGGCGCACAGCCAACCGAGCAGGTAGCAGTACTTCTAAAGCTGACTGGTGACTACCAGGCATCAAAGGGTGACAAGACCGCAAAGAACACCGTAAAGCTTGCAGAGCCTAAGGCTGTTTTCGAGATCGACACCAAGAAGAAGACCGTTCTTGTTCCAAAGGAGCAGGTTGCTGCAAAGAAGGCTGTAGCTGAAGAAGCGCCAGCTGCTGAAGCACCTGCCGTTGACGAAGCTCCTGCGGCAGAAGTTGCAGCAGAAGAGGCAGCTCCAGCTGCTGAAGCAGTTGTTGAAGAAGTAGCTGCTGCAGAAGAAGCTCCGGTTGCAGAAGTTGCTGCCGAAGAAGCTCCTGCTGCAGAAGCACCATCAGAAGAGGCTTAATAAAGTGTTAGCCGCTGCGCTCGAGCACCTAGTCAAAGGCATCGTCGACAATCCTGAAGACGCTACCGTGACTGCACGCACAACTTCGCGAGGAGACTTGCTTGAGGTTCACGTGCACCCAGATGACCTGGGTCGTGTGATCGGGCGCAACGGTCGCACAGCCAAATCACTGCGTACTGTCGTGAATGCTCTTGCCGATGGCAAGAAGGTACGCGTCGACGTGGTGGACACCGATTTCTAGTAAGACCACGCTCCGTGTTGGCCGATTGGTCAAGGCCCACGGTCTAAAGGGAGCGTTCAAACTCGAGTTGTACACCGACAGCCCTGAAACGCGATTTAAGACTGGTGCAGTTCTCAATCTTCAAGTTCCGGAAACATCTCCTTGGTTTGGGAAAACAGTTTCGGTAAAGGAACTGCGCTATTACAACGCATCGCCGGTTCTATTTCTCAACGAAGTAGAAGACCGCAATGGTGCAGATACCCTGGTCAAAGCAATTCTCTTAGTTGATGCAGACTTGGAAATTCTTCCTGAAGAGCCAGACGCTTGGTACGACCACCAGTTGGTTGGCCTCAAGATCATTCGTGACGGTATTGAAATTGGCAAGGTGATTAGAGTCGATCACCTTCCAGCACAGGACTGTCTAGCAATTGAAACTGCGACCGGCGAAGTTTTGATGCCGTTCATTAAGGCATTCGCTCCAACAGTTGATATCGCAAAAGGCGAGATCACAGTGACCCCTCCGGGCGGTCTCTTCGAAGAATTACCAGAGGAATAATCATGCGCATCGATCTAGCCCTGGTAGAGCGCGGCCTAGCAAGATCAAGAAATCACGCATCTTCTTTGGTGGAATCTGATCGAGTTCTGGTAAACGGTAAAGCGGCTCGAAAATCCTCGCAAAACGTTGACGATGATGCCAAGATTTCTGTTCTCGATGCAGTTGACTATGTATCTCGCGCGGGTCACAAATTGGCCAAGGCGCTGGATGTCTTTTCCGAGATCGACCTAGTTGGAAAGACA
Organism: Actinomycetota bacterium; assembly: GCA_041179545.1. GTDB lineage: Bacteria > Actinomycetota > Actinomycetes > Actinomycetales > Microbacteriaceae > Rhodoluna. The sequence continues at coordinate 31,613 of JBEGTF010000001.1, read as the reverse complement.
GCCCTTGATGTTGGAGCATCAACCGGAGGATTCACCGATGTGCTGTTGCGCAGGGGGGTCGAAAAGGTTTTTGCCATCGATGTTGGGCACGAACAAATGGTTGAGCAGCTTTTTGAGCACCCAAAGGTCATTTGCGTTGAAGGATTCAACGCCCGTGAACTCAGCCCAGAAACGCTTTCGGAGCGCACCGGAATTCCGCAGTCGCATATCAACATTGATATTGTGGTTGGCGACCTTTCTTTCATCTCATTGACACTGGTGCTTGCGCAAATGCTTTCGGTCGCCCCGCGTGCCGAATTTGTGCTTCTGGTGAAGCCCCAATTTGAAGTGGGAAAGCAATCGCTAAGTGCTCATGGCCTGGTCAACGACCACAATCTTCGAGCTGGAGCCATCAAGCAGGTTGCCGACGAGGCAGCCAAGTTGGGCATGGGAATCAAAGGCCTAGAGCGCTCGGAATTGCCAGGTACTCACGGGAATGTTGAGTATGTTTTGTGGATTAGTCCCAATGAGCCTGTAAATCAGTCAAAATGGACAGACAGGATCGAGTCAGTAGCCAAGGAGAGTAAATGAGCAAGCGTTTTGTACTTGTCGTTGCTCACACCGGTCGCACTGATGCTGTAGCCGCAGCCCAAGTTGCCATCGAGCAGCTACATGCCGCAGGAATCACACCGGTTCTTACTGCTGCAGACTTAAATGACCTTCGAGCCCATGTTTCAAATCAGGTTCTGACTGCGTCGGCACTCGAGAATGTCAAGGTCCTCGAATCTGATTGGAAGATGAGCGATCTCGAACTTGTTGTTGTACTTGGCGGCGATGGAACAATTCTCAAGGCAGCTGAAATTGTGCGCGAGCATTCAATCCCACTTATGGGCATAAATCTTGGACACGTTGGGTTCCTTGCTGAATCTGAACGGGAAGAATTCACTGAAGCAGTTCACCGAGTTGTTGAGCGTGACTATGAGATTAAGGAACGTCTAACACTTGACGTTTGCGTAATCGTAGATGGCAACGAAGTATTTCGCACCTGGGCTCTGAATGAGGCAACAGTTGAGAAGAGTGCGAGTGAGCGCATGCTCGAGGTGGTTGTAGAAGTTGAGGGACACCCGCTTTCAAGTTTTGGTTGCGATGGCATCGTGATGTCTACTCCAACTGGTTCAACAGCATATGCATTCTCGGCTGGCGGCCCTGTGGTTTGGCCATCTGTTGATGCGCTACTTGTTGTGCCAATTAGTGCACATGCTCTTTTCGCACGCCCACTCGTGGTAAAACCAGATGCAATGGTCGCCGTTGAGGTACTTCGTCGCAGTTCCGGTGATGGTGTTCTGTGGTGTGATGGCCGTCGTAGTTGGCAGTTGCCAACCGGAGCGCGAGTTGAAGTGACTAAGTCAAAAACCCCGGTCAGGCTTGCTCGTCTTCGCACCAGCACATTCACCGATCGTCTCGTGAAGAAGTTTTCACTTCCGGTTGCTGGATGGCGCGGGCCAGATGAATCTGGAAAATAGGTTCTGGTTAAATCGTGATTGAAGAAATCTACATCCGTGACCTGGGTGTCATTCAAGAAGCGCGACTTTCATTCGGCCCTGGCCTGACGGTTATCACTGGTGAAACCGGTGCCGGAAAAACCATGGTGCTTTCGGCACTTGGTTTGCTGCTTGGTGAACGCTCAGACACTTCTTCTATCCGTCGCGGACAGGATCAAGCTTTTGTTGAGGGTCGTTGGTTTCTAAAAAACAACACCGATGCGGCCGCCCAAGTAAGTGAGCGACTGGCCGAGGCCGGCGTTGAGCTTTCCGAAGGCGAATTAATCATGAATCGCTCAGTGTCAAGTGAGGGGCGCGGTCGTGCCTCGGTTTCTGGAAAAGCAGCACCCATCAATCTACTCAGCGAATTGGGCGAAAAACTGGTTGTGGTTCACGGTCAGTCAGATCAGATTCGCTTGAAGAGTGCGGTGGCTCAGCGAGAGGCTCTGGATCAGTTTGCCGGGGCAGCTGCCTTGCTAAATGAGTACCAGCTGCATTTTCAAAGCTGGAAATCTGCCAGCGCGCAACTTGAAGAAATTCAGTCAGCACTCGCTGCCCGTGCCATCGAGGCAGAAGAACTTCGCGCGGCGGTGGTTGAGCTCGAGTCAGCTGATCCACAACCAGGCGAAGATCAAGAACTAACCGACAGGGCAAATCGTTTAACCCATGTTGAAGAGTTGAGAATCGCTGCTAGTACAGCTCACGAGGCTATTTCGAGCGAGTCTTTTGATGGTGCCACTGATGCAATTGGGCTCATTGGTGTAGCCCGTCGGGCACTAGAGCAAGTTGCCGCGCATGATCCTGAGCTAGAGAAAATCGCCGAGTCGCTCAAGCAACTTGGCTATCAGCTGAACGATGCCTCCGCCGAAATTTCTGGATATCTCGATGGGCTTGATGGCGATGCCGCTCGCATTCTGGAATCAATTCAAGAGCGACGCGCGGTGCTAAACACCTTGCTTCGAAAGTATGGCCCAACTCTCGATGACGTTATCAAATTCCGTGAAACAGCAAGTGATCGACTACTCGAGCTAGATTCATCGTCAGATCAAATCGAGAAACTCACCGCTCAGGCGGAGTACTCGCTCAATCAGGTCACAGCTGCAGCAGAAAAGCTTTCCAACGCTCGCAAATCAGCAGCGGAACGTCTTGCCGACCAGGTCACCGCCGAGCTCGCCGCACTTGCAATGTCCGGCTCAACATTGGTTGTTGATGTTGCTGAAGCAGCCGAGTTTGGTCTCTTTGGTAAAGATCAAATTTCAATTCAACTTTCTTCTTATCCAGGCGCCGAACCAAGACCACTCGGTAAAGGTGCCAGCGGTGGTGAACTATCACGCATCATGTTGGCCATCGAGGTTGTTTTAGCCCAAACCGAGCAAGCCCCAACCTTTATCTTCGATGAGGTTGATGCAGGAGTTGGCGGCGCGGCAGCTATCGAAGTTGGCCGTCGTTTGGCGATGTTGGCTAAGCAAGCGCAGGTAATCGTGGTGACCCACCTTGCCCAAGTTGCGGCTTTTGCGAATCAGCATCTTCGAGTTCTCAAAAACAGCACCGATGAATTCACCGCGACAGACGTGGTGGCGCTGAACAACGAGGATCGCGTAAACGAGCTGGCCCGAATGCTCTCGGGTATGCCGGAATCTGACTCGGGCAGAACTCACGCGGCCGAATTGCTCGAAAAAGCACTCCAGGAATTCGCCTAAATCCCTGATATTTAAAGGACCTGAGCATGTCGCTGGTTCATCGGGGTTGGGGTTCGCTGGTAGGGTTAAATTCCATGGCAGAAGCAATGGATTCCGGTATCACACGTCACATTTTCGTCACCGGAGGTGTTGCATCATCACTCGGTAAGGGCCTAACCGCTTCGAGTCTAGGTAACCTACTTCGTGCCCGCGGCCTTAAAGTCGTAATGCAGAAGCTGGATCCGTACCTAAATGTTGATCCGGGCACTATGAACCCTTTTCAGCACGGTGAAGTTTTTGTCACCGATGATGGTGCCGAAACAGACCTAGATATTGGTCACTACGAGCGCTTCCTAGATATCAACCTTGGTCAGTCTGCCAACGTAACCACCGGTCAGATTTACTCAACTGTGATTGCGCGTGAGCGTCGCGGGGAGTACCTTGGCGATACCGTGCAGGTAATTCCACACATCACCAACGAGATCAAGCGTCGCATGCGCCTTCAGTCTCATGATATGCCGGCTCCAGATGTAATCATCACCGAAATCGGTGGAACGGTTGGCGACATTGAGTCACAGCCATTCATTGAAGCGGCGCGTCAGATTCGTCACGAGGTTGGTCGTGACAATGTTTTCTATATCCACGTTTCTCTAGTTCCTTATCTAGCTGCTTCGGGAGAACTCAAGACCAAGCCAACCCAGCACTCGGTGGCAACGCTTCGATCAATTGGTATTCAGCCTGACGCTGTCGTTTGCCGCACCGACCGCGCACTTCCAGATTCAATAAAAAACAAGATTGCTCTGATGTGCGACATCGATAAGAAGGCCGTGATTACCGCCGCCGATGCATCAAGTATCTACGACGTGCCAACCGTGCTTAACGAAGAAGGCCTAGACACCTACGTGATCGAGCGCCTAGGCCTTAAGGAAAAAGCAGGCGAAGTTGACTGGAGCCGTTGGCAGGGAGTGCTGGATGCGGTTCACAACCCTAAGCACGAGGTTCGAATCGGTTTGGTAGGTAAGTACATTGACCTTCCGGACGCATACCTTTCAGTAACCGAGGCAATTCGTGCCGGTGGTTTTGCCAACATGGCCAAGGTAAACATCAAGTGGATTGCTTCAGATGATTGTGAGACTGAAGACGGCGCCCGTGAGGCCCTAGCTGATGTCGACGCCATCTGTATTCCTGGTGGCTTTGGCGTGCGTGGAATCGAAGGCAAACTCGGTGCCTTGAAATTTGCTCGTGAAAACAAGATTCCTGCGCTTGGACTTTGCCTTGGTCTGCAGTGCATGGTTATTGAATACGCTCGCAATGTCGTTGGTCTTGAAGGTGCTTCATCAACAGAGTTCGATGAAGACGCTAAGTATCCAGTCATCGCGACCATGGCAGAGCAGGTTGACATCATTGCGGGTGGCGACATGGGTGGAACTATGCGTTTAGGTCTTTACACCGCGAAGCTAAAGCCGGGTTCTATAGTTGCCGAAGTTTACGAATCAGAGTCGGTCGAAGAGCGCCACCGCCACCGCTACGAAGTAAATAACACTTACCGCGATCAAATTGCTGAAAAAGGCTTGGTTTTCTCTGGCACCTCACCTGACGATCACCTTGTTGAGTTCGTTGAACTTCCTCGCGAGGTTCACCCTTACTACGTTGCAACACAGGCGCACCCTGAATTCCGCTCACGCCCAACCAATGCACACCCGCTTTTCAAGGGTCTAGTGGTTGCCGCAATTGAGCGCCAGGCATCGAACAAATTGTTCGAGGTTTCAGGTTCATAGTTTTCACTTAGAGGATTCCGATGCCCAAAGACGAAGACGTCTCGCTTAGTGTTTCTAGGCGAGACGTTGTCTTTCAGGGTAAAATCTGGGACGTCGTTAGCGAAACCTTTGATTACAAAGGTACAAATCTTGTCAGAGAATTCGTGGCGCATCCTGGTGCTGTTGCGGTAATTGCACTGAATGAACAGCAAGAGATTTTGTTGATCAAGCAGTATCGCCAACCTGTTCGCGAATATCTTTGGGAAGTACCGGCGGGGTTGCTTGATATTCCGGGGGAGTCTCGTCTCGAAGCAGCCAAGCGCGAATTGTTGGAAGAAACCGGCTACATCGCCGAGGGTTGGCAAGAGCTCATCGAATTTCACACCACGCCGGGAGGTAACAGTGAAACCATCAATGTTTTTCTGGCTACTGAACTTCGCCACCAGGGTTACGACTTAGACCTCGAGGGTGAAGAAGTAGATCTTGAACTCCGATGGGTACCACTAAACGATGCACTTAAGAGTGTTCTGAATTCCGAAATGCGAAGTCCTAGTGCTGGATACGCGATTATGGCACTAGCTCACAAACTAGGTATCGCCGCAAATGGATAACACTCAGCTTGCCGGTTTGATCGATTCATACCTGCGCCACTTGACCATCGAACGCGGCATGGCTAAAAACACCATTTCCGCCTACCGCGCGGATTTAGCGAGGTACGCCACGTTCCTAGAATCCAAGGGAATTGATTCACCCGAGAAAATCACGGAGTTAGTAATCAACGAATTTGCCGAGTCGCTGAAGATTACATCGGGGTTGATTTCTAGCTCTGTAGCGCGAGTGCTTGCCGGAGTCCGAGGTTTACACAAGTTCTGGTTGCTGGAGAACATCACTGCCGGCGATGTGGCGGCTGCGGTCAAGCCGCCGAAGAGCCCGCGTAATCTGCCCAAGGCAATCACGGTTGATCAAATTGAGAAACTTCTTGCAGTCTCAGGTCCTGATCCGGCCGATGAAAACGCTATCGCTGCCGACCCGGTAAGGGTGCGTGACCGCGCAATGCTGGAGTTGCTTTATGCCACTGGTGCTCGTATCAGTGAGCTCATCAATCTTGATCTGGATGACCTGGTGGACCCAACGCTGGTGCGACTATTTGGTAAGGGCTCGAAAGAGCGCATAGTGCCGGTTGGTGGTTATGCCCAGAGAGCGCTGGAGGCCTATCTAGTTAGAACCCGACCAACCCTCGTGACCCAAGGCAAAGGGACTCCGGCTTTATTTCTAAACCAGCGGGGTGGGCGTCTCAGCCGCCAAAGTGCCTGGCAAATCATCAATGAGGCAGCCCGGGTGGCCGAGCTGCCGCGGGAGATCTCGCCCCACACCTTCAGGCACTCATTTGCCACCCATTTGCTCGAGGGCGGGGCCGATGTCCGTGTGGTTCAAGAGCTGCTCGGCCATTCATCAGTGGCCACCACCCAGATTTATACCCTGGTAACGGTAGACAAACTGAGGGAAATCTACGGGACAGCCCACCCGCGAGCACGCCGCTAGGCCACCCGCGAGCACGCCGCTAGGCCACCCGCGCGCACGCCGCTAGCGGCAGACCCGGAATTGGTGGCTCGCCTCGACAGGTAGGCTAGAACCCGATTCAAACGTAATTTCGGGAGGAAATCATGGCAAAGGCAACCGCGGACACCCGCTTCGCTATCCCTAAGCCGTTGAAGTCCCATGGCCCTGCTCGAATCATTGCGATGTGTAATCAAAAGGGCGGTGTTGGTAAAACCACCACCTCAATCAACATGTCAGCGGCGCTCGCCGAATACGGCCGCAAGGTGCTACTAATCGATTTTGACCCTCAGGGCGCGCTTTCTGCAGGCCTAGGCATCAATGCACACGATGCAACCACAATTTATGACCTAATGCTTGATCGCACGATTGACCCGCACAGCGCTATTCAGCACACTGATAATCCAAATCTTGATGTGATTCCTGCAAACATCGAACTCTCGGCCGCGGAGATGAAGCTGGTCAACGAAATCGCACGCGAGCAAATTCTTGCCAAGATTTTGAAGCAAGTAGCGGATGACTACGACGCAATCATCATCGATTGCCAACCTTCGCTTGGCTTGTTGACTGTAAATGCACTGACTGCAGCACACGGCGTGATTATTCCGCTTGCCACAGAATTTTTTGCCCTTCGCGGTGTTGCGATTCTTGAGGACATCATCGGCAAGGTTAAAGAAGGCTTGAATCCTGCCTTGCAGCTCGATGGCATCTTGGCGACCATGGTCGACAATCGAACCCTGCACTCACGAGAAGTGTTGGATCGCCTTAAAGAAGCATTTGGCGAGAAGCTTTTCAAGTCGGTGGTTCACAGAACCGTTAAGTTTCCGGATGCAACAGTTGCTCAGGCGCCAATCACTCAATTTGCACCAACTTCCGACGCGGCAGAGGTTTACCGGTCAGTAGCTAAGGAGTTGGTGGCTCGTGGCTGTGTTGCTTAACTCTGATCTGACGCACGAATCTGACAAGGGCTCGGGTTTTGCTGTAAACCTGGGTAACTTTGACGGCCCGTTTGATCTTTTGCTTTCGCTTATCTCCAAGCACGAAATGGACATCACGGAGATTTCATTGAGCAAGGTCACCGACGAGTTCATCTCGTATCTGAAGACTCTTGATGAAGAAGAAGAGATGGACCAGGCTAGTGAATTTTTGGTCATCGCTGCAACCCTTCTCGATTTGAAAATCGCTGGGCTGCTACCTAAGGGTGAAGTCGTAGATGCCGAAGATGTCGCTCTTCTAGAAGCGCGTGACTTGCTCTTTGCTCGTTTGCTTCAATACCGAGCCTTTAAGGAAATCTCCAGTTACTTCAGTACCGCCATGGCACTCGAGGCCATGCGCATTGCTCGCGACGTTCCTCTAGAGGAGCGCTTCCGCAAGCAACAACCGGAACTTGTCTGGAAGATGACCCTTTCGGAATTTGGAGTGCTTGCTCAAGACACATTGACCCCAAGAGAGATTCCATCTGTTGGGCTAACCCACCTACATGCGCCGCGCGTAAGCATACGAGAGCAAGCTCGAGAAGTAGTAATGATGTTGAAACGCTCAGTGCGCATGACTTTCCGAGAATTGATTGGCTCAATCAAAGACCGCGCGATTGTGGTTGCCAGATTCCTTTCAGTGCTCGAACTTTACCGCCTTTCAGCAATTTCATTCGAGCAAGATGAGCCTCTTGGTGACATCAAGCTCGCCTGGAGTGCCGAAAACTTTGATGATGAAAAACTAGCCAACCTTGGAGCTGACTATGACTCTTGATGAAGTAACACCAGAAGTAGAGGAAGCTGAGGTGCAGGATGAACTCGAACCGCAAGAAGTTGTTGTTGAAGAAGTTGCGCAGCTAACACCTAGCGAAATAGTTGATCAGTTGGCACCTGTGACCGCAGACAACCTTCGTTCGGCTGTCGAGGCAATTCTCATGATCACTGACGCTCCCATATCCATAATGGCAATTGCAACCGCCCTTGAGCGACCAGTTACAGAAATCCGTGACGCAATTAATTCTTTGAAGGCAGACTATGACGGGCAAGAAGGAGAAACCCCGCGTGGTTTCGAGCTTCGCGAAGTCGGTGGCGGTTGGCGTATGTATGTTCGCGCCGACTATGACTGGGCAGTGAAGATGTTTGTTGCAAACGAGAACCCAACGAAGTTGAGCCAAGCAGCCCTTGAGACTCTTGCGGTAATCGCCTACAAGCAGCCAATTTCTCGCGGTCAGATTGCATCTATCCGTGCGGTTAACGTGGATTCGGTTGTGCGCACGTTGCACAGCCGAGGACTAATTACTGAGCTTTACACCGATTCAGAATCCGGTGCGATTCACTATGGAACGGCTCCGCTGTTGCTAGAGGTATTGGGCATTAATTCGCTGGACGAATTGCCGTTGATCAGCCCATACCTACCTGATGCCAATAGCAATTTTGATGCCGTCTAACATGCAGGATTTCAATGAGCCGGAGGGCGTAAGACTCCAAAAAGTTATGGCTGCCGCGGGCGTTGCCTCGCGCCGTGTATGCGAGGACATGATCACTCAGGGCCGCGTGAAAGTGAACGGCAAGGTTGTAACCGAGCTAGGGACTCGCATAAATCCAGATGTCGATAAGGTCACCGTGGGTGGCACACCGGTTCAACTTGATAATTCCAGGGTTTACCTTGCCCTCAACAAACCTCGCGGTGTCGTGAGCTCTATGGCTGATGAAAACGGTAGACCGGATCTCTCTCAATTTGTAGACGGCTACGACAGAGTTTTCAACGTTGGTCGTCTCGACTCTGAAACCACAGGCCTCATCATCATGACAAACGATGGGGACTTAGCTCACAAGCTTGCGCACCCAAAATTTGGCGTGACAAAGACTTATGTTGCTCGAGTTGAAGGAGTTGTAACTCCGGCAATTATTCACAAGCTTCTAAGTGGCTTTGAGCTTGAAGACGGCATGATCAAAGCCGACAAGGCCCACGTCGTTGATGTTCAACCAGGGGAGAGTTTGGTAGAAGTCGTCCTACACTCGGGTCGTAATCGAATTGTTCGCCGAATGTTTGAGTTTGTAGGACACCCGGTGGTTGGCCTAGTGCGTCGCCAGTTTGGCCCAATCCAACTCGGCCCACTAAAAGAAGGCCGAATTCGCGAGCTTAGTAAAATAGAGGTCGGTGCACTTTTGAAGGCAGCCGAGGGTGAGGTAAAGCGCGCACCAAGGCCGGCAAATAAGAGAGCTGCAGCTCAGCCGGCTCGTGGAAAGAGGAAATGACATGGCAATCCGCGCAATTCGTGGTGCTATTCAACTTGACGTTGACGAGCGCGAGCACCTTCTAAAGTCAACAGCTGAACTGCTAACCAAGACTCTGCACGCCAACGATTTAGATGCGGGCCAGTTAGTTTCGATCTTCTTCACTTCTACACCAGACGTTACAAGTGAATTTCCAGCAGTTGCGGCTCGTGAACTTGCTCTTGCTGATGTGCCGCTTATGTGTTTCGTTGAGATGGACGTGGTGGGTGCACTTCCTCGTGTTATCCGCATCATGATCATGGCCGAAACTGACAAATCTCGCGCGGAAATCCAGCATGTTTATCTTCGAGGTGCAACTGCACTGCGACAGGACATCGCACAGTGACAGCCTTCACGAGTGAAGTTCGCATCGTTGGTGCTGGACTACTTGGAACAAGTATTGGGTTAGCGCTCACCAAGCACGGCGTAGATGTAGCTATTTCGTCAAAGTCAACCAAAAGCGTTGACCTTGCAATCTCTTACGGTGCGGGCCGCGCGGTCAGCGAGACTGATGCCCCGGACCTAATTGTGGTTTGTGTTCCACCTCAGCTGACGGCTCAAATTGTTGCTGATGAACTTATTGCGTTTCCAAACGCGATTGTCACCGATGTTGCCAGCGTCAAATCCGGAATTCTTGACGAACTAAAGCGCTTGGCAGCGCCGATTGAGCGATACGTAGGATCGCACCCGATGGCCGGCCGTGAACGCGGCGGTGCAATAGCTGGACGCGCTGATTTGTTTGTTGGTCGCCCTTGGGTCATCACGCCAAACGAGAAATCAAATGTTGCTGGCATTAAATTAGTTGAATCGCTTGCAACGGTGCTGGAGTCGTCCGTAGTTAATGTGTCGCCAGAAGACCATGACCGCGCAGTTGCATTGGTTTCACACGTTCCACAGTTGGTATCCAGCCTCATGGCGGCTCGATTAGTTCAAGCCAAAAGTGAAGACGTAGCACTAGCCGGTCAGGGGCTTCGAGACACAACGAGAATTGCCGCTAGTGACCCTGAACTTTGGGTTCAAATTCTTGAGGCTAACTCGGCGGAAGTTGTTTCAGTACTCAAGGAACTGGCGAAAGACCTTTCATCGGTTGTTGAATCATTAGACGATGTGCATTCAGCGGATTCAATCCTGCAAATTCGTAAAACTCTGGAATCAGGAAATGCCGGCGTTGAAAAAATTCCTGGCAAGCACGGTGCAAAACACTCTACTTACGCTCAAATTATTGTGATGATTGATGACAAGCCGGGCGAATTGGCTCGCTTGCTAACCGAGGTTGGCGAAATCGGCATCAACCTCGAGGAATTAAAGCTCGAACACTCACCAAGTGCCCAAATCGGCTTGGTTGAGCTTTATGTAGTTCCCCAAGCAGAAGCATCGCTGATTGCGGATCTTCAAGATCGTGGTTGGCGAATCGCATAATGGCTGCTGCAATCATTGCGATTGACGGTCCGGCCGGCTCTGGCAAATCAAGCGTCAGCAAGCAGGTCGCTCGCGAGTTGGGGTTTGGGTACCTCGACACTGGCGCCGCCTATCGTGCTCTTGCTTGGGCGAGTCTAAATCTTGAAGGTTTCGAACTTTCCGCACTCCAGAGCAAGAACCTAGAGGCAGATTTTGCCTATGAAATCTCACTCGACCCCGATAACTACTGGGTGAAAGTGGGTAATCAGGACCTCACAGTTGCAATCCGCGAGCCCGAGGTGGCCGAATTCGTTAGCCAGGTTGCTCGTATTCCGGCTGTCAGAAGCTACATGAAGGCTCTTACACATCGCCTCGTTGCTGAATCAGGCAAGCCAGCGGTTGTTGTCGAGGGAAGAGACATCACTACCGTGGTGGCTCCGGAGGCTCAAACCCGAATCCTCCTCACAGCCAGTGAAGCGGTTAGACTTAAGAGACGCTCAGCGGAACTTTCTGAAAGCTCCGCGGCAAGCGTTATGCGTCAAGTAACAGATCGTGACGCCAGCGACTCAAAAGTCGTTGACTTTATGACACCAGCTCCTGGTGTCCAACTCGTGGATACATCTGATCTCAATTTCAATCAGTCGGTTTCGGCCGTGATTGCTTTGATTGAGCAGGGTGCGTCCTAAGGATTAAGAATGAATGAAGAAGAATTCCTAGCGGAACCTGCGGCACCAGAATTTATCGAGCGATTGCAAGGCATGAGCACCGATGAAGAGGAATCACGCGCACGCGTTTTGCGCACCGGTCTTGAAGATTACGACCTTGATGATGAAGACTTTGACGTTCTCGATGGCAGCGACGAATTGGTCGATGGGCACTACTTCCTTCCTGCGCTTCCAGTTCTTGCAATCGTTGGTCGTCCAAATGTCGGCAAATCTGCTTTGGTAAACCGTATCCTTGGTCGTCGCGAAGCAGTTGTTGAAGACAAGCCTGGAGTAACTCGCGATCGAGTTTCCTACAAAGCTGAATGGAACGAGCGCAAGTTCACCCTGGTTGATACCGGTGGTTGGGAACCCGATGCTCGCGGAATCGATAAGTCCGTAGCGATTCAGGCTGAAATCGCCGTTGAGCTTGCTGATGCTGTTTTATTTGTAGTTGACGCCATGGTTGGTGCCACCAGCACAGATGAGCGAGTTGTGAAAATGCTTCGTGCCTCTGGCAAGCCAGTGATTTTGGTAGCCAACAAAATTGACGATGTTCGTCAGGAGCCGGAAGCTGCAAACCTATGGTCTCTTGGCCTTGGCGAGCCATACCCGTGCTCAGCAGTTCACGGCCGTGGCGTCGCGGATCTTCTGGATGCCGCGATGAAAGTCCTGCCTAAGATTTCAAATGTTGCCAAAGAAGAAATTGGTGGGCCACGTCGTGTGGCACTTATCGGCCGTCCAAATGTTGGCAAGTCTTCACTGTTAAACAAGGCAGTTGGTTCTGAGCGAGCAGTTGTGAACGACTTAGCAGGTACAACTCGCGATCCAATCGATGAGCAAGTTGAACTTGGTGGAAAAGCTTGGCGTTTCGTTGACACCGCAGGTATTCGCCGTCGTGTGCACCTTGCCCAGGGAGCAGATTTCTATGCTTCGCTTCGCACTGCCGCCGCTCTTGAGCGTGCTGAAGTTGCCGTTGTTCTTTTCGATGTGACCCAACCAATCAGCGAAGCGGATATTCGCATTGTTGACATGGCTCTTGAGTCAGGGCGTGCACTGGTACTTGCTTTCAATAAATGGGACGAACTAGATGAAGAACGTCGCAAATATCTTGAGCGAGAAATCGAACAAGATCTTGCACACGTTGACTGGGCTCCACGCGTAAACATTTCTGCTAAGACTGGCCGACACATGGAAAAGCTGGTTCCTGCTCTTGAAGTTGCTCTTGATTCATGGGATCAACGAATTGCCACCGGAAAACTTAACGCATTTGTGCAAGAGCTTGCCATGGAGACACCTCACCCTGTTCGTGGGGGAAAGCAGCCACGTATCTTGTTCGCCACCCAGGCCAGCAGCCGTCCGCCAAAGTTTGTCTTGTTCACAACCGGATTCTTGGATCCTGGCTACAGACGATTTATTACCCGTCGCTTGCGCGAGACCTACGGTTTCGAAGGCTCGCCAATCGAAGTGGGCATGCGAGTGCGCGAAAAGCGCAAGCGCTCATAGCCCTTTTTAGGAATTCTTTCGCTAAGCCGGTTGAATTAAGCCGGTTTGTACTGATCGGCTAGAGCAACTTTCAAGTCATCGAGAACCGTTGGGTCTTCAATCGTCGGCGGCACGGTGTACTGCTCACCATCCACAATTTGACGCATTGTTTTTCGCAGTACCTTGCCTGAACGAGTCTTTGGCAATCTTTGAAGAATCACTACATCTTTAAATGCGGCCACAGGCCCAACTACGTCACGGACGATGGCGATAACTTCTTTACGAAGTTTCTCTTCGTCAATCTCGTGCCCGTGCTTGAAAGTAATGAAGCCGACGGCACGCTGACCCTTCAGCTCATCCTTTACTCCCGTGACTGCACATTCAGCAACTGCCTCGTGGCCGGCGATTGCTTCTTCAAGCTGTCCAGTGGAAAGGCGGTGTCCAGCTACGTTGATGACATCATCAGTGCGGCCCATCACATAGACGTAGCCATCATCGTCAATTCGACCAGAGTCTCCGGTTGCATAAAAGCCCTCAAAGACTCTGAGGTACGCCTCTTTGTAGCCATCGGGACGTCCCCACAAACCAGCAAGGGTACCCGGCGGCATCGGCAAAGCAATCACGATATTGCCATCTTTATTGTTTTTAACCGGTTGGCCTTTTGAATCAACCACCGATACTCGGTACCCCGGAACAGGAACACTTGGTGAACCTGGTTTAACTTCAAGTGCTTCGATTCCACGTGGGTTTGCTGCAATTGGCCAACCGGTCTCCGTCTGCCACCAGTTGTCTATGACGGGGCAGTGCAATGCTTCGTCAGCCCAGTGGTACGTTTCCGTATCCAATCTTTCACCGGCTAGGAACAGCGCGTCGAGCGAAGTTACATCGTAGTTTTTTAGAAATTCAAGATCCGGATCCATGCGCCTAATTGCGCGAACAGCCGTAGGTGCCGTGAAAAGAACTTTAACCTTGTGCTCTTCGATGACTCGCCAGAATGCACCGGCATCAGGAGTGCCAATTGGCTTTCCTTCGTATACCACTGTCGTTGCACCGGCAATAAGGGGAGCGTAAACAATATATGAATGCCCAACCACCCAACCAACATCTGATGCCGCCCACATAACATCACCAGGATCAATGTTGTAAATGTTCTTCATCGACCAGTTCATTGCAACGGCGTGACCTCCGTTGTCGCGGACAATACCTTTTGGCTTTCCGGTTGTTCCCGATGTGTAAAGAATATAAAGCGGGTCCGTCGCTAATACCGGTACTGCAGCCTGCGCAGTCGCAGAGGCGATAGCCTCTTTCCAGCTAAGCCAGTGCACTTCAGTTTTTTCGTCAAAATCTTTCACCGAACCCGGTACCGCTGCTCGCTCGTGAACAATCACAGACTTTACAGAACCATTTGATAGCGCAAGAGCTTTTTCAATTATTGGCAGGTACTCAACGTGGCGGCCTGGCTCAAATCCTCCTGACGAAGTGACTATCACTTTTGGCGTCGCGTCATCGATGCGAACTGCAAGTTCATTCGCTGCGAAACCACCAAAAACTACTGAGTGAATTGCTCCAATGCGGGCACAGGCCAACATTGCGTAAAGTGCCTCGGGAATCATCGGCATGTAAATAACTACTCGATCTCCTTTGGTAACACCCTGATTCACTAGAGCTCCGGCAAACATCGATACTTTCTCAAGGAGATCGTTGTAGGTGTGGAACTTCTTTGTTCCTGTCATGGCTGAGTCATAAATGATTGCGGTTTGCTCGCCGCGGCCAGCCAATACGTGGCGGTCAATAGCGTTGTAGCAGGTATTCAGTTCGGCATTTGGGAACCATCGGTGTACCGGAGCTTCGGTTGAGTCAAGGGCTTGGGTAGGTGGCTTTATCCAATCAATCCCGCTGGCAGCTGCCAGCCAAAAAGCATTTGGGTCATCGCAGCTTTGTTGGTATTGCTGACTATAGGTGCCCGAAGCGATGGACATGTCGTTCCTCCTCATTGAGTAGTGTGGTCGGCTTTGATCACACCTGACATTGGGCGTTTTATTTGCCCTTTGGATAAATGTATACAAAGAACCCGTAAAAATGCCCATTTTTAGCAAAATAACCCAAATTGTTATTTGTTGTGTATACAATAACTTTGCTAGCCGCGAAAGGGGGAGCTATGAGAGCCAGTGACAAGGCCTATCAAGCCCTGCTCGATGATATTGTCAACGGAGCTTTAGCCCCAGGCGTGGCCCTTGCTGAGGTTGAGCAATCGGCCAGATTAGGCGTCTCCAGAACTCCTTTGCGTGAGGCACTTTCGCAACTGCGCAAAGATGGCCTAATTGAGCAGCAGCGGGGCCGAGGTTTGACTGTCACACAAATTTCCCTTGATGACATAGTTGAGCTTTATGAGCTTCGGCAACCGCTTGAGCAGCAGGCTGCCAAACTGGCGGCCCAACGGGGCAGTAGCCAAATTTTCGCTCAGCTAGCTGCCGAGTTCAGAAACGCCGATCGACTCATTGAAGGGGGAGACTCGGGAATTCGCGCCTATTACGCACTTAACGAACGTTTGGATCGCGCAATAGAAGATGCAATCGAGAGCCCGTACCTTGTAGCTGCCTTAAAGTCACTGCACTTGCACCTGGCTCGAATTCGCCGCTTGTCACGCAGAGATACTGCGCGTCTTAAAGCTGCGGCCATCGAAACTCTTGTGATCATCGAAGCAATCGTTGATCGAAACCCAGAACTTGCTGCAAGCGCAACTCAGGTGCACATGCAACAAAGCCTAAGAAACAGCCTCGAGACCGCTCGGTCTCTGCAGGTAACCGAACGAGTCGCCTGACTCAAGTGAACGAGTCTAAAGACTCAGTTAGAAGGAGCCGCAATGAAGCAGCACCAAGTGCGTGTTTACAAGAGTGAAGAAACTCTAGAGCGCAAAGATCAGTTGGCATGGAAGATTGCTGAAGTTGCTGCTGATCCGGTAGCTATAAGTCAAGAAGTTAGCGAAATGGTTATTAACCGCATTATCGATAACGCATCTGTTGCCGCCGCTTCGCTTACCCGTAAGCCTGTTGTCTCGGCTCGCTCTCAGGCGATGGCCCACCCAAAAACTTCCAACGGTGCAGGCGCAAATGTATTTGGTGAAGCCGTTGATTCCATGGTTTCTCCTGAGTGGGCAGCCTGGGCAAATGGCGTTGCGGTTCGCGAACTTGATTACCACGACACTTTCTTGGCCGCCGACTATTCGCACCCAGGCGATAACATTCCACCGATTCTGGCTGTTGCCGAGCACCTGGGCGTAAACGGAGCAGATCTGATTCGCGGAATTGCAACCGGTTATGAAATTCAGGTTGATTTGGTTCGTGCGATTTGTTTGCACAAGCACAAGATTGACCACGTTGCTCACCTAGGCCCATCCGCCGCTGCAGGCATCGGAACCATGCTCAAGTTGCCGGTTGAGGTAATCTTTCAGGCAATCGGACAGGCATTGCACACTACGACAGCAACTCGACAGTCTCGCAAAGGAGAGATTTCAAGTTGGAAAGCGCACGCACCTGCGTTCGCTGGAAAGATGGCTGTTGAAGCAGTCGACCGCGCAATGCGCGGCGAAACCAGCCCAACCCCGATTTATGAGGGTGAAGATGGCGTAATTGCCTGGATGCTAGATGGCCCGGATGCTAATTACTCCGTGCCGCTTCCAGAAAAAGGTGAAGTAAAGCGTTCGATTCTTGATACGTACACCAAAGAGCATTCAGCTGAATACCAAGCACAGGCTTGGATTGATCTTGCGCGTAAGCTTCACCGCGAGCACCCTGAAATCACTGATCCAAAGAATGTCGAGTCAGTGGTGATTCACACTTCTCACCACACCCACTACGTGATTGGCTCGGGAGCAAACGATCCGCAGAAATATGACCCAACCGCAAGCCGTGAAACTTTGGATCACTCAATTCCATTCATCTTCACGGTAGCCCTGCAAGATGGCGCTTGGCATCACGTTGATAGCTACGCACCGGAGCGCGCGGCGCGTCCTGACACCGTGGAGCTTTGGAACAAAACCACAACTTTGGAAGACAAGGAATGGACCCGTCGCTACCATTCGATTGATCCAAATGAAAAGGCATTCGGTGGTCGAGTAGAAGTAACTCTTAAAGATGGAAGCAAGATCGTCGATGAGATTGCCGTTGCAGACGCCCATCCGCTGGGTGCTCGACCATTTGCAAGAGAGCAGTACATCAACAAGTTCAAAACTCTTGCAGCCGATGTGCTCGATGCAGCTGAGATTGAAAGATTCTTGAATTTGGTGCAGCGACTGCCCGAGCTAACCGCCGCTGAAGTCAGGGGGCTGACAATCGTTGCCAAGGCTGGAGTGCTCGCATCTGCGCCAACACCTAAGGGAATCTTCTAATGCTTTACGCAAAAACCACACCAGCCGACAAGCGTCGTATTTTTCGGGAGCGCCTAGCAACGGGCGAGCTACTCCAATTACCCGGCGTATTCAATCCGCTTTCTGCAAAATTGATTCAAGAAAAAGGCTTTGATGGAATCTACATTTCTGGCGCGGTGCTTGCTGCCGATCTAGGTTTGCCAGACATCGGGTTGACAACTCTCACTGAGGTCGCTGGCCGTTCGCAACAAATATCACGAATGACGGACTTGCCAAGCCTTGTAGACGCTGACACCGGGTTCGGGGAGCCGCTAAATCTTGCCCGTACGGTGCAAACTCTTGAAGACGCTGGAGTTTCAGGCATTCACATTGAAGATCAGATCAACCCAAAGCGCTGTGGTCATCTAGATGGCAAGGCTGTAGTTGACCAAGACACAGCAGTAAAGCGAATCGCCTCAGCAGTTGATGCCCGCCGCGATGCAAACTTATTGATCATGGCACGCACCGATATTCGTGGCGTCGAGGGCCTGCCGTCAGCAATCGATCGCGCTAAGCGCTTGGTTGATGCCGGCGCAGATGCAATCTTTCCAGAAGCCATGAAGGATCTTTCTGAGTTCGAGGCCATGCGCAATGCAATCGATGTCCCAATCCTTGCCAATATGACTGAGTTTGGGAAAAGCGAATTGTTCACCAAGCAGCAGCTTGCAGATATCGGCATCAACATTGTGATTTATCCGGTTTCGCTATTGAGGCTGGCGATGGGATCATCCATGAGGGGGCTAGATGCCTTGAAGCAAGATGGCAACCTGCAAAACGTAGTTTCAGAAATGCAAACTCGTGCTGAACTTTATGAACTGCTTGACTATGAGGCATACAACCAGTTCGATTCAGGCATTTTCAATTTCAATCTTGACAACCACAAGCACCAGTAACAGCAAATTCGCAAAGGAGCGACATGAGCGAGCAGCAGGAGATTTACAAAGGTCTAGCCGGTGTGCCAGTTGATTACACCGCAATTTCAAAAGTTAACCCCGAGAGCAATTCACTTTTGTATCGTGGTTATCCGGTTCAGGAGTTAGCGGCCAAGAAGAGTTTTGAGGAAGTTGCCTGGTTGCTCTGGAAGGGTGAGCTACCTAACGCATCTGAATTGGCAGGCTTTATAAAGCAAGAGCGTTCCATGCGCGCGCTCGACCCTGTCGTTAAGAAGGTTATCGATGATCTTCCACTGAAAGCACACCCGATGGATGTTGTGCGAACTGCAGTCAGCGTGCTTGGCGCTCTAGATCCAAACGCCGATGATGCCTCGCCACAGGGAAATCTAGAAAAATCAATTCGACTTTTTGCAAAGTTGCCTGCCGTGGTTTCATACGACCAGCGTCGTCGTCACGGTCAGCCCTTAATTGAGCCTCGTGATGATCTTGACTACTCAGAGAATTTTCTTTGGATGACTTTTGGTGAAATACCAGAACCGGTAGTGGTAGACGCATTTCGCATCTCTCTTGTACTGTATGCGGAACACTCATTCAACGCCTCTACTTTCACCGCGCGTGTAATCACATCAACGCTTTCGGATTTGTACTCGGCGGTTACTGGGGCAGTAGGTGCACTGAAGGGCCCTCTGCACGGTGGTGCCAACGAGGCGGTGCTGCATATTTTTAATGAAATTGGTTTCGGACCAGACGCTGCAAATCGTTCTGAACAGTGGCTCGAGAAAGCTCTTGCAGAGAAGCGTAAAATCATGGGCTTCGGTCACCGTGTTTACAAAAAGGGCGACTCACGCGTTCCGACTATGCGAGCCGCCATGGTCAATTTGATAGATCACTACAACCGTCCAGATGTCCTTGAGCTCTACGAGGGGCTTGAGGCTGCAATGACGGAGCGCAAAGGAATTTTGCCAAACCTTGATTACCCGTCGGGGCCGGCGTATCACATGATGGGATTCAATACCTTAACTTTCACTCCTATCTTTGTAGCGGCAAGAATTACCGGTTGGACAGCGCACATAATGGAGCAATTGGCTTCTAACGCGTTGATTCGCCCTCTCTCGGTTTACAACGGAGTCGACGAACGCCACTTGTAACAACTCGCCGTCGCTGTCTGCAATCGAGTACCTCGTCGTTATTCACGTAATATCGGCAACATGGGGAATCAACCAACGCTCAGTATGAAGGAACAGTTCATGACTGTGCCTAACCTACTCAGCATGTTGCGATTGGCTTTGGTCCCGGTATTTCTTTACCTCTTGCTGACCGAAAAATATCTTTCGGCAATTGTTGTCTTGGCGTTGTCGAGTCTTACTGATTACCTAGATGGATATTTCGCAAGAAAATTCAATCAAGTAACTCGCCTCGGGCAGCTTTTGGATCCCGCCGCAGACAGGCTTTATATTTTTTCCACTCTCGTGGGCCTTAGCATCACAGGCATAATCCCGGTTTGGTTGGCGCTTGTCATTATTGGACGTGACGTTGTTTTGGCAGTTGCGTATCCGATTCTCGCCACCCACGGCTACGGACCGCTTCCGGTTCACTATCTGGGTAAGACCGGAACCTTTGCCCTTCTCTATGCTTTCCCGCTCCTATTGATGGCTTACATTTGGCAGCCGGTTGCTTTTATCCTTGAACCCCTAGCCTGGGCATTCGCCCTTTGGGGAGTGGGTCTTTATTGGTGGGGTGCGGTGGTCTACCTTCGTCAGGTTCGCTCGATTGTGAAAAAAGGCACATCCAAAAACCATTAGGCTAATGCTCTATAAGGAGTGGCAAGCAAATGGAATCTGCAGAATTGGGCTTTGGGGGCTCGTCCGATGAGGTCGAATCCACCGCTGTCTTCAGCTCAGATTTACTGGCCGAATCTGGACCTTTCCTCGACAGCGAAGAGCAGAAGGCCATCGAGGCCCTGCCTTCGGGGTCAGCGCTTCTGATCGTTCAGCGTGGACCAAATGAAGGTTCAAGATTTCTTCTAGACCAAGATGTGACCACAGTTGGCCGTCACCCAAACGCAGACATCTTTTTAGATGACGTCACAGTTTCTCGTCGTCACGCAGAATTCCACCGCCACAATAAGACTTTTCAGGTTCGCGATTTGGCTTCACTGAACGGTACTTACTACGATGGTGTTCGAATCGAAGCGGCATTGCTCGAGGATGGCTCTGAAATTCAAATTGGTAAATTCCGTCTGACTTTCTTCGCATCTCGGGCAGATTTTGCCGGTGAAGAAACCAAAGTAGGGGGAGAGTAATGGCGCAGTCAGCACCAGCCAAACTCTATGCCGCCCGTCCGGTCAAGTTATTCAACATTGGTCAGGTTCTTAACGTTCTAAACCCAGACTTTCCTGATCTAACTCCTTCGAAACTTCGCTTCCTTGAAGAACAAGGTTTGGTCACCCCGCAGCGCACTCCATCGGGGTATCGCAAGTTCACTGAACTAGACATCGAACGAATTCAAATTGTTCTTGAGCTTCAGCGTGACCAGTATCTTCCGCTAAAGGTGATTCGCAATTACCTAGCTGATCTAGACGAAGGCAAGCAGCCTAGCCTTCCTGGCGGCACCGTTAACCCGCAGCACCTCCGTCAGAGTCGTGGCAAAAAGCTTTCTCGCATTGAGCTCATCGCAGAGACCGCGATCACCGACGCACTAATTCAAGAAGCCCAGGATGTTTTGCTTATTGGCCAGGAGCCGTTTGAGGCTGCCGATGTTGAAATTGCTCGTGCAATCGTGCACCTGCAGCGTTTTGGAATTCAGCCTCGCCATTTGCGCGGAATTAAGGCTTCGGCAGAGCGTGAAATTGGGATTATTGAAGGCGTAGTTGCTCCAGTTCTGAGTAAAAATGACACAGCAAGTCGTTCGAGAGCCGCTCACTATGCTGCGGAGATCGAGAATCAATTCTCATCAATCCGTGCGGAGCTTATTCGCTCTGTAATCGGCAAAATTGACGGCTAAAAACCCTTTACATTCGGGCGACACGCCGAATAATTAAATTAACCCCACATACGGTGGAATCAGGCAACAATTAAACCTGTACTTGAACGTTAGATAATTCAGATGGGAGCCTCATGTCGAACACCGATACTGACGCTCCCGAGGGCTACTCGCAGGGAATGCTATTCACTGATGGCCTGCCATCTAACGATCCAAAGGTTGGCTACCGAGGAACCTCAGCGGCCACCGCCTGTGGAATCAGTTACCGTCAGCTTGATTACTGGGACCGTACCGGTCTAGTTCAGCCGACCGTCCGTGGAGCAGCCGGTTCAGGCTCGCAGCGTCTTTATTCATTCCGTGACATTTTGGTGTTGAAATTGGTAAAGCGTCTACTTGATACCGGAGTTTCACTTCAGCAAATTCGAGTTGCCGTAGAGCAGCTTCGTGCAGCAGGAATTAACGACATGGCAGCCATCACTCTGATGTCTGATGGAGCTCGCGTCTACCTATGCACTACTCAGGATGAGGTTATGGACCTGCTGAGTCGCGGCCAGGGCGTTTTTGGAATCGCAGTGGGTCGAGTGCTTCGTGAAGTTGAGGCATCGCTGGTTAACATCAAAGAAAACAACGTTGATGATGTTGACGAACTGGCAGCACGCCGCCAGGTAAGAAAAGCTGTCTAGCTTCTAATCTTCCTTTTTATTCTCTTCGAGCCATTTAGTGTCGGCTGGAGACAAATCCAAACTCGCCAGTGCTTCCAACTGCTCAATCGCACTCATCTGGCTAATGTCTTTTGGCAATTGCACTGGCCCGGTTGGTAGCGCCGTATCGACCACAGGAGCTAGAGCTTGTAAGGCAGAATCTTCTTGGAGCGATTCCAGTTTCAAAACAGCATCTAAGTTTTGCCCACGCATAATCTTGCTAATTCGAGACATTTTTTTATCTGGCTTTGTACGGTGCTTATCGTAGGCCTCCATGAACGAGGCAAGTGCCGCTTCAAGAATCTCATCGAAGATTTGAGCTAGTTCTGCGGCATGGTCACCTGGCCAAGTGTGAATCGGTCGAGCAGCACCTTGAGCCTGTTGAATTGTGGCACGCTCTTCGATTTGAACTGTCATCAGGTTTTCTTTGAACATGTCCTGAAGTTCTTGCGCGCGGTAAGAGTGCTCTTTGCTCTGTGGGCGCATGCGGTTGATTACTACGCCCAGTGCTTGGAGTCTTGGAGTAAGGCCCTTACGAAGCTCTTCAATCGCGCGCATAGCACGGTCAGCGGCAACTACGGAGAAGATCGATGGCTCTGAAACAATCAACACGCGGTCACTTGCAACCCAAGCTGTGCGGGTTAGCCCATTGATTGACGGTGGGGTGTCGATGATGACAAGGTCGTATTCTTTCTCAATTCGACTGAGTGCCTCTTCGAGTTTCCAAACATCGCGGATTGTTGGGTTTGGGGTATCAAATTGCAAAGACCTAGGGCTACCAATCATTACATCTATGTGTCCAGACTGAACTTTGCCCCAAGTGCTGGCTACAATTGCTCTATGCACGGTGTTGTGTTTGGGGTTTTGAAGGACATCGGCAACAGTTTCTCTAAATTCCCCGATGGCGCCTAATCCGGTTGACGCATCACACTGTGGATCAAGATCCACAACCAGTGTTCGAAGGCCGCGAGCAAATGCAGCAGAAGCCAGACCAAGGGCAACCGTGGTCTTGCCTACGCCTCCCTTCAGGGAGCTGACGCTCAATACATGCACGTAAATAGGCTACCTTTTTATTGAGGGCGTCACGTATCCATGTTCGCCAATACGATGCTTGAGGAACCAATGTTTAAGAAGATTCTGGTAGCCAACCGAGGCGAAATCGCCGTCCGTGCCTTTCGAGCAGCCTACGAACTAGGTGCCAAAACCGTAGCGGTATTTCCTTATGAGGACCGCAATTCAACCCACCGCCTGCAGGCAGATGAGTCCTACCAAATTGGAACTGTTGGGCACCCGGTTCGTGCTTACCTTGACGTTTCGGAAATCATTCGAGTTGCTCTTGAATCCGGGGCTGACGCAATTTACCCGGGCTACGGCTTTCTTTCAGAGAACCCAGATTTAGCTGAGGCAGCAAAGGCAAACGGAATCACCTTTATCGGCCCTTCTTCCGACGTTCTTGAAATGGCCGGCAATAAGGTGACCGCTAAAGAAGCAGCAATTCGTGCCGGAGTTCCAGTTCTAAAATCTTCATCTTCATCTGCAAACGTGGACGAACTCGTTAGCCAAGCCGATGAGATTGGTTTTCCCATTTTCGTAAAAGCCGTGGCTGGCGGCGGCGGTCGCGGTATGCGACGCGTTGCACAAAAAGAAGATTTGCGTGCCGCACTGATTGAAGCATCGCGTGAAGCTGAGAGCGCATTCGGTGATCCACGTGTGTTCCTTGAGCAGGCAGTTATTCGACCACGTCACATTGAAGTTCAAATTCTTGCAGACACTCAAGGCAACGTAGTGCACCTTTTTGAACGAGACTGTTCTATCCAGCGCCGCAACCAAAAAGTTGTTGAGATTGCCCCAGCGCCGCTGATTGATGAAGACCTTCGTCAACTTCTATATCGCGATGCAGTTTCTTTCGCAAAGCAAATCGGCTACCAGAATGCCGGAACTGTTGAATTCTTGATTGATACCGTTGGTGCAAATGCCGGTAAGCATGTGTTTATCGAAATGAACCCACGCATTCAAGTGGAGCACACTGTTTCGGAAGAAATCACAGATGTGGATCTCGTGCAGTCGCAGATGCGAATTGCCTCGGGGGAGTCGCTTATTGATCTGGGACTTACTCAAGACAAAATCAAGATGCATGGTTTCGCGGTTCAGTGTCGAATCACCACCGAGGACCCGGCGCAAAACTTCCGTCCTGACACAGGAAAAATCACGACCTATCGCTCTCCGGGTGGCGCAGGAATTCGTCTGGATGGCGGAACAGTTTCAACCGGTGCTGAAGTAAGCCCGCACTTTGACTCTATGTTGGTGAAGTTGATTGCCACGGGTCGCGATTTCAAGTCGGCTGTGACTCGTGCAAAGCGCGCACTTGCAGAATTCCGCATTCGCGGAGTTTCCACCAACATCGCCTTTTTGCAGGCGGTACTCGCCGATCCAATTTTTGAAACTGGTGACCTAAGTACATCGTTCATCGATGAGCACCCAGAGTTGTTCACCGCTAAGCCTTCTCAGGACCGCGGTACAAAAATCCTTGCTTGGCTTGCAGACGTAACCGTCAATCAACCGAACGGTCCGCGTGGGCACCACACCAGCCCAGGTGTTAAGCTTCCAAAAATTGATCTCAGTAAGCCAGCCCCTGCGGGTTCACGTCAGCGACTTCAAGAACTGGGCCCCGAAGGATTCGCAAAGGCACTGCGTGCACAAAGTCACGTAGCAATTACCGAAACAACATTCCGCGATGCACACCAATCGTTGCTAGCCACTCGCGTTCGCGGCCGCGATTTGGTTGCTGTTGCTCCTTACGTTTCACGACTTACTCCGCAGCTTCTCTCAGTTGAGGCTTGGGGTGGGGCAACCTACGACGTGGCGCTTAGATTCCTCGGGGAAGACCCTTGGCAGCGCTTGGCTCAATTGCGAGAAGCAATGCCAAACCTTTGTATTCAAATGCTTCTTCGTGGCCGTAACACCGTTGGGTATACCCCTTACCCAACCGAGGTAACCGAGGCTTTCGTTGCCGAGGCTGCGTCAACCGGAGTCGATATCTTCCGCATTTTCGATGCGCTTAATGATGTTTCGCAGATGAAGCCTGCAATTGACGCTGTTTTGAAAACCAAAACTGCCATTGCAGAAGTGGCGCTTTGCTACACCGCAGACTTGCTTGATCCAGAAGAACAGCTCTACACACTTGATTACTACCTGACTCTTGCGCAGCAAATTGTTGACGCAGGTGCACACATAATTGCAATCAAAGACATGGCAGGGTTGCTGCGTCCCGCAGCTGCTGAGAAATTAGTTTCAGCTTTGCGTGCAAAATTTGATCTTCCTGTTCACCTGCACACCCACGACACTGCAGGCGGCCAGCTTGCCACTTTGATGGCAGCAATTAATGCAGGAGTCGATGCTGTTGATGTGGCTTCTGCACCAATGGCCGGTACAACCAGCCAACCTTCGGCTTCAGCGCTTGTTGCAGCACTTGCCCACACCGATAAGGACAGTGGAATACCGCTGGCGGCTGTAGCGGAGCTAGAGCCATACTGGGAAGCTGTTCGCAACGTTTACGCACCTTTCGAATCAGGTTTACCTGGCCCTACCGGACGTGTTTACAAACATGAAATTCCTGGCGGTCAACTTTCAAACCTTCGTCAGCAAGCGATAGCACTTGGTCTTGGCGATTCATTTGAAAAAGTCGAAAACATGTATGCGGCCGCCAATGAAATTCTTGGTCGTCCTACCAAGGTGACTCCATCTTCTAAGGTTGTCGGTGATCTTGCACTGCACCTAGTTGCTGTCAATGCTGATCCAAAAGATTTTGCCGAAAACCCGCAAAATTACGATGTGCCTGATTCAGTGGTTGGCTTCATGGCGGGTGAGCTTGGCGATTTGCCGGGTGGTTGGCCTGAGCCGTTCCGAACCAAAGTACTCGCCGGAAAAAACTTGAAGTTTGGTGTTACTCCGGTGAACGCAGAAGACCTGGCAGCACTCAATGGCAGCGACTCAAATCTTCGTCGTTCAACTTTGAACCGTTTGCTTTTCCCTGGGCCAACAGCTGATTTCCAAAAGTCACAAGAGACCTACGGTAATCTCGACCAGATTGACACAGTGGACTACCTGTACGGCTTGCAGCCAGGTATCGAGCATGTGGTTTCACTTTCTCGCGGAGTTCAGATTTACGTTGGCCTCGAGGCAATCGGTTCGCCAGATGCCAAGGGCTACCGCACCTTGATGGCCACACTCAATGGCCAGCTTCGTCCGATAAACGTGCGCGATCGCAAGATCACTGTAAATACTGTTCAGGCTGAAAAGGCTGATGCAAGCAACCTAGGTCACGTGGCAGCTCCATTTGCTGGCGTCGTGACTCTACAGACAGTTGAGGGAACACACGTAGAAGTTGGTCAGCCGGTTGCCACTATCGAGGCAATGAAGATGGAAGCAACGATTACAGCCTCTGTAGCCGGGGTCGTTCGCCGTCTGGCAGTTTCAAAGACCCAGCCGGTAGACGCCGGAGACCTCATTCTTGTGGTGGAAACCGAATAAAAGGATTTGGCCGGCGATGAGCCGGTAAACTGACTAAGTTCGTTTGCGCGTACCTTTGCGTGCGCCTAAAACCAAGGAGTACCAGTGGCAATTTGGGGCAAAAAGCCTGATGAAGGCAACAGCGATTTTCTCGCACCCCGTCCGGCAGCGGAAGAGCCGCAGGAAAAGACCCACTCGCTGGCAGAAGTTGCTGTTGATGCCGGTTCTGTAGACGTCACTCCAAGCACCGCCTCAATTAATGTCGTAGCTGAAGAGCCGCGTTTTGTTCCGGTCCAAGATGTTGAAGTGGCCGAACTTCGCCGCTCTAATTATTCACGACGTGACAGCCTTCGCGGCGAAATTTTTGATCAACCGGAACCGGCCGCGATGCTTACCGCCGATCGTTTGCTTGACGTGAGCGCTCGAAACCGCCCGGCTCCTGAATCTGGTTTCCGTCGTTTCGTGTACTTCCTCACCCTGAAGACGGTGAATCTTGGTGACTCGCTTAAGGTACGTGAACGCAAGGCTCTTGATGCTCGCATCGGTGCTGCTCTTTCAGGTGGAGCTAAGTTCGTTCCTGTGCTTACCCGTAAGGGTGGTGTTGGCAAGACAACCGTAAGCACGCTTTTGGGCATGGCTCTTGCTCTTTCGCGTGAAGACCGCGTTATTGCCATTGACGCCAACCCAGACCGTGGCACCTTGGCCGAGCGAGTGAGCAAGTCAACTCGTTTCACTGTTCGTGACGTGGTTAATCGTGCTGCTGCGATTGACGGTTTCACCGACTTCTCAACCATGGTTTCTCGTGACGTTACTCGCCTAGATGTTCTAGCCTCAGACTCAGACCCAATGCTTTCTGAAGCCTTCGACGAGGGTGACTACAACGTGGTTGCCGACATGGCTGCTCGTTATTACTCAATCGTGCTTACCGACTGCGGTACCGGAATTGTTCACTCGGTGATGCGTCCAACCCTTCAGCGAGCAACCGGCTTGGTAATTGTTTCTGGTGGATCAGTAGACGAAGCTCGTTTGGCGTCTGAGACTCTAACCTGGCTCGAGGCGAATGGTTACGGTGACCTTGTTCGTAACTCTGTTGTTGCCTTGAACACCGCCACACAGGCGACTCAGTTGGTGAAGCTTGATGAAATAGAGCAGCACTTTAAGACCCGAGTTCGTCACGTTGTCCGCATTCCTTACGACCCAGCTCTGGCCGCCGGCTCTGTGATTAAATTCAAAGATTTGAAGAAGGGCACTCGTGAGGCTGCCCGTGAACTCGCTGCATTGGTTGTAGACGGACTAAATAACCCGGTCTAAAAGCTAGCCAATGACAGTTCGCGATATTCGCTTATTTGGTGACCCGGTTCTAAAAACCGTTTCCGATCCGATTTCGCTTTTTGATGAAAAGGCACACGCCCTCATAGAAGATCTGTTGGACACTACAAAATTGCCTGGCCGAGCCGGAGTAGCTGCTCCACAAATCGGTGTGAATTTGCGCGCTTTCAGTTTCAACGTAAATGGTGAAGTGGGCTACGTCATCAACCCAGAGCTTATTGAGGTCAGCGGCGAGAAAATTTTGGTGGATGAGGGTTGTTTATCTGTACCTGACCTCTGGCATAAAACTCCGAGGTACGAATTCGCTAAAGCCATCGGTGTGGACTTGCAAGGCAACGAAATTGTTCTTGAAGGCACAGGGTTGATGGCGCAGATGCTACAACACGAATGCGATCACCTAGAAGGCTTGGTCTACCTTGACCGTCTCGAAGACGACGAGCGCAAAGCTGCTATGAAAAATCTTCGAACAACAGAATGGTTTATGAAATAATTTCGCCGGTTGCTGGTCCAGACTGGTAGATCTCTTCAACCGCTGGGGCGAAATCGCGAAGCACAACCTCGCGCCTTATCTTCAATGATGGGGTTAGGTGACCAGTTTCTTCGGTCAGCTCTTGACCAATAATTGTGAACTTGCGAATGGACTCTGCTTTCGAGAAGTTCTTGTTTACGCGATCTACCGCCACCTGAATCTCTGCGAGAACCTTTGGTTCCTTGGCAGCCTGAGCAAGTGACAGCCCCTTGTCCAGCCCGTTGTTTGCCAGCCAAATAGGCAGCATCTCTGCATCAAGAGAAATCAGAGCAGAAACGAAAGGCTTCTGATCACCGATAACAATTGCCTGACCAACAAGCGGGTTCGCGCGTAGCGGGTCCTCCAGGGTTGCTGGGGCAACGTTCTTGCCACCGGCAGTCACGATGAGTTCTTTTTTGCGACCGGTGATACTGATGAAACCATCTTCATCAATTTCACCAATGTCGCCTGACTTGAACCACTCGCCATCAAATGCGGCAGCGGTGGCCTCAGGGTTTCTCCAGTATCCGCGAAGAATGTTGTTTCCGCGAAGCAGGATCTCGCCGTCATCAGCGATCTTGATGCCTGTTCCAGGCAACATCAGGCCAACCTTGCCGATGCGCAGATTATTTGGGCGCCCGATAGAAACCGGGGCAGTGGTTTCCGTTAGTCCATAGCCTTCAAGAACGGTTAGACCGATTGAACGATAGAAGTGTCCAAGGCGCGCACCCAGTGGGCCTCCGCCAGACACAGCGTACTTAACTCGGCCACCCATTGCGGCACGCAATTTCTTGTAAACAAGTTTGTCGAATAGTGCGTGCTGAATTTTTAGTCCAAGAGAAGGACCGGCGGCTGTATCCAATGCCTTTGAGTAAGCGATAGCAGTGTACGCGGCCTTGCGGAAAATCTTTCCCTTACCTCCAGCCTCAGCTTTTTGCTCAGCTGAGTTGTAAACCTTTTCAAATACTCGAGGTACTGCAAGTAAGAAGTGTGGCTTGAAACTCTGCATAGCAGGAGCCACGTTCTTGGAATCAGGCTGGTGGCCTACTTTAACGCCACCGTGAACACATAGAACAGAGATGAAACGTGCAAACACGTGCGCCAAAGGCAAGAACAAAAGCGTGCTGTGACTTGGATTTACGACGTCAGAGATTTCAATAGTTGCGTTCTTGCTCAATTCCACAAAACCTCGGTGCAGAAGCTCGCAACCCTTTGGCTTTCCGGTGGTGCCTGATGTGTAAATGATTGTTGCTAAATCAAACAACCCCGATGACTTTCTACGGGTCTCGATAGTTGCGTCGGAAGTTTCTTTTCCAACTTTTCCAAGTTGCTCAATGGCACCGGCTTCAATGTTCCAAACCTGGCGGCAAAGCGGAGCAGAGTTTTTGATTTCCTGGAAGCGAGAAAGGTGCTCATCGTTTTCTACAAACATCGCAACGCAGTCGGCGTCAGAAAGAATCCATTCAATTTGAGAAGGTGCTGAGGATTCATAAATAGGTACTGGAACTGCACCGGCGTACCAAAGAGCAAAGTCAATCAATGCCCATTCAAAACGTGTGCGACTCATGATTGCGACTGCTTGACCGGGTTGAATGCCTGAGGCAACCAGCCCTTTGGCAACAGCGATAACTTTGTCTTCAAATTGCTTTGCCGTTAGATCAAGCCAAACCCCTGGCTTGGTTTCAATCGCAAAAAGATTAAGGTTTGGGGTGAGTTTTACTCGATTAGCTAGAAGGTCTGTGATGTTTTCGGTTGGGTCACTAACCACAATTGGGGGTACATCGTATGACTGCACAGCGTCTCCTATGACTCAGAACTTTCTTGCGATAACTCTACTTTGATGCGGGTAAACTTTAGACGTCTGAGCAGGGGGCTAAATTCAAGCCCAAAAAATAGTTCTAAATGAGGTCAAAATGCGCGCGATTGGTATCGACATTGGCGGAACCAAAATCGCTGGTGCCTTGGTCGACGAGAGCGGCTCAATTATCCGCGAGGCACGCGTTGCCACACCTGTTTCCGACCCTGACGCACTTGTAGCTGCAGTGGTTGGGCTGGTCCAAGAGCTTCGTTCAGATGACCAGGTCTTAGGCGTAGGCGTTGCCATGGCTGGCTTCATAGACCACCAACAGGCCAACGTTATCTACGGCACCAACTTTGGTTGGAAGAATTTTCCACTTAAGTCTGAAATCGAATCAAAGCTTGATGTACCCGTCGTTATTGAAAACGATGCCAACGCAGCAGGTTGGGCCGAATATCGATTTGGTGCCGGCCAGGGACACCAGCACATGGTCATGCTGACGCTAGGTACCGGTGTGGGTGGCGCAATCATTGTCGATGGCAAAATGCTTCGTGGCGGGTTTGGTGTTGCGGGTGAACTTGGCCACATGAGAGTGGTACCTGAAGGCATCGCCTGTGGTTGCGGTCAGCGCGGCTGCATCGAATCTTATGCATCCGGAACAGCATTGCTTCGCACCGCCAACGAATTAGTTGATTCTGGTGATCCCGCTGGAAAGCGCCTGGCCGAATTAAAGCAAGTCGCCGGCAAACTAACCGGTGCCGAGGTTTATCAAGCCTTGACCGAGGGCGATCCTGGCGCGATTCAGCTTTTGCGGAACCTAGCTAGTTGGCTAGGGCAGGCAATTGCCTCGTTGAGTGCCATTCTGGACCCCGAGATCGTGGTTATCGGTGGTGGCGTAAGCCAAGCCGGAGAACTTCTCCTTGAGCCGATTCGTGAAGCCTTCCGTAAGTACGCACCAGCGGGCGGATTTAGGCCCGAATTGGCCATCGTCACTGCAGAATTTGTCAATGATGCTGGAGTTGTGGGCGCTGCCGATCTCGCTCGCGTATCTCTGGGGCCAAAGGTAAACTAAACCTTTATAGTCTGCTGGCCAAGGAGGGAATCGTAAGTGGCTTACTTCATTCTCAAAACCTTCGTACT